>CAMAOY010000086.1 GCA_945859865.1 Phenylobacterium deserti
GCGGCCGTGCTCCAGACCCTGGGGCGTCTTTCGCACTTCGTGGCGGATGGTTCCCAGCCCCTCCACATGACCATCCATTACAACGGCTGGGGTGAGGGCCCGAACCCGGAGGGCTTCACGACGGCACGGATCCACGGTCCGTTCGAGGGCGACCTGGTCGCCAGAGCCGTGCGGATCGAGGACGTCCGCAGGGCGATGTCGTCGCAAGGCCAGGCCCCGGAGGGGCCGCTGGAGACCCGCATCTCGGCCTATCTCAGGACCGGTTCGGAGGAGGTTCTGAACCTCTATAGGCTGGAAAAGGCCGGGGGATTGGCACCTGGCGACCCCCGCGGGGGTGCCTATGCCGCCCAGCGCCTGGGTGCTGGCGCCTCCGCCCTGAGGGACTTCACGGTCCTGGCCTGGCGAACCTCGGAGACCGCCCGCGTCGGTTGGCCGGAAGTCCCAGTGGCCGACGCCCTTGCGGGACGGGCGGACATCTGGACGTCCCTCTATGGCAAGGACTGATGGAGGCTCCCCAATTCGGCCTGCCTGAGGCGGCGGGCACCTGGCCGGACCGGCCATCGGCCTTCGGCATCGCGGTCCGGCGCGGACGCATCGCCCTGGTCGAGATCGGCGACCCGGAGACTCAGATCTGGCTCGCCCTCCCCGGAGGTGGCATCGAGCCCGGGGAAACGCCCGAAGGTGCCCTCGTCCGCGAGTTCGCGGAGGAGACGGGCCTGGTCGTTCGCCCGGTCTCGCGACTGGGCCCATCGTCCGACCGGGTGGTGATCAATGACGGCCGGGCGTTCAACGTCAGAGGCGAATACTTCACGGCGGTGATTCTCTCCGAGGCGCCCCACCTGCTGACGGAGCCGGACCACCGGCTTGTCTGGCGGACGCCCTTGCAGGCTCTGCGGTGGCTTCACCGGGAGTCCCATGCCTGGGCGGTGGCCCAGTGGCTTCGCGGTTTGCGCGCTCGGGTCTGACATAGTAGGCCGGGCTGCTGGAAACTCGGAGTTCCGCATGAGCGAAGCCAAGCTTATCGACGGTCGGGCCGCGGCAGACAGCCTTCGGTCCCAGGTCGCCGCGGAGGTCGCAGAGCTGAGGGCCCGCTTCGGCGTCACTCCGGGTCTGGCGGTGGTCCTGGTGGGGGAGGACCCGGCCAGTCAGGTCTATGTGCGCTCCAAGGGCGAGCAATCCCTCGCTGCGGGCATGCACTCGGTCACCCATAGGCTGTCAGCAGACACGCCGCAGGACGTCCTGATTGGCCTGGTTCGGTCCTTGAACGCCGATCCGGCGATCCACGGCATCCTGGTCCAGATGCCGCTTCCTCAAGGGCTGGATGAAAAAGCCGTCGTCGAGGCCATCGATCCGGACAAGGACGTCGATGGCCTGCACGTCGTGAATGCGGGACGCCTTTCCCAGGGGCTTGCCTCACTCTCCCCCTGTACGCCCTTAGGCTGCATGATCCTGCTACGTCAGACCCTCGGGGACGACCTGTCGGGGCTGAGGGCGGTGGTGGTCGGTCGGTCGATCCTCGTGGGGCGACCGGTGGCCCAGCTTCTCCTGCAAGCGGATTGCACAGTGACCATCGCCCACTCCCGGACGCGCGACCTTGCCGCGGTTTGCCGGGAAGCGGATATCCTCGTCGCGGCGGTGGGGCGTCCGCGCATGATCCCGGGCGACTGGATTCGCCCCGGTGCCACAGTCATAGACGTCGGCATCAACCGGGTCCCGTTCGACGATCCCGCCAAGGCCGCCGAGGGACGAACAAAGCTGGTCGGCGATGTGGACTTCAAGTCAGCCCGCCAGGTTGCTGGTGCCATCACGCCGGTCCCAAACGGCGTGGGGCCGATGACGGTGGCCTGCCTGCTCGCCAACACCGTGACAGCTGCCCGGCGTATCCACGGGATCTAGCTTTTTGGACTTAGAGCCGGTTTCGCCCTTTCAGACGTTCCATCTGAAGGGAGCAGGCTCTGGGCTGGCGGGGGCGCGCCCACGCCCTTGTCGGCCGTGCGCACAATGGTCTCCAAAGCTTCCTCGACAGCCTCGCTGAACGCCTCCGCGATGGCGCCCCCCCGGTTGTCAGCAGCCCTGCGACTGAAGGCGAAGGTCTGCTCCTGAACCACTGTCTGGTCCTTGAGGCGGGTCAGAACAAGATGCAGGTCCACCCGGATCTCAGGCGCAGCCTTCGGACCTTGGTCGTAGGCCGCTTCGAAACGGGAAACATCAACGCGCAGGCCGAAGGCCGGGCGGCCCAATTCGCCGGGTGTGATCAGGCGCGCCGGGCCGGAACTGGTGGCAAAGGCTCTCACAAGGGCCTGGTCGAAGAGGACGGCCGCCGCCTGGGTCCACCGGGCGTTGGCGAGATAGGCGGCCTCTGCGCCATCGGAGGTCAGGATCCGGTCGCCAGCCGCGGCGGGATGGAAGTTCCCGCCCGCCCGGACGACGGCATAGCGCCCCTCCGTCGGCGACGGCGTCGCTGAGGCCTGCGGGTCCGGCGTGAACCGGTAGAGCTGGGTCGGCTTGCTGTCCGGCAGCAGGGTGATGCATCCGGACAGGAGTAGCGCCGCCGAGAGGACGCCCAGGCGGCTGAGGTTCAGGGTCGGGATCATGGACGGACGTCCTTTTCCTTGCCGGGGCTCTTCGAGATGAGGCCGCGGGGATTGGCTTCCAGTTCGCGGGACAGGCGGGTCAGGGAGTCTGCTGCCCCCTGAAGGGCACCGATCGCAGATGTGAACTGGGCGAGGCTGCTTGCCGTGTACTCGCCCTCCGGGCCGTCGATGCGGGCGATGACGCCTCGGAGTTCCTTGACCGCCGTCTGGGTCTCAGTCGCAGCGTCCGCAAGGCTCTTGAGGGTTTGAGCGCCTTCGCCCTCGACGAGCCCGCGACCTGAGGCGGAGAGGGCGGCGATCTCCTGGGCGGCGGTGTTGACGCTCTTAAGCGCCGCTTCGGTCTCGGCGATCATCGACTTACGTCGCGCCAGTTCCGCAGAGACGACCTCGACATTCCGCAGCGAAGCCTGGATCGCGGCTATGTTCTCAGGCGTAAGCATCGCGTTGACCCCCTGGAGGGCCTTCACGGTCTCGGAGAGCACCGACTCGCCCCCGGACACGAGGCCGGAGAGCGCCGAGGGCCGTGATGCGATCACTGGCGTCTTGCCGAACGGAACCTGCTCGCGGATCAGGGGATTTGACCGCGTTCCAGAGGTGACCTGGATGAAATTCACCCCGGTAATCCCAAGAGGCTCGATGGTGGCCACGGAGTCGGTGCGAACGGGAACGTCTGCCGTCATGCGAACGTGTGCGAGCACCTTCTCGGTGTTCTCGGGATCCAGTTCGATCTGAGTGAGTTCCCCCACCTTGATCCCATTGAACCGGACTTCACCGCCCTTGCTCAGCCCGTTCACGGGCCCCTGGAAGACGATGTCATAGTTCTGGAAGTCTCTGTTGAGGTTGAACTGGGCGAGCCAGATGCCAAAGGCGAGAAGGCCCACAAGGAGTGCAAGGGAGAACAGGCCCACGAGGGCGTAGTTGGCGTCTTTTTCCATCAGGCCTGGGTCCGGAATTTCTGGGAGGCGGCGCGCCCTCGTGGACCCAGGAAGTATTCCTGGATCCAGGGGTGGGTGGAGGTTTCGAGGGTCTGGACTGGGGCTACAGCCACGACATGCTTGTCGGCAAGCACGGCCACGCGGGTGGTGATGGCGTAAAGGCTGTCCAGGTCGTGGGTGATCATGAAGACCGTAAGGCCAAGGCTGCGGGATAATTCGAGGATCAGGTCGTCGAAGGCTGCAGCGCCGATCGGGTCAAGGCCGGCAGTCGGTTCGTCGAGGAAGAGAAGTTCGGGGTCGAGGGCCAGGGCTCGCGCCAGGCCAGCCCGCTTCCGCATGCCCCCGGACAGTTCCGAGGGCTTAAGGTCGCAGGCCTCGGGGGGAAGTCCCACCAGCCCGATACGGATCTCGGCGAGTTCCCGGATGGTCTTGCGGGACAGGCGCGTGTGTTCCGTAAGGGGGGCCTCGACATTCTCCGCCACAGTGAGGTTGGAGAAGAGGGCTCCCTGCTGGAAGAGGACTCCCCAGTGGCGCTCGATCGACCCCCAGGTTCGGCTCGGATCGGCGTGGATGTCATGCCCGAAGACATGGACTGAACCGCCCTCCGGACGTTTGAGGCCGATGATGGTGTTGAGCATGACAGACTTTCCGGAGCCTGAGCCGCCGACGACCCCGAGGATCTCGCCGCGTTCCACGGTGAGATCAAGGTCCTCGTGAATGACCCGGCTCCCGAACTGCGAACGCAGGCCCCGGATCTCGATGGCCGGGGCTTCAGCTTCGCCCCCGAAGGTCTCGGTAGACATCACAGCCCCAGCTTCATGTAGATCAGGGCGAAGATCGCATCGATCAGGAAGATCGCGAAAATGGCCTGTACGACCGCAGACGTCACCCTCTCGCCGAGGGACAGGACATCGCCCTCCACCAACATGCCCTGCCGGCAGCCAATCCCGGCGATGGCGATGGCCATGACCGGCGCCTTGGAAAGGGCGATCCAGAAGTGCGTATCGCCGACGTTCTCGACCAGTCGGGTCATGAAGAAGCTTGGCCCCAGGCCCAGCATGGCCCAGGTGATCAAGGCCCCGCCCATCAGGCCCGCCACGGTGGCGACGAAGGTCAGGAGGGGGATCGTCAGCAGGAGCGCGACGACACGCGGGAAGACGAGGGCTTCGAAGGGATCCACGCCCATGACCTTCATGGCGTCGACCTCCTGGGTCATCTTCATGGACCCGATCTCGGCGGCGAAAGCCGATGCGGACCGACCGGCCAGCAGTACAGCCGTAATCACGATGCTGAACTCCCGCGTCACGGCGATGCCGATGAGTTCGACCGCGAAAACCTCGGCCCCGAACTGGCGCAGGGTATTGACGCCCAGAAGGCCCACCACGGCACCGATGAAGAAGTTGGCGACGACGACGATCGGCACCGCATCGAGGCCAGCTCTCTCGGCCATGGAAACGCAGGGCGCCCAACGGATGCGGCTGGGGTTGGCGAGGCTGCGCGCCGTGACCACCATCAACTGCCCGGCGAAGGCAAGGATGCCGTAGGTCTCGGCGCCGATCCCGACGACTCCACGTCCGATTCGTTCCAGCAGGGCCCTGAAGGGCCCGGGCCCAGCCCGCCGCTTCGGCCGCGCCGCGTCGGCGGCGGCGACCATCTCCAGGAGGCGCAGGTGCTCGGGCTTCCCGCGTACCCGCGACATGTCGCCACCCGGCCCGAGGGCCTTAAGCACGGCCCAGGCACCCGCAATGTCCATGCGGCGCACGCCCTGGAGGTCGAAGGCAACCTCCGGCAGTGCGCCAACCTGCTGGATAAGGGCCTCGCCCACAGGCTGGACAGGCGCGCCGCACCAGTCGCCGGTGAGGCGAAAGGCATTGTCGTCCTGGGTGTCCGGCGGATTGAAGGCAGGCGAAGGGGGCATTCACAGGTTCCTGCGCGAAACGGCGACACCGCTGCGCATGGGGGCAATCTAGTCCAAGCCCCGGTCATGGCGCAAAGGCCTTGTCGCGGTATCGGCTTCAGGCCAGCCCGATTTCCCGGAGTCGCTCCGCCAGGAACTCACCGGCGGTAATGTCCGGTTCGGAGACCTTTTCCGCTCGGCAGGAAGGCAGGGCGGCGAGGGACAGGTCCGAGTGCGGGTGAAGGAAGAAGGGCATGGAGTACCGGCTGACATTGGGTCCCTCCGGGTTCACCACCCTGTGGGTCGTGGCCCCGATCACGCCGTTGGTCAGCCGAGCCATCATGTCACCGGTGTCGACGATCAGCTTTCCCGGCTCTGTCTCCACCGCAATCCAGGTCCCGTCCTGGTCGCGAAGCTGGAGGCCGGTGCCCCGGGCGGCCACCAATATGGTCAGGAGGTTGATGTCTTCGTGCGCCGCCGATCGCACGGCGCCAGATGGCGCGTCTGCCGAG
The DNA here is from genome assembly GCA_945859865.1 of Phenylobacterium deserti. Lineage (GTDB taxonomy): Bacteria > Pseudomonadota > Alphaproteobacteria > Caulobacterales > Caulobacteraceae > Phenylobacterium > Phenylobacterium deserti_B. The sequence continues at coordinate 5,939 of CAMAOY010000086.1, forward strand.
ACGGGCGGGTAGTGCAGAAGCCGAAGGATCGAAGGCCCGTACTGGACCCGGGAGTCAAACCAGTCTCCGGAGAGCCCAAGTGAGGGGCCGAGGGCGGACAGAAGCAGGCGTCCTGTCCCGTCCAGGGCGTCATAGAGCGCCTCGAAGGTCTCCTGGAAACCCGCCTGGCCGGAGGGCCAGACATTGGCGGGCAGGGGCTCTACCTCGAGGGCTCTCGGTGTCGGCTCCCGACCGATCTGCCAGAACTCCTTCAGGTCGGGCGCGCGGTTGTCCTTGGCATGTTCCGCCCCGAAGGGAATGTAGCCCCGCAGCCCCCGGGCGGAAGCCAGTTTGACCGCATCGGGAAGGGCGAACAGGTCCGCCGACATCCGGTAGGCAGCATCCAGGAGCCCGGTCGGGACATTATGGTCCCCCAGGATCACGAAACCCCAGCGCTGGAGGCCCGCGAACAGGTCATGCTGGAATCTGGCGCGGTCCGCCTCGCCGCCATGGGTGAAGTCCGAAAGCCTGAGTTCTGGGACGTGCGCGGTCATCCGATCGCTCCCTCCAGGAAGGCGTCGACTTCCGCCCTGTCAGGGCAGGCGGTCTGTGCGCCGGGGCGAGTCGCCGCGAGGGCAGCGGCGGCGCAGGCAAAGGCCAGGGCGTCACCGTCACTGCGGCCCTCCAGAAGGGCTAGAAGGAGGCCTGCGGTGAAGACATCGCCGGAGCCGGTGGTGTCCACGGCCCTGACCCGGGGCGGCTCAGCCTCTGCGCTCAAGACGCCACCACGGAGCATGCACACCCGACCGGCGCCCTCGGTGATGACGAGGGCGCCCCTGACCCTGGCCGCGCGGGGTCCCAGGGCCTCCGCCTCCAGGGCGTTGACCACCACGAGATCAGCGCGCTCGAGGCAGACGTCCGGTATCGGGCCGAAGGGCGCCAGGTTCAGGGCTACGAAGCTCCGGGCCCGTGCGACGGCGGCGACCACTAGGTCGACGGGGCACTCCAGCTGGCAAAGGAGCGCGTCATCGATCGTCATCGGAAGGTCACTGGGCCTGGCCATTGCGTTGGCCCCCGAGGCGACGCTGATCTGGTTTTCCCCTTCGGGACTGACGCTGATCAACGCAACCCCGGTGTGGGTGTCTGCGAGCCGGGCAACCAGGCTGAGGTCAACCCCCGCAGCCTGCAGGAGGGCGAGGGCTTCGTCGGCAAAGGGGTCAGCCCCCGTCCGGGCCCAGAGCCGCACGGCGCCGCCGAGCCGCGCCAGGGCGAGGGCCTGGTTGGCGCCCTTGCCGCCGGGATGACGTTCAAGCCGCGCGCCGATGACGGTTTCCCCAGGGCGGGGCAGGGGCGCGCCGGACGCCACCAGGTCCAGATTGACCGAGCCGACGACGAGGATGGAGGGACGGGTCACGCTGCCTGTCCGAGCAGACGGTAGATCAGGTCGAAGGCACGGTCGGAGTCGGCCTCCACGGCCCAGTCGGCATTGGCGGGTCGTTCTGGACCCACGCGGAATTCCACTGCGGTGTGGCCAAGGGTAAGCGGAGACGAGGTCTCTATGGCCAGGGCGCAGGGGCGGAAGCGGAAGGCGCCGGGGTCCAGAAGGGCGAGGATGACGCAGGGGTCGTGCAGGGGCGGTGGCCCACCCGTCCCCAGCCTGGCCTCAGTCCCGGCGCTGAAGGCCAGGAGGCCGCTTACCGCCGCCGCTGAGGCTCCCGGCAGTTCCGAGATCTTGCGACGACGGGCTTGCGTCGCCGTCACCTGGTGGGTGACGTCCAGCCCGAGGAGGACAAGATCGACGCCGGACCGCACGACCTCGTCCGCCGCATGGGGGTCTGCGAAGATATTGAACTCGGCAGAGGCGGTAATGTTGCCGCCCTCCCGACGCGCCCCGCCCATGGCGACCACCCGTCGGATACGGGGGCTGATGTCGGGCGCACGCCGCATGGCCTCTGCGAGGTTGGTCATCGGACCGGTGAGGGCCAGCGTCACCTCTCCTGACGGACGGCTGCGGAGGGTCTCGACCAGATAGTCGACGGCGTGGAGGGATTCCGGGCCCCTTGCGGGTGTGCGGACAGGCAGGTCGCCAAGGCCGCTGACGCCATGGAAGTGGTCGGCGGCGACCGGCTCCCGGAACAGGGGGCGCTCCATCCCCGCGAATACGGGGATATCCTGACGGTTTGCGATCTCACGGACCAGACAGGCGTTTCGTGCGGTCAGGTCCCCTCCGACATTACCGGCCACCGTCGTGATGGCGAGGACCTCGAGCGCTTCCTTTGCGGCAAGCGCCAACAGGAGGGCGATGGCGTCGTCGACGCCGGGATCGCAGTCAATGATGAGGGGGAGGCCGGGCATGGCCCAGCTTCCCCCGCTTCGGCCGTCCTTCGCAACCCAGCCCCTAGTTGTCCCAGAGGATGTACTCATCACCCGGCTTCTGCGGCCGACCGGATGGCTGGTCGATGAACACCGGGCCCTGGAGCAGGGACGGCCAGAGTGGCTTTGCACTCTCGGCGTCCTGACGGGCCAGGAGGGCGAGCATGGCCTTGACCCGCACAGGCTCCTTGGCTGCGAGGTCGATTTTCTCCGTCGGGTCCGTCGCCAGGTTATGGAGCCATACCTTGGAGCGCGCTTCGTTGCTCTGGAGCTTCCAGTCCCCGTCACGCACGGCCTTGTACTGGCCTGAACGCCAGAACAGGGTCTGGTGCGGCCGTCCCTTGATCTTGCCATTCGCATAAGGAGCCAGGTCGACTCCGTCGATGATCCTATCCTTGGGAAGGGCGGCCCTGGCGGCCCCCGCGACGGTCGAGAAGATGTCCACATGCCCGACCGGATTGGGATAGCGGGTTCCGGCGGGCAGGCCGCCTGGCCACTTCATCAGGAAGGGCGTGTGTATGCCCCCCTCAAAGAAGGTCGACTTCCAGCCCCGGTAGGGCTTGTTGATATCATCAAGCCCGATGTAGCCGGCGCCGCCATTGTCGCTGGTGAAGATGATCAGGGTCTCCTGCTCCAGGCCTTCCTCGCGAAGGGTCGCCAGAATGCGGCCTACGTTGCGGTCGAGGTTTCGCACCATGGCGGAATAGACCCGCAGGCGGTGATCCTTGATCTGAGGCAGGGCGTCATAGTCCTCACGCGTGGCCTGCAGCGGGGTGTGGATCGCGTTGGGGGCAAAGTACATGAAGAAGGGCCGGTTGCGGTTGGCGCGGATCGCGCTCACCGCTTCGTCGGTCAGGTAGTCGGTCATGTAGCCCTTGGGGGCGAACATTTCCGAGCCGTTGTACTGGACCATGTAGGGCAGGTTCGGCCACAGGAACCGATCGATCGGATCCCAGGGCTGCTTGGAATTGACCACGGTCTTGTCCCGGACCGGAAGAAACAGGGACGCGCCCGACATGAAGCCCAGGCTTTCGTCGAAGCCGCGGTCCTCCGGTCGTGATCCAGGATTGGCACCGAGATGCCACTTGCCGAAGTGAAGGGTGTGGTAGCCTTGACCTTGGAGTAGCTTGGCGATGGTGATTTCGCTCGCGGGCACCGCCATGGACTCCATGGGCGGAACGTCCTTGACCCTTTCCTTGAAGAACTTGGGCCGGACGGTGGTGCCGGGCTCGGCGGACGTTCCCACCGTGCGCTGGAAGGCGACAGGAGCTGGGGTGAACTCGAAGCCCAGCCGGGTTGCGTAGCGCCCGGTCAACAGTGAAGCACGGGAAGGCGCGCACGTGGCATTGCCCGCATATCCGTTGTCAAAGACGACGCCATCACGACCGAGGGAGTCGATGTTCGGGGTAGGGACAGTGCCTCCGGCCACCCCGCCGTTGAGGGTCAGGTCATTGAAGCCCATGTCATCCACAAGGATGAAGATGACGTTGGGACGGTCACGGCCCGGAGGCCGGTCCGCGGGCCCCGGTTCCCAGACCACCTCCCGGTTAGGAAGGACATGGGGAAGCCGGGACTGGGCGATCAGGCTCAGAACGGTGGCGCGGTTGACCCAGGCGAGGGC
>CAMAOY010000087.1 GCA_945859865.1 Phenylobacterium deserti
TGGCGCGGGCTGGCCCTCGGGGCGAAACCGTAGCGCTCGAGGTCGTAGCGCGGCATGGAGGCGTGCATCATTTCAATGGCGCAGCAGGCCAGGCCGAAGGTCATCCACATCAGCGAGCCTGTGCGGGCCCAGGTGATGAGGTCATCTGCGGCGGCGGTCACGAAGCCCTTGTCGGCGAGCTGTTGTGAGACGCCGTCGAAATAGGGGTCATGGAGCTTGGAATCGTAGCCCTCCACCGCCGAGCGGGCGGCGGCTCCAGCAGGAACGGTCAGTCCCATTCGAGGGCTCCCTTCTTCCATTCGTAGATGAAACCGACGGTCAGGATTCCGAGGAAGGTCATCATCGACCAGAAGGCGAAGATGGCCTGATCATGTGGCAGGTTCATGAGGGAGACCGCCCAGGGGAAGAGAAAGGCGACTTCGAGGTCGAAGATGATGAAGAGGATCGAGACCAGATAGAACCGGACGTCGAACTTCATCCGGGCGTCGTCGAAGGCGTTGAAACCGCACTCGTAGGTCGAAAGCTTCTCCGGATCCGGCGCCTTGGGCGCGAGGATGGCCGAAGCCAGGATGAAGGCGATCCCGATCGCCGAGGAAATCCCCAGGAAGATCACGATCGGGAGGTACTCGAGAAGAAAGGCGTCCATGGATTCCCCGCCGGATTCGCGAGCCCTTCTAGACCAGCCTTGCGCCGGGTTCAAACATCGGTTTGCCGCATTGCAAAATCCGGCCCGGAAGGCGGATGCAATGTAGATCAACCCAGAGTCCCTACCGTTGCCCTAACGCCCCATGGGCAGTTGACACGATTCCGGGCGGGACCTATCAGACGCCCCTCGCGCTGGTGCGCGATAGAGTGCGGATGTAGCTCAGTTGGTTAGAGCGCCGGCCTGTCACGCCGGAGGTCGCGGGTTCGAGTCCCGTCATTCGCGCCACTCCCCCCTCTCCCAGGTCTGGAACGGCGGCGCGCCTGTCAGGACTCGCGCATGGCCTTCAGCGCCCGGCTCCAGCGTGCGAGTTCGTCCAGGGTGACCTTGGCGGCCAGGCCGTGTGCGGCGGTGCGGATGAAGCCCTTCTCGGTGTCCAGGTGCTCTCCCACCATCGGGATGGCGACGCCCTCGACCAGGGGCATGATCTTGACCGTGGTCAGCATCTGCTTGGCCATCTGGACCGCCCGCACTCCGCCGGACTGGCCGCCATAGCTGACAAAGGCGGCCGGCTTTCCGTTCCATTCCGAGTAGAGGTAGTCCACCGCGTTCACAAAGGCTGGCGGCGGCATGGAATTGTACTCGGGCATGACGAAGACGTAGGCGTCGGCGGACTCCACGCTCGCCGACCAGGCCTTGGTGTAGTCGAACTGGTAGTTACGCAGCCGCGGATGCCAGGGCTCGTTGAAAATCGGCAGGTTGAAGTCCGCCAGATCCACCAGGGTCGCCTCGAAGGCGTCGTGGCCCTCGGCGAGGCCCTGGAACCAGCGCGCGATATGAGGACCCACCCGGTTCGGCCGGGTGGAACAGATAACGGTCTGAAGCTTCACCAAGGCGCTCCTGAAACGAACACGGGGATCAGGCGACGGGTTCCGGTGCCCTCTCGATGGAAAAGTCGCCCGCGTTCGGCTCCAGGGTGGCCCTCCAGTAGTCCACGAGGGCGAAGGGCCAGTTCTGGGTCACCCTGCCCTTGTCGTTCTTGTACCAGCTGGAAACCTGAGGCGCGCCCCAGGCCATCAGGGCGTTGGCGGCGTCGACCCTGACGTTGAAGGCGTCGTGGACCTCCCGCTTCGGCTCCATGGCCCGGGCGCCGGTCTCGGCCATCAGCTTCAGGCAACCGACGATGTAGCGAACGCTACACTCGGAGAAGAAGATGATGGAGCCATTGACCACGATGTTGGTGTTCGGCCCGTAGATCATGAACAGGTTGGGGAAACCCGGGCTGGTCATGCCCAGGTAGGCGCGGGGATCGCCATCCCAGGTCGCATGGAGGTCAGCGCCCCCGCGGCCGCGGATCTTCATGGGTTCGAGGAACTTCGAGGCATAGAAGCCGGTGCCGTAGATAATGACGTCGAAGTCCCGGGCCGTGCCGTCCGCCGTGACGATCCCGGTCTCGGTGATCTCGGTGATGGCATCGGTGACCAGCGAGACGTTGTCGCGCTGGAGGGCTGCCATCCAGACCCCATTGTCGAGGAGCGCGCGCTTGCCGCCCACCGGATAGGTGGGGACGACCTTCTCGACCAGATCGGGCCGGTTCGGGGCCTGGGCGGCGATGGCACCGGCGATCATCTCCCGGAACCCGAGATTGGCTGCAGACACCGCGGTCGGCGGGCCGTTCCAGCCGGGATCAGCCTCGACCATGGGCAGGAGCCCGTCGGTGACCATCCAGAACATCCAGAAGCGGTACCACTTGTCGTAGTAGGGCACGTGCTCCAGCAGCCAGTTCATGCCGTCCGGCACGTCCTCGTGATAGTGCGGCACCGGAAGGCCCCAGGGCGGCGTGCGCTGGAAGACGGTCAGGCTGCCCACCTTGCCCGCGATCTCGGGCACGAACTGGTAGGCGCTCGCCCCGGTGCCGATCACCGCTACGCGCTTGCCGGTCAGGTCCACGTCATGGCGCCAGCGGGCGGAGTGGAAGGCGGGTCCAGAGAACCGGTCCCGACCCTTGATGTCGGGAATGTGAGGACGATTGAGCTGGCCCACCGCAGTGACGACGGCATTGGCCTCAATCACCCGGCGCGCACCCGTCCGGTCGCGGACAGTGACCTTCCAGAGGGCTCGGGGTTCGTCCCAGTCGAGGGTCTCGACCTCGGTCTCGAAGGCGATCTTGCTGCGCAGGTCATAGCGGTCGGCGACGCCGCGGAAGTACTCCAGCAGGATCGGCTGGGTGGAGAAGTGCTGGGGCCAGTGGTGGTTGGGCTCGAAGCTGTAGGAGTAGATGTGATTGGAGGAGTCCACCCGGCAGCCCGGATAGGTGTTCTCGAACCAGGTGCCGCCGACGTCGGCGTTCTTGTCGAGGATCTCGTAGCTCACGCCAGCCTGGCTGAGGCGGATGCCGGTGAGCAGGCCGGACATGCCGGCGCCGATGACCAGGACATGCATCTTCGCGGCACCGGCCTTGAGGCCCGGCGCTTCCCAGACCGGGGTCTTGGTATTGGTCTCGGCCAGGCTGAGCTCGTCGCCGAGAAAGTCGGCATAGCCCTCCGGGATCTCCGCGCCGGCCACGAAGCTCATCATCCGGCGCAGGGTGGCGAGGGAGGGCTGGTGGGTCCTGCCGTCGCCCCTGCCGAACCATTCGACCAGGGCGGCCCTGGCCTCGGCCAGGAACTTTTTCTGCTCGGCCTCGGGAACACCCGTATCGCCCTGCGACAGCGGGACATAGGCGGGGGTCCATTCGGGACGCAGCCAATGGTCCTGGCCGGTCAGATGCACAAGCGCCGCCTGCAAGGCGGGCTGATGAGCGGCGGCGAGCGCCCTGTCGAGCTGGGTCAGGTCGATGTCGGACATGTGTTTTCCCCGGGCGCTATCGAATTGGCGGCATGAAACCGCAGGCGGGGCCGGAAAGGAAGGGCGCCCCGACGTCAGTTGGCCGGGTGCAGCTTGACCGTCAGGCTCTCGTAGCCCTTCACGAAGCTGGACCGGACCCGAACCGGCTCCTCGAGCACCTCGACAAGGCTGAAGCGCTTGAGGATTTCCTCCCAGACGATCTTCAGCTGGAGCTCGGCCAGGCGGTTGCCCACGCAGCGGTGGATGCCGAAGCCGAAGGACAGGTGCTGGCGCGGGCGCTCGCGGTCAATGATGAAGGCATCGGGGTTCTCGATGGCCCGCTCGTCGCGATTGCCCGAGACATACCACATCACGACCTTGTCGCCCTTGCGGATAGTCTTGCCGCCGAGCTCGATATCCTGGAGCGCGGTGCGGCGCATATGGGCCAGAGGCGTCTGCCAGCGGATGATCTCTGGCACCATGGATTCCACCAGGGCCGGATTGGCGCGCAGCTTGGCGTACTCCGCCGGGTTCTGGTTGAGGGCCAGGACGCCACCGGAAAGGGAGTTCCGGGTGGTGTCATTGCCGCCGACGATCAGGAGGATGATGTTCCCCAGGTACTCCTCGGGGGTCATGTTCCGGGTGGCGTCGCTGTGCGCCATCATCGAGACAAGGTCGCCGGTCGGGGGCCGGTTGACCCGCTCGTTCCACAGGCCAGTGAAGACCCCCAGGCATTCCATCATTTCGGCCTGGCGGGCCTCCTCCGTCTCCACCAATCCGCCCGGATAGGGGATGGTGGTGGCCACGTCCGACCAGCGGGTCAGGCGGCGGCGTTCCTCGAAGGGGAAGTCGAACAGGGTCGCCAGCATCTGGGTGGTGAGCTCGACCGAGACCCGGTCCACCCAGTCGAAGGCCTCGCCGAGGGGTAGGCTGTCCAGGATTTGGCAGGCCCGCTCCCGGATGATGGGCTCCATGGTCTTCAGGTTGGCCGGCGAGACGATGGGGCTGACGGCCTTGCGCTGGGCGTCATGGCGGGGCGGGTCCATGGCGATGAAGCTGGGCCGGCGCAGGTCCTGCCGGGCGTCGCGGATAGTGATACCGCCCAGGGCCGCCTCGGAGGAGAAGACCCCGTGGTTGGTGTCCACCGCCATGATGTCGTTGTAGCGGGTGACGGACCAGTAGGGCCCGAACTCGGACTCCCGGCACCAGTGGACGGGATCCTCGTTCCGCAGGCGCTCGAAATAGGACCAGAAGGCGTTGGACTTGAAGAGCTCGGGGTCGCCCGGATTCATGTCCTCGAGCTTGACCGCGTAGGCACGCCGCCGCGCCTCATTCCTTCCGACCGTCCCGTCCGCCATGGGAATTCCTCCTGGGTCCAGGGCGTTTCGTCGCCCCTGTGAGGTGAGAAGACCCCATTCCGCCGCGCCGGGCAAGGCTGGTCCTCAGGCGCGGGACTGAGCCTCGGCGATGAGCGCCGCAAGCTCTGCGGGCAGGGCAAGGCCCGGGGCGGCGGCGCAGTCCTCCAGGTGGGCGAGACGGGTGGTCCCGACCACGGCGGCGGATACCCCGGGCACGCCCAGGGCCCAGGCCAGGGCCGCCTGGGCGCCAGAGATGTCGGACCGGTCATGCAGGAACCGGAACCGGCGACCGGCGACCATGTCGGCGCGATGGGTCTTCAGGGCCCGGGCCAGGTACCAGGCGTCCCGCAGGCCCAGATTCCTCCAGGCGCGCGGTGCCGTATGCCCCATGGCCAGGGGCATGCCCGCCAGCACCCCCTTCCCCGCCGCCGCCGCGCGGGCGGCCAGGGGAATGCGCTCAGGCCTGAGGACATTGATGTCGACCATCACGGTGTCGATCTGCGGCAGGACCAGGGCGGCGTCGATGACGGTCGGATCGAAGCTGTTGACGCCAAGATGCCGGAACAGTCCCCGGTCCCTCATGCGCCCGAGACCGCCGAGGAAATCAGGGGTCAGTTCGCTGGCGGCCGGGCCGTGGAGGTGGACAAGCGGGAGGACGTCCAGCCCCAGGCGACGGAGGCTTTCCACCAGGCTCGCCTCTATGGCCGGCAGGGACATGTCGCGGCGCACCCGCCCCTGCGCGAAGGTCGTGCCCGCCTTGGTGGCGATGACGAGGCCGGATAGGTCCCGTCCCGCTAAGGCGCGGCCAAGCCGGGCCTCGGCCTGTCCCCGGGAATAGGCCGGGCCGGTGTCGAAGAGGGTGATCCCCAGGTCCAGGGCGCGGTGGACCAGGGACAGGGCCTCGGCCTCATGGAAGGCGGGATGGCCCCAGAAGGAGGCGGCGCCGAACCCGATCCCGGAGACCTGCAGGCCGGTGCGGCCGAGCGGACGCTTCTGCATGGTCGGCTCCGGGACTGGTGGGCGGCGAGGGGTTCGAACCCCCGACCCCCTGGGTGTAAACCAGGTGCTCTAACCCGCTGAGCTAGCCGCCCCTCCCGCCCGCAGGCGTGGGACTGTCTACCGCTCTTCGCGCCGATGGGAAATCCGGTAGGCGGCTCCGGACGCTCTCAATTCAGGCTTCGCTTCAGGCCGTCTCCGGCCCGGAAGCGCGCCGTGTGCATGGCCGGGCGTCGGACCGCCTCCCCTGTTCGCGGGTTACGGGCCAGGCCCGCCGGCCTGTGGAGCCTGGAAAAGGTCCCGAAACCGACCAGCCTGACTTCCACCCCATCCCGCAGGGCGGAGGAAACGGTGTCGAGAAGGGCGTCCAGAACCCTGCGGACGTCTGGCGCGGCCAAGCCTGCGTTCTGAGAGACAGCAGCGATCAACTCGGTCTTGTTCATGAGGCGCACGCCCTCCCCGGGGTGTCGTTGTTTCGAGCATCGCCTCAAACAAAAAACACGCCCGGGCGAAGCCATTGCCCCGCATCATGACCAGCCCCGGCGGCGTGTCAAACCCCGCCGGGGACACGAGGGTCAGTGGGTCAGGACAGGCTCGTCCCCGGAGGGTTCCGCAGCGGGAGGCGGCGGGGCCTCGGTCCACTCGATCGGAGTGAGCGTACGCACCAGGGCATGACCGAGGACTTCGTCCACTGAGCTGACCGGAATGATCTCCAGCCCTGCCTTGACGTTGTCGGGTATGTCCTGGAGATCCTTGACGTTCTCCTGAGGGATCAGGACCGTCTTCACGCCCGACCGCAGGGCCGCGAGCAGTTTTTCCTTGAGGCCACCGATCGGGAGGACCCGTCCGCGGAGGGTAACCTCCCCGGTCATGGCCAAGTCCTTGCGGATCGGCACGCCGGTCAGGACCGAGACGATGGCGGTCGCCATGGCGACCCCCGCTGACGGTCCGTCCTTGGGGGTTGCGCCCTCAGGAACATGGATGGCGACGTCCGTGCGCTCGAAGATCGGAGGCTCGATACCGAACTGGGTCGCGCGGCTGCGCACGTAGGCATGGGCGGCCTGCACGGACTCCTTCATCACTTCCTTCAGGTTGCCGGTCACCTGCATCCGGCCCTTGCCCGGCATCTTCACCGCCTCGATGGTGAGGATGTCGCCGCCGAAGTCGGTGTAGGCCAGGCCGGTGATGATCCCGACCTGATCCTCGCCGTCCATCTCGCCATACTTGAAGCGCCTCACGCCAGCGTAGTCGGCGACCCGAGCCTCATCGACCAGGATCGGACCGGCCTCTTCGCCCACCTTGCGTCGCATCAGGTCGCGGACCGCCTTGCGGGCGAGGTTGCCGATCTCGCGCTCGAGGGACCGCACCCCCGCCTCGCGGGTGTAGTCGCGGATCAGGTCGCGCAGGGCGGCGTCGGACAGTTCGAACTCGGCGGCAGTCAGGCCGTGGTCCTTTATCTGCTTGGGCAGGAGGTGCCGGCGGGCGATCTCGACCTTCTCGTCCTCGGTGTAGCCCGGGATGCGGATGATCTCCATGCGGTCCAGCAGGGGCTGGGGCATGTTGAGGCTATTGGCCGTGGTGACGAACATGACCGGGCTCAGGTCATAGTCGACCTCGAGATAGTGGTCGGCGAAGGTAGAATTCTGCTCCGGGTCCAGCACCTCGAGCAGGGCCGAGGACGGGTCACCCCGCCAGTCGGCACCCATCTTGTCGATCTCGTCCAGCAGGAAGAAGGCGTTGGTCGACTTGGCCTTCTTCATCGACTGGATGATCTTGCCGGGCATGGAGCCGATGTAGGTGCGGCGGTGGCCACGGATCTCGGCCTCGTCGCGCACGCCGCCCAGGGAGACCCGGACGAACGCACGGCCGGTCGCCTCGGCAATGGACTTGCCCAGCGAGGTCTTGCCGACCCCGGGCGGACCCACAAGGCACAGGATCGGCCCCTTGAGGGACCCCGTGCGGGCCTGCACCGCCAGGTACTCGAGTATGCGTTCCTTGACCTTCTCCAGGCCAAAGTGGTCGTTCTCGAGGATGGACTCGGCCTTCTCCAGGTCGATGGGCTTGGACTTCGGCTTGCCCCAGGGGATGGACAGCAGCCAGTCGAGATAGTTCCGAACGACAGTGGATTCCGCTGACATGGGGCTCATGGACCGCAGCTTCTTCAGCTCGGCGTTCGCCTTGACCCGGGCCTCCTTGGACAGGCGGGTCCGCTTGATCCGCTTTTCCAGCTCGGCGAGTTCGTCGCGCTCGGGATCCTGCTCGCCGAGTTCCCGCTGGATCGCCTTCATCTGCTCGTTCAGGTAGTACTCGCGCTGGGTCTTCTCCATCTGCCGCTTCACGCGGTTCCGGATCTTCTTCTCGGTCTGCATGACCGAGATCTCGCCCTCCATCAGGGCGTAGACCTTCTCCAGGCGCTTGGAGACGCTGAAGATTTCCAGCAGTTCCTGCTTGTCGGCGATCCTGACATTCAGATGCGAGCCGATGCGGTCCGCCAGCTCGCCCGGATTCTCAATGCCCGAGAGGGCCGAGAGGGCCTCCGGGGGTACCTTCTTGTTGAGCTTGACGTAGGTTTCGAACTGCTCGGCCACGGCCCGGGTCAGGGCCTCGATCTCGGCCGACGGCGCAGCGTCTTCGGTCACCAGGGCAACCTCGCCGGAAAACCATTCGGCTTCGTCGATAAAACGGACGATCCCGGCCCGGCCGCGGCCCTCCACCAGCACCTTAACCGTGCCATCGGGCAGGCGCAGGAGCTGCAGGATCGCGGCGATGACGCCAACATCGTAAATGCCCTCTGCGCCGGGATCGTCATCATCCTTGTTCTTCTGGGTGGCGAGCAGGATTTCCCGCGCCTCGGACTTCATCGCCTCCTCGAGGGCCCTGACGGACTTATCCCGGCCCACGAACAGCGGGACCGGTTGATGCGGAAAGACAACGATGTCCCTGAGGGGGAGGATCGGAAGCGTGCGGGCTTCGGTCATGGTCACTTGCTCCATTCCGGCCCCCTCTGATGAGCAGGGACGGCTGCGCCCCCCTGCGACGATCGCCAGGACGAGCGGTTGAGACAATTATGTGGCGCGTCGCCGGGCGGGTTCAAGCCACCTGGGCCACTCACCCGTGGACAACCCCGGAAAAGGCGGGGCACCGAGCCCGGTCAGTTCAGCTTGGTAATCCGCGCAGAGCCGTTGTCGTAGCGACAGGTGAAGGCATAGGAGACCGCCTTGGGACCCACGTCGACAGATACGTAGCCCTGCACATTCCAGCCTCCGGAGGACGCCGAGGTGGTGGTGATACGGTCGATACGGGGACGCTGCCCGTAACGCGAGACATCGGTAACGGCCTCGGCGCGGCAGGCCTCGACGGCGATTCCGGACCCGGACGCCCCGGACGATCCAGCCGACCCGCCGGATCCCGAAGGTGGCTTGGAGGCGTTGTTCTGATTCGCGGCGGCGGCCATGGCCCCGACGAGGAGCCCGCCGATCAGCAAGCCGCCAATGAGGGCACCGGTGTCGTCCTTCTTTTGGCTGTTGTTGGGGTAGTAGCCTTGGTCGGGATAGCCTTGGTTGGGATACTGGCCGTAACGGTCCTGGACCTGAAACCGGGCGCGGCACCCGCGATCGACCCAGATGCCCCGGCGGTCCTGCCCCCAGGTCGAGCCTTCCGTGCAGGGACCCCGTCCGTCGGAGTACTGGCGATCGAGATAGGCGCGACCGCCCGAGGCCACCGGACACCAGTTCCGCTGGTAGTTCTGGGACGAACAGGTGACATAGGAGTCCGCCCGGGCGGGAACCGGGGGCGCTATCCCGACCACTGCGGTGGCGGCAGCGGCGAGAACCAGGATCGGACGCATGAGAGTCTCCTTGCTCGGCCTTCGGCAATCTAGTCAGGTGGTTGTGCTGGCGGCAAGCTGAATGCAAGCTGACTGCAGTTTCCGAGGAGGGTGACATGAAGGCGAATCTCTCAGGCCTGATTTTGGCTTCGGCATTGGCCGCAACGCCGGCGACGGCGGGAGCGCTGGAGGACGCCCTTGGCAGGGGGACACTGAGGGTGTGCACCGCCGAGGCACCGCCCTTTGTTTTCCG
>CAMAOY010000088.1 GCA_945859865.1 Phenylobacterium deserti
CGGCAAGTCGTACGTACTTCGCGGACTAGCGATTGCGGTGCTGGCACCGGCCCTTATGCGCTCTGGCTTCGTGCCTTATCGCCTCGTACGCCGTCAGGCGCCCGGCACGCCTTTGGTCTCGCACTGCCTGCTTAAGGTGATCGGGAAGCCGGACCCGCATGAAGTCCAGGCAGGGCTGAAGGACCGTATCGAACTGCTCGCGCGCTTGGAGGCACCCCCACGCGGAAATCTCGACCGGCTCTATCTGGAGAGCACGCCGAACTCGCCGATAGCGCCATTGCTGGACGACGACTTCTCGCAGGCCTTTTTCGTCGTTGGCTATGGTGCTACGCGGCGGGTAGAAACCAGCGAGTTTTCTGAAAGTAGCGCCCGACGCTCCAGGGGGCTCCGGTACCAGCGGATCGCGGGACTGTTCGAGGATCACGTCGCGCTACGGCCCCTAACCACTTGGCTCGGGCGCCTGAAGGATCGCCCGGATCGCTTCCGCGAAGCGGTCGAGCTCCTGGCCCGGGCCTTGCCCGGCAACGTCCACTTCAGGGGTGAATTCCTGCCAGAAGACGACCAATACATATTCGACTTTGATGGAGTGCCGACGCCTTTTAGTGCGCTCTCGGATGGCTACAAGGCTTTTATTGGGTGGGTGGGCGACCTCGTCGGCCACCTTGCAGATGTGGCATCAGAAGGCCGAGCTTTGGACCAGGTCGCCGGTATCGTACTCGTCGACGAGATCGATTTGCATCTGCACCCTGCCTGGCAGCGCGAGGTTGTGCCCCTTTTGTCAAAGACATTCCCGAGGCTGCAGTTTGTTTTCAGCTCCCACAGCCCGCTGGTCGCCAGCAGCATGAAGCGCGAGAACATCTTCGTCACTGACCAAGCTGAAAACGGCACCGCGACCATCAGTCAGATCGATGAGCAAGTGTACGGTCAGAGCGTCGAGCATGTGCTGCTGTCGTCCTACTTCGGCCTGACCACCACCCGTCCGCAGTCCTTCGAGCGAGAATCGGAAGGACTGTTCAAGCGGGCGGCTGGCGGCGACGCCGGGGCGGCCCTCGAGTTTCTTGAGCGGGTTACCTCGCCGGCGCAGTCGTCCTGATTCGGTTGCCGCATGATCCGCTATCCTTTCGACATTGCGAAGGTCGAGGCGGCGATCACGGCGCTGGATGAGAAGTGGCTGCGGAAGGCGCGCCAACGCACCGCAAGGTTCGTCGCGCTAGGTCGGTATGAGGAGACGTCAGCGATCTGGAGCAAGGTGAAGCCGGTCTTCATGAAGCTCCAGCACGACAAGTGCATCTTCTGCGAACAAAGGCTGGAGGGCGGCCCCTACGGACCCTTGGTTTGGGACCTTGAACATTTCCGGCCCAAGTCCAACGTCGCCGCTTGGCCGAACGCCACCCGTCACCCAGACATTGCCTACAACGATCTAGGGGCGGGGTCGGAGACCGGCTATTTCTGGCTGGCCTACGATCTGCGCAACTACGCGGCGTCTTGCAAGGTCTGTAATACCATCTTCAAGCTCAATTGGTTCCCGGTGGGAAAGGCCCGCGCAACGGCCGCAACCATCGATCTGAGCACCGAGGATGCGATGCTCTGCTATCCACTGGGCGACTTGGACGAAGATCCGGAGGATCTCCTCAACTTCGTGCTCACGACGGCCGTACCCAAGCACCAGGCAGGCGACCATAATCTGCGGGGACGCGTGATAATCGACTTCTTCGGCCTGAACAAACGCGACCATATCCACCGCGCTCGCGCTCAGATGATCGGCTCGGTAGGGACGCTGCTTTTGGAGCGGGATCAGTCAGGATCATCGCCGCAGATTCTGACCCGCCTGGGCGAGCCTCACATCCCTCATGCCGCATGCGTCCGAGCCTTTATCAGGTTGTGGGACGACGATCGGCAGACCGCCCTTAAAGGCTATGAGGCATGCAGGGCCTACGGCTTCGACCCCACGGCGGCGCCGCCGCGCCTCTAGCCTGTCTTTCCTGTTCGATCCACGAGTACGTCGCCCGCTCCAGTAAGCCGAGGAATGGAGCCATTCTGGAGACGGCCGCGGATCTTGTCCCTGGGCGTGGTGTAACTCGCTAGCGAGAGCCGTGCCGCCCGATGGTCCGAAAGGCAGGCGACTTCCGGGTCTTGTGCTGGAGGCTGGGCCTGGGTCGCCGAGATCCTTCCCGGACCTTACCCCAGCTTGCGGCGGAAGAGGCTGTTCAGCCGCTCCCAGTGACGTTCCGCGGCGGCCTTGTCGTAGACGGGGCGCTGGGGGAAGGCGAAGCCGTGATGGGTGCCGGGATAGGTCTCCACCTCGGCGTCGACCCGGTCGGCTTTCATCGCCTGGGCAAGGGCAGCGACAGTCTCGGGGGGTGCCCAGACATCCTCTTCGGCACAGGCATAGTAGAGCTCCGCTCGGGCCAGGCGGGACGTGAGATGGGGACTGTCCCCGGCCTCGGTGACCAGCTGGGTGCCGTAGACCGAGGCGGCGGCGAAGACCCGCTCGGGATGCCTGACGGCGAGGCTGATCGCGTAACGGCCACTCATGCAATAGCCCACCGCGCCCACCCGGCTGGTGTCCGCGGCCGGGTCCGCCCCGGCAAAGGCCAGGAGCCCCTCGGCGTCGGACATGACCAGGTCGATGTCCAGGCTGTTCATCAGCTGGAACATCTGCTTGCGGCCGGGGTGTTCCGGGTCCGGCGAGATCGGGCCGATCTCCATGACCCCGGCCCGGTAGTAGAGGTTGGGCAGCAGGACATAGTAGCCGCCGCTGGCCAGCCGGCGGGCCATGTCGCGGAGTTCCTCCCGGATCGCCGGTGCATCCATGAAAAAGATGATGACCGGATGCGGTCCGCCCCGGTCGGGATGGACGACGAAGGTCGTGGTCGCCCCGTCCCGGGTGGCGATATCGATCTGGCGCTCAATCATGGCGGGCTCCGCGGCTCGGGGGTCAGGGAATAAGCAGGCAGGATCGCGCAAGGGAGACCCGGGTCAACTCCCGTCGCCGGGCGAAGGTCTTCATGGCCTCGGTGGTCGGATCCCGGCTGGCCTGCCACTCGCCGAGGTCCCGGTACCGGGTCATCAGCAGCAGCCGGCGCGAGCCCTGGCCGAGATCGGTTTCGGAGGCCTCGGCCAGGAAGAGACCAAAGATCCGGGCCTCGAAGCGCGTCTCGAAGTCGGGCCAGGCTTCGACCGAAAGGGCGACGAAGGCCTCCGCGGCGTCGGCATCAATGTGGAACCAATTGTGGACATAGACGCCGCCGGGCACGGGTGCCGCTCCGGCGACAGGCCGGGCCGTCGCAGAGAGGCGCGTCCTCACGGATGAAGCCACGCCCTCGGTCCGGGCGACGGCCTGGGCTGCCTCCGCCTCAAGGGCCGGAAACAGGGCGAGAACGGTGTTGGAGGGATAGCCCAACAGGGGCGAGAAGACAGCCACGGGCGGGACCGCCGAAGCCTTCAGTCGCGAGGCCGCCAGGGCGACAGCCTCACGCTCCCGTCCGACGCCGAGTTCGAGATAGTCATACATGCCTCGCGCCCTCCCGGCCGGCCTGAGAACTCAGAAGTTGGCCCGCTGGGAGATGGCTCCGTCCACCACGAGATTGATCCCTGTCGTAAAGGCCGAGCGCGGGCTGCAGAGGAAGACCGTCGCGGCGGCGATTTCCTCAGGCGTGGCCATTCGGCCCGTAGGATTGCGCTTGAGCATCTGCTCGAAAAAGGCCGGCATGCCCGCCTTGACGTTTCCCCAGACACCACCCTCGAAGAAGACCGTCCCTGGCGAGACGACGTTGCAGCGCAGCCCCCGGGGCGCACCCTCCCGGGCCACCCCTTTCGCGAAGTGGATCTGGGCGGCCTTCATGGCGCCGTAGGCCGAGGGCGCAGTCGCCTCGGCGGCGGAGATCGACGAGATGAGCACCACCGCGGAGTCCCCGGTCTTCTGGGCCGAGGCCTCCAGGAAGGGGCGGGCAGCGTCAAGGGCATTCACGGCGCCGAGAATGTCGATCTCGAACATCGCCTTCCAGTCCTCAGGACGGGCACCCTGGACAAGGGCGCTGGCGTTCGAGACCAGGAGGTCCAGCCCGCCCAGCGCCTCTGCTGACGCCTTGACGAAGGCCTGCAGGGCCGGGCCGTCGGCAATGTCCACGACCTGTCCGAAGGCCTTGACCCCACGGGCCTGGAGAGCCGCGACCGTAGCGGCGACTTCGTCGGCCTTGCGCGCGCAGATGGCCACGTTCACACCCTCGTCCGCGAGGAGGTCAGCGATTGCCCGGCCGATGCCGCGGGTGGCGCCCGTCACGATGGCATTCTTGCCCTTGAGTCCCAGATCCATTTCGCTCTCCCTGGCGGGGGGCGCATTCCTTGTGGCGCGGCCCGGTTCAGGCGCTATGTAAACCCACCGCCCGGGAAAGCCGAGATGCTCGACACATTTGATCCGCGACTCGATGCTGATTTTCCCGCCGTGGATCCCGCCATCCTGCGCGCGCGACTGGCACCCCTCCTCCCGGCCGGCGGCTTCCTGACCCGCCTGGAGGCGATCCGCCCCTACGAGAGCGATGGCCTGCCCGCCTACCGCGCCCTCCCCGCTGCTGTCGCCCTGCCGGAGACGGTGGAACAGGTGGCGGCGGTCCTGAAGGCCTGCCGGGATCTCGGCGTCCCGGTGGTGGCCCGGGGCGCGGGAACCGGCCTCTCGGGCGGCGCCCTGCCCTTCCCGGGGGGCGTCCTTCTCGTCATGTCCAAGTTCTCCCGCATCCTCGGGATCGACCCCGTCGCCATGACCGCCCGGGTCCAGCCCGGGGTTCGCAACCTGGCGGTCTCCGAGGCCGCAGCGCCCCATGGCCTGTTCTATGCTCCGGACCCGTCTTCCCAGCTCGCCTGCTCCATCGGCGGCAATGTCGCGGAGAACGCGGGGGGCGTGCACTGCCTGAAATACGGACTGACCGTGCACAATGTCCTGTCCGCCCAGGTGGTGACCCTGGACGGCGAGATCCTGACCCTGGGCGGGCCGGCAAGCGACGCCGCTGGCTTCGACCTGATGGCCCTGTTCACGGGTTCCGAGGGGCTCCTGGGCGTGGTCACCGAGGTGCTCCTGCGTCTCCAGCCCCTGCCCGAGACGACCCGCCTGATCCTCGCCGCCTTCGACGACGTGGGCCGGGCGGCCGGGGCGGTGGCGGCCATCATGGCGGCGGGGGTCGTGCCGGCAGGGCTTGAGATGATGGATGGTCCGGCCCTTCGGGCGGCTGAAGACTTCGCCGGTGCTGGCTATCCCCGGGACGCTGCGGCCATCCTGCTCTGTGAGATCGACGGCCAGGACGAGGACGTCATCGAGGAGATCGAGCGGGTCTCCGGCCTCCTTCGGGAGTCGGGCGCCACCGAGGTGCGCGTCGCCCGCGACGAGGCCGAGCGCCGACGCTTCTGGGCGGGCCGCAAGGGCGCCTTCCCGGCCATGGGACGCCTTGCGCCGGACTATTACTGCATCGACGGGACCATCCCGCGGAAGTCCCTGCCCTTCGTCCTGGCCGAGATGGGTCGGCTCGCGGAGGTCCACGGCCTGGGGGTCGCCAATGTCTTCCACGCCGGCGACGGCAACCTTCACCCCCTGATCCTCTACGACGCCAACCTGGAGGGCGACCTGGAGAAGGCCGAGGCCCTGGGCGGCGCGATCCTGGAGCTTTGCGTCTCGGTGGGCGGCTCGATTACCGGCGAGCACGGGGTCGGTCGGGAAAAAATCAACCAGATGTGCGTCCAGTTCACCCCGGCCGAGGTGAACGCCTTTCACGCCCTCAAGGCCGCCTTTGACCCAAGGGGCCTGCTCAATCCCGGAAAGGCCATCCCGACCCTCGCCCGCTGCGCCGAGTACGGCGGCATGCATGTCCACAAAGGAGCCCTGCCCTTTGCCCACCTCGAACGGTTCTGACGCCGACCTGACGTCGGCCCTGGCCGAGGCGGTGCGGGGCGCGGCGGCGGACCGGACTCCGCTGGAGATCCGCGGGGGCGGGACCCACGCGGGGATGGGCCGGCCCGTGTCCGGGCGTCCGCTGGAGATGACCGGGCACCGGGGTGTGGTCGACTACGACCCGGCCGAGCTGGTCCTGACCGCCCGGGCGGGAACGCCCCTCTCGGAAATCGAGGCCCTGCTTGCGGAGAACGGCCAGATGCTGGCCTTCGAGCCGCCGCGCCTGGGATCCGGCGGAACCCTGGGCGGCGCCGTGGCCACAGGACTGTCGGGACCCCGCCGGCCCTTCACCGGCGCCCTGCGCGACTATGTCCTGGGCGCCCGCATCCTGAATGGCCAGGGCGAGGTCCTGCGGTTTGGCGGTACGGTCTTCAAGAACGTGGCGGGGTTCGACGCCTTCCGCCTGATGGCCGGGGCCCATGGGACCCTCGGCGTCCTCCTCGACGTCTCCCTGAGGGTCATCCCGCATCCCGCGGTGGAGGCGGCCAGGGTCCTGGACCTGTCCTCGGGGGCGGCCCTCCAGCAGGTGGCCGACCTGATGCGCCGTCCCCTGCCCCTGTCGGGCACCTTCCACGACGGTCAGAGGCTGCATCTGCGCCTGTCCGGCGGACGCGCAGGCGTTCAGGCCGCTACCGACCGGATCGGTGGCGAGTCGGCGGATCCCGCCGACTGGGAACCCATCCGGGACCTGACCCATCCGGTTCTCGCCCGGGGAGAGGGCCTGTGGCGGATCGCCCTGCCCCGGACAGGTCCGGCCGGGGACTTCGCCGACCTTCCCTGGGACCAGGGCGGCGGGGTCCGCTGGCTGGCTGCGGAAACGCCCCCAGCCCAGGCCTGGGACCAGGCCGCGGCGCTTGGCGGACACATCGAGCGGGTGCGCGGAACGGCGGGGCCTGCCTTCCAGCCCCTGCCGCCGTCCCTCCTCGCCCTGCACCGGCGCATCAAGGCGGCCCTGGATCCTGACGGTCTCTTCAACCCTGGCCGGATGTACGCGGAGGTCTGAATGCGCACCCGCCTGCCCGACACCCTCGCCGGAGAGGCCCGCGAGATTGCCGAGACCGCCCTGAGGGCCTGCGTCCACTGCGGCATGTGCAATGCCACCTGCCCGACCTACCTGCTCACCGGCGAGGAACTGATGGGGCCCCGGGGCCGCATCTACCTGATGAAGCAGGCCCTGGAGGGCGAACCGGTAACCGACCTGACCCGCGAGGCCCTCGACGCCTGCCTGGGCTGCCGGGCCTGCGAGACCACCTGCCCGTCGGGCGTCCAGTACCACCGCCTCTTCGAAGTCGGCCAGGCTGCCGTCCTGGAGGCCGCGCCCCGGCCTGCGGCGGGACGGCTACAGCGGGCTGCGATCCGCGCCCTCGCCCTGTCGCCCGCCTTCGGTGCCCTTTCCGGCCTGGGCCGCGCCCTGCGCCCTCTCCTGCCCGCCAGTCTGCAGGAAAAGGTCCCGCCCGCCCCGGGGTCGACCGACCGGCCTCACGCCCAGCATGCGCGGCGAATGGTGTTGCTGACGGGCTGTGTCCAGTCGGGAGCGGCACCCCACTTCAACGCTGCCGCAGCACGCATCCTCGACCGGTTCGGGATCAGCCTGGTGGAGGCGCCTCAGGCGGGCTGCTGCGGCGCCGTGCCCGGCCACCTGGACGCCCGCGACCAGGCCCGGACCCTCGCGCGCCGCAACCTGGACGCCTGGACCCCCCTCCTGGAGGACGGTGCCGAGGCGGTGCTCGTGACCTCGTCAGGCTGCGGTGCCTACCTGCACGACTACCCCGACCTGCTGAGGGACGATCCGGCCTACCGGGACCGGGCCCGGCGCCTGGCGGATCTCGTGCGCGACCCGGTAGAGGTGCTTGAGGCCCTGCCCCTGGAGGCGACAGTGCCGCCAGCCCACCCCCGGATCGCGGTCCACGAGCCCTGCTCCCTGCAGCACGGGCTGAAGCTGGCGGGACGCATCCCCACCCTGCTTCGCCAGCTCGGCTACGATCCCCAACCCGTGGCGGACGGCCACCTGTGCTGCGGCTCCGCCGGTGCCTGGTCGCTGATGAACCCCGACATGGCCGGCAGGCTGCGCGACGCCCGGCTGGAGGCTTTGAACGCCGGGTCGCCCGAGGCCGTCTACACCGCCAATATCGGCTGCTGGATGCATCTGTCGGCGGGTGCCACCACCCCGCTCCGCCACTGGCTGGAGGCTGTTGAGGCGGTCCTGCCTCCGGCGCGTTGACAGGCCCCCCAGCCAGTCGTCTTCTGTCACTGGAGAGATGGCGGGGTGGCCGCCACTTGCGGGAGGACACCGGCATGGCTGACTTCGGGGCTCAGGACAACACCGCCTTCCGGGCCGAAGCCCGAGCCTGGCTTGAGGCCAACTTCCCGCCCTCCCTGAAGAACCGCCAGGACATAGCGGCTTCCGAGGCGCCTGTGCCCGTGGAAGGGGACTACGCCCTCTGGAAGGCGCGCATGGGCGAGACGGGCTGGGGCGTTCCGACCTGGCCCGCGGCCTATGGCGGCGGCGGGCTATCGGCGGCGGACGCCCGCATACTGGGCGAGGAAATGGCCCGGATCGGCGCCTGGAACCCCATTGGCGGAATGGGCGTCATGATGTTCGGCCCGACCCTGCTTGAGTACGGGACCGAGGACCAGAAGCAGACGCACATCCCCCCCATCGTTCGGGGCGAACTGCGCTGGTGCCAGGGCTATTCGGAGCCCGGCGCGGGTTCGGACCTGGCCTCCCTGCAGACCCGGGCCGAGGACAAGGGCGACCACTTCCTGATCAACGGCCAGAAGATCTGGACCTCCGGTGCCCAGTATGCCGACTGGTGCTTCTGCCTGGTCCGGACGGACACCCGCCGCAAGCACGAGGGCATCTCCTTCGTCCTTATCGACATGCGCAGCCCGGGGGTCGAGACCCGGCCCATCCTCCTGATCTCCGGCTCCTCGCCCTTCTGCGAAACCTTCTTCACCGACGTGAAGACGCCCAAGGCGAACCTGGTCGGGCCGCTGAACGGCGGGTGGACCGTGGGCAAGCGGCTTTTGCAGCACGAGCGCAACGGCCTCTCCGGCGGTGGCGATGGCCGTCCCCGGTTCGACACCGGTCACCTTCGCGACGTCGCCCGCCGGTACTACGGCCAGGAGGAAGACGGCCGCCTGGCGGATGCGGACTTCCGGACCCGCCTCGCCATCCACGACATGGACACCCAGGCCTACGCCCTGACCCTGCGCCGGGTAGCCCTGGAGGCGCGCAGCGCCAACGGGCCGTCGGCGGCCACCTCGATCATGAAGAACGCCAACTCGAAAATCATGACCGACCACTGCGAGATGATGGTCGAGGCCATGGGCCTGGCGGGTGCCGGATGGTCTGGCGAGGATTTCACCGACGAGGAGCGCGAGGCCGGGCGGATCTACCTGCGCATCAAGTCCAGCACCATCGCCGGAGGCTCCTCCGAGGTGCAGAACAACATCATCTCCAAGCGCATCCTGGGCCTGCCCGATCCGAGCAGCCACACCTACTGAGCGCAGGTTCGGGAGGCGTTGGTAGGCCGGCTGGGACTCGAACCCAGGACCATCCGATTAAAAGTCGGAGGCTCTACCACTGAGCTACCGGCCCTCGCGCGGCGCGAAGAGCGCCGGTCGAAGCGGCGCGGACCATAGGGCGGGGCCGGGGCTGGGGCAAGGCCGCGACCGACGTACTGGTCGCGTACCCCCAAAGGGCGTCAGACTGCCTCCATGAAGCCGCACCAGGCCGGTACCGAGGTGACCACCGAGGGCCTCCTCAGGAGCCTTCCGCCCCGCCTGCCAGGCGGGAATGAAAATCCTTCCGGAAGGCCTCGAACCGGCCCTCAGAGATCGCCGCCCGCATGGCCGCCATCAGGGCCTGGAAGAAGGCGATA
>CAMAOY010000089.1 GCA_945859865.1 Phenylobacterium deserti
GACATGCCGCCTTGATCGCCCCGGAGGCCGGCCTTGGCAAGCCGGCCTTGACTTCCGGGGCCCGGAAGGCCACTTCCCCCCTGCGCCCCGGTTCGTCCGGTGCGATATCGGCGTTCCAGTCGCGTGAGGATTGCTTCGGCAGTCCGCCTGTCGAGCGCCCTGAAGCGACATCGCAGATCGCCCCGCCGCGCGGGGGCATCCCCACAAGACACGCCGAACGGTGCCCCCGAGATGGGCCGCCTGATTCCGCGCACCGAAAGACATCTTCACTTGACCCAGTTCACCGACCTCGGCCTCGATCGTGGCCTCCTCAAGGCCTTGTCCGACGAGGGCTATTCCACGCCGACGCCCATCCAGGCCCAGGCCATTCCCCCGATCCTCGAGGGCCGCGACCTGCTGGGCATCGCCCAGACCGGCACCGGCAAGACCGCCGCCTTCGCCCTGCCCATCCTCCACCGCCTGGCAGCCGACCGCCGCCCGGCTCACCGTCGCAGCTGCCGGGTACTCATCCTGTCGCCCACCCGCGAGCTTGCCACCCAGATCGGCGAGAGCTTCAAGGCCTACGGTCGCCACCTCGGCGTTTCCGTGGCCGTGATCTTCGGCGGTGTGAAGTACGGCGGCCAGTTGCGGGCCATGGCGCCCGGCGTCGATGTGCTCGTTGCCACGCCCGGCCGCTTGATCGACCACCTGGGCGAAAAGACCGTCTCCCTCCAGGGCGTCGAGACCTTCGTCCTCGACGAGGCTGACCAGATGCTGGACATGGGCTTCATCCTGCCAATCCGGCGGATCGTGAAGTACCTGCCCAAGGCCCGCCAGAACCTCTTCTTCTCAGCCACCATGCCCACGGAGATCGGCAAGCTGGCCGGCGAACTCCTGAACCCCGATCCGGTCCGGGTCTCGGTGGCGCCCCAGGCCACCACGGTGGAAAAGGTCCAGCAGAAGGTCATCTTCGTCGAGCAGGACCGCAAGCGCGCCCTGCTGGCCGAGCTGTTCGAGAACAAGGAATTCCGCCGGGTGATCGTCTTCACCCGCACCAAGCGCGGCGCCGACCGCGTGGCCCGAGCCCTCGAACAGTCGGGCATCGAGGCCGCATCCATCCATGGCGACAAGAGCCAGGGCCAGCGCGAGCGCGCCCTGGCGGCCTTCAAGGCGGGCGAGGTCAGGGCGATGGTCGCCACAGACATCGCCGCCCGGGGCATCGACATCGACGCGGTCAGCCACGTGGTCCAGTACGAGCTGCCCAACGTGCCGGAGTCCTACGTTCACAGGATCGGGCGGACGGCCCGGGCGGGTGCCGGCGGCACGGCCGTGGCCTTCTGTGCCGACGACGAGCGCAACCTGCTCAAGGACATCCTGAAGGTCACCCGCCAGAATATTCCCAACGAGGACCGTCGGCGGGACGCCGGCCTCTCGGTCATGACGGCCCACCTGCCGGACGGCGCCAAGGAGCCTTCCGAGCCCAAGGGCCGTCAGGGCCAGGGCGGCCATCGCAAGGGTGGCGCCCCCAGGAGCGGCTCCCCCCGGGGTGGCTCCCCGAGGAGCAGCGCTCCCAGGGGCGATTCTGGTGGTGCCCGGGCGGCGGACGGCTCGTCCCGGCCCGAGGGCCGCTCGGACCTGCCCGGCGGCCTGCGCAAGCAGAGGAACCGCCCGGAGGCCAAGGGCGACGGCTTCGCCTCCACGCGACCCATCGACCAGTCCCAGTTCCGTGGCCCCAAGCGCGAGGGCACCGCGGCCAAGTGGAGCCCGGTGGACTAGGAAGAGCCGACTTCAGCTGACCCCCTCCGGCCCGCTTCGCGGTCCACCTCCCCCTGATGGGGAGGAATTGCAGCGCCAATTGCTCCCCCAAGGGGGAGCTGTCGGCGCAGCCGACTGAGGGGGTCAATGGCCTCTCGGCTGGACACCTCCGCCCCAGGGCAAGGCGGTCGACCCGCGGCCTTCAGCCCTAGCTCCGGTAATCCCCGTTGATGGCCACGTACTGCTTGGTCAGGTCGCAGGTCCAGATCGTGGCGGAGCCGCGGCCGACGCCGACGTCGACGCTGACTTCCAGCTCGGCCTGCTTCATGTAGGCGCTCATCTTCGCCTCATCGTAGTTGGGCGAGATGAGACCGTCCTGGGCAGCGACCAGGGCTCCGAACTGGACCCTCAGCCGGGTCCGGTCGATGGGCTCGTCGGCGCGCCCCACCGCCATGACGATCCGGCCCCAATTGGCGTCCTCGCCAGCGAAGGCGGTCTTGACCAGGGGGCTCTCGGCGATTGTCCGGGCGATCTTGCGGGCCGAGGCGGGGCTTTCCGCGCCCGAGACATTGATGCGCACGAACTTGGTCGCCCCCTCCCCGTCCCGCACCAGTTGCAGGGCGAGGTCCAGGAGGACCGCCTCGAGCTTCTCCCGGAAGTCCGCCAGCCGGCGGTCGCCCGCGCGGCTGATCCGCGGCGCACTTGACTTGCCGGTAGCGAACAGGAGGAGGGTATCGTTGGTGGAACGGTCGCCATCCACCGTCACGCAGTTGAAGGTCGAGCGCGTATAGAGGCTGGCCAGGGTCTGCAGAGCGTTGGGCGCGATATCGGCGTCCGTGGCGACGAAGGCCAGCATGGTGGCCATGTCTGGGGCGATCATGCCCGAACCCTTGCAGATGCCGGCGATCCGGACCGTCTCCCCGTCGATCTGGGCCTCGGCGAAGGCCCCCTTGGGAAAGGTATCGGTGGTCATGATCGCCCGGGCGGCGGCCGACCAGGCGTCGGAGGCCAGGGCCGCTTCGGCCTCGGGCAGGCGCTGGGTGATCTTCACATCGTCCAGGAGCACGCCGATGACGCCTGTAGAGGCCAACATGACGTCGCGCTGGCGGCAGTCGAACCGCTTGGCCACGGCCGAGGCGACCCGGCGGGCGGCGTCCGCCCCAGGCTTGCCGGTAAAGGCATTGGCGCAGCCGGCGTTCACCACCAGGGCCCGGGCGTCCTCGCCCTGGGACTGGGCCAGGACCCGCCGACACCAGTCTACCGGCGCCGAGCCCACACCATGCCGGGTGAAGACCCCGGCGACGCTTGTGCCCTCGGCGAAGCGCATGACCAGCAGGTCCTCGCGTTCGTGCTTGTAAAAACCAGCCCGGCCGGTGGCGATCTCCACGCCCTCGATGGGGGGAATGGGCGGAAAGGGAACGGCGAGGGGCGAAACGGGCAAGGCCCCCTTGGCCGGCGCGGCCACCTCAGTCGAGGGACGGTCGAAGGCCCTCGCCTGCCGGTCAGCGCGCCTTAGAGAGGCCCGCTTGAGCGCCGAGGTGAGCGGGTCCAGGGCCTTCTCGAAGGTCTGCCCCACCACCTCGACCGGCGTGGCGGCGGCGCGACGGCGAGGGGCGGAGGCCTCGGGCTTTTCGGGCTTGCGGCTCATGGTGCCTTCCCCTCCTTGCGGTTCGGCGGTGGGCTCGGCGGCGGATCCGTCGCAGGCGGGGCGGCGGCGGGCTCCCGGGGCTGGCCGGGGACATCGGGGGTGGTCTTCAGGAAGGTCTGCACCTTGGCCTGGCCCCGGAGTTTCTCGAGAAGGTCGCGCACCTGGTCGTAGGTCAGGAAGCGCACGATCTGCGGGCGCGCGGCCTCCAGGGAGATGGGCGCCTCGGGACGGCGGTCCTCGATCCTGACGATGGCCCATCCGCCCTCGACCGGAAAGGGCCCGACGGTCTGGCCGGCCTTGGCGGTCTTAAGGGCCGCTGCATAAGAATCCGGCATGATGTCGACCGTGAAATAGCCGAGGTCGCCGCCGTTGAACCGGGTCGCCGCATCCCCGCTGCGCTCCATGGCAAGGGCCTCGAAGGACCCGCCGGACCCCAGGAGCCTGCGGACTGCATCGGCCTCGGCCTGGGTGGCGACCACGATCTGGCGGGCGCGGATCTCCTCGGTCTGGCGTGAGAGTCGCACCTGCTCCTGGTAGAGGCCGCGGATGGCGGACTCGCTGATGGCGCCGGAGACGGTGGAGTCGACCACCAGGTCCGCCAGGATCCGCTCGCGGGCGGCCGCCAAGCGCCGTTGGACGGCCGGATCCCGGTCGAGCTTGCGCCGGGTCGCCTCAGCGGCCAGCAGGCGACGGTCGATCACTTCGTCGGTGGTGCGCCGAAAGGGATCGGACGCCGGATCCAGGGGCTCGCCCTCGCCGATCAGGCCCTGGGCGACCGCCTCACGCTTGACGTCGGAGGTCCACACCGGCGCGCCCTCGACCCGAGCCACCACCGCGTCGCCAGGTTCGGGCGGGGCTTCCGCCTTCGGGCGGCCTTCGCATCCGGACAGGAGCAGGCCTCCAACCAGCAGCACTGCGGCGAGCGGGCGGGCCTGCCGGAGACGGGTGAGGTGCTGGAACATGCCCGCGAAACCCCTGAGATGACGGTTCAGGACTTGTCCCTAGACCTTCCGGGTGGCCCTTGCAAAGCACAGCGCTGCTCGGCCAGTCGCGGGCGCTTCGCGTTGACAGTGAAGGGGGGGGTGCTTAAGTCACGGCCACCCCGGAGGAAGCGGGTTTTCCGGGCTCCCGGCAAGTCTTCAGGACACACCGCCCTCCTCACCCCGCACAGGTCCGGACCCATCTCGTGAGCATCTTCCAGCGACTCTTCGGCTCTTCAAATGACCGTAAGGTCAAGGCCCTCGCGGGCCGGGTGGCGAAGATCAACCGCCTCGAGCCTAGCACCCAGGCGCTGAGTGACGAGGCGCTGAGGGCCAAGACCGTCGAGTTCCGCGAGCGCCTCGGGCGCGGCGAGACCCTGGACCAGCTGCTGGAGGAAGCCTTCGCCGTGGTGCGAGAGGCGTCCCGGCGGGTGCTCGGCCAACGCCATTTCGACGTCCAGCTGGTCGGCGGGATCGGCCTGCATGAGGGCGGCATCTCCGAGATGCGCACCGGCGAGGGCAAGACCCTGGTCGCCACCTCGCCGGTCTACCTGAATGCCCTGGCGGGCAAGGGCGTCCATGTCATCACCGTCAACGACTACCTCGCCCAATTGCACGGCGATTGGATGGGCCAGGTCTACCGCTTCCTCGGATTGTCGGTCGGCGTCATCGTGCACGGCCTCAGCCAGGGCCAGCGCAAGGCGGCCTATGCGTCCGACATCACCTACGGCACCAACAACGAATTCGGCTTCGACTACCTCCGTGACAACCTCGTCTACGAGCTCGACGAGATGGTGCAGCGGGGCCACAACTTCGTCATCGTCGACGAGGTGGACTCCATCCTGATCGACGAGGCGCGCACCCCCCTCATTATCTCGGGACCCACCGAAGACCGTTCGGACTTCTACCGGATCGTCGATGCCCTGGTGAAGGAACTGATCAAGGATCCGTCGACCTTCGACCACGACGAAAAGCAGAGGCAGGTCATCCTTACCGAGGAGGGTGCCGAGACCGTCGAGGAGATGCTGAAGGCGGGCGACCACCTGGAGGCGGACACCACCGGCCTCTACGATGCCGCCAACGTTACGGTCGTGCACCACGTGAACCAGGCCCTGAAGGCCAATGTCCTCTACACCCGCGAGAAGGACTACATCGTCCGCTCGGGCGAGGTGGTGCTGATCGACGAGTTCACCGGCCGGATGATGCAGGGCCGCCGCCTGTCCGAGGGCCTGCATCAGGCCATCGAGGCCAAGGAAGGCGCACACGTCCAGCCTGAGAACCAGACCCTCGCCTCAGTAACCATCCAGAACTATTTCCGCCTCTACGCCAAGCTGTCGGGCATGACGGGAACGGCCGCGACCGAGGCCCAGGAATTCGCCGACATCTACAAGATGGACGTCAGCGAAATCCCGACCAACCGGCCGGTCACGCGGATCGACGACGATGACGAGGTCTATCGGACGGAAGCCGAGAAGAACCGCGCCATCCTCATGCAGATCGAGGACTGCTATGTCCGCGGCCAGCCCATCCTGGTGGGCACGGTCTCGATCGAGAAATCCGAGTCCCTTTCGACCCTGTTGAACGCCCACGCCTTCGAAGTCGACGGCAAGGCGCGGAAGGGCATTCCGCACAATGTGCTGAACGCCCGCTATCACGAGCAGGAGGCGGTGATCGTCGCCGACGCGGGTATCCCCGGAGCCGTGACCATCGCCACCAACATGGCCGGACGGGGCACCGACATCCAGCTGGGCGGCAATATCGACATGCGGGTGCTGCGCTGGCAGGACGAGCAACGCGGCCTGGGCATTGAGGTGACTCCGGACCAGGTGATCGCCCGCAAGACCGAACTCGAGACCGAGATCGCTGGCCTCAAGGCCCAGGCCCTCGCGGCCGGCGGCCTGTTCGTGCTGGGCACCGAGCGCCACGAGAGCCGGCGGATCGACAACCAGCTGCGCGGCCGGACCGGCCGCCAGGGCGACCCCGGGAGGTCCAAGTTCTTCCTGTCCTGCGAGGACGACCTCCTGCGCATCTTTGCCGGCGAGCGGCTGGACGCCATCATGCGCACCTTCGGAGTCCAGGACGGCGAGGCCATCACCCACAAGTGGCTGAACAATGCCATCGCCACCGCCCAGAAGCGCGTCGAGCAGCGCAACTACGAGATTCGCAAGAACCTCCTGAAGTACGACGACGTGGTCAATGACCAGCGCAAGGCTGTCTTCGAGCAGCGCGCCGAGTTCATGGCCGACGAGGATCTATCGGACGTGACGGCTGAAATGCGCCGCGACACCATCGCCGACCTGGTTCGCCGGCACCTGCCACCCAAGGCCTATGCCGAGCAGTGGGATGTGGAGGGCCTGGCCGAACAGACCCAGTCGATCCTCGGCCTCGACGTACCCGTCGCCCAATGGGCAGCCGAGGAAGGCATCGCCAACGAGGAGATCGAGGAACGCCTCCTGGCCGCCTCCGACCTCCGCGTCCAGGAGCGTGAGGCCCTGATCAGCCCCGCCCAGATGCGGATGATCGAGAAGAGCTTCCTGCTCCAGACCATCGACATGCAGTGGCGCGAGCACCTGACCCACCTGGATCACCTGCGCAACGTGATCGGCCTGCGCGGCTATGGACAGCGGGACCCGCTGAACGAGTACAAGACCGAGGCCTTCTCCCTGTTCGAGCGGCTGCTGACGGACCTGCGCCACAACGTCACCCGCTGGCACATGACAGTCGAGTTCCAGTTTGCCGACCCCGAGCCTCCGCCTCTGGCCTTCCAGGAGATCCACCTCGACCCCCTGACCGGCGAGAACGCGGCGCAGATGGGTGTCCTGCCAGACGG
Organism: Phenylobacterium deserti; assembly: GCA_945859865.1. Taxonomy (GTDB): domain Bacteria; phylum Pseudomonadota; class Alphaproteobacteria; order Caulobacterales; family Caulobacteraceae; genus Phenylobacterium; species Phenylobacterium deserti_B. The sequence goes on from CAMAOY010000089.1 coordinate 7,193, forward strand.
CCTGTCGGTGGAGCAGAGGCAGGCCCTGCCCTTCTCGGCCCTGCCGGACGGCTGGCAGCAGACCGGCCGCAACGCCGCCTGCCCCTGCGGCTCGGGCCGCAAGTTCAAGCACTGTCACGGGTCGCTGGTCTGAGGTCCCTGGCCCCGCTGACGCCGGGGCCTTCCCCACCCGGCAGATCGAACAGGCCGACGCCTTCTACCGACGCTCCGGCTTCACCGACCTGTAGCGACGGCTTCAGGCCCCGGAGCCGTCCTCACCAAACACCGCCTCATAGAGTCCGGGCTTAAAGCCGAGCACCCGCCGATCCCCCAGATCGAGCAGGGGGCGTTTGATCATCGAGGGCTGGGCCACCATCAGGGCTATGGCCTTGGCCGCGTCGAGATCGGTCCGGTCGGCTTCGGGCAGTTTGCGGAAGGTCGTGCCTGCGCGGTTCAGGACCTTGTCCCAGCCCAGTTCCTCAACCCACTGACCCAGACGATCAGCATCAATGCCTTGGGTCTTATAGTCATGAAAGTCATAGGCGATGCCTCGATCCGCCAGCCAGGCGCGGGCCTTGGCCACCGTATCGCAGGCCTTGATGCCATAGAGGGTGGCGGTCATGGGCGCGTCTCAGGCCGTGGTCACGAAGGTCTCGGACTCGATCATCCACTGACCCGTGACCCGGCGCCAGACTGCGAGGTAGGGACCCGACTGGGACGGGGCATCCTTCCAGGCGGCGGTCCAGCGGCCCTGCTCGGCGGCGCGATCTCCCGCTGCATCCACCTCGATGCGCTCGGGCGTTCGGACATAGCCACCGAAGCCCGGATCGGCGAACTGGGCGGCGAAGGCGGCGAGGATGGCGTCCCGGCCGGTGATGACCGATCCGTCGCCGGCGATCACCACGGCCGTCGGCAGGAAGACGGGCCCGAGGCGCGCGGCCTCCCGCCCGGCGATGAACCGGTTGGTCAGCCGCCGCCGGGCGCGGATGGCGTCTTCGGGGGGGATCACGACCCGAAGGGCTCGACCACGACCGTGCCGGCCTTGGTCCCGGACTCCACCTGCTCATGGGCAGCCGCGCAGTCCGCGAGGGCATGGCGGCCGGCGACCGGCAGGAGCCGCGTCCCCGTTGAGATCCATTGCAGGATATCGGCCTGGGCCCGGCGGCGGGCCTCGTGCGGGCTGACCGGCAGGTAGACCCCATGGACATTGAGGTTGAGGCGCATCAGCTCCCCGGCCGGGACCGTCGGCGCGGGCTCGCCCTTCGTCGCGTAGAAGGCCACTGACCCATTACCCTTCACGCAGGCCAGGGTGGCGGCCAGGTTGCCGCCGAAGTCGACGTCGACCACATGGTCCACCCCGGCACCGTCGGTGAAGTCCCGGACCCGGGCGGCGACATCCTCCGCGCGGTAGTTGACGAAGAGGTCAGCGCCCGCCTGCCGAACCCGTTCGGCCTTGGCCTCGCTGCTGACGGTGGCGATGACCGTGGCACCTGCCCACTTGGCCAACTGGACAGCGTAGAGGCCCACCGCACCGGCGCCCCCAGTGACCAGGACGGTCCGCCCCTGCACCGGTCCGGCGACGAAGACGCTGCGGTGGGCGGTCATGCAGGGAATGCCCAGGGTGGCGCCCTCGGCGAAGGCCACGGCGTCGGGAAGCGGCATGACGAGGTCGGCGTCGAGCTCGATGTACTCCGCCGCCGAGCCAAAGGCCCGGCCATTCCTCTGGCCGTTGTAGAACCAGACGCGCTGGCCGACCCAGCGGGCCGGCGTCTCCGGACCCACGGCCTCAACCACCCCGGCGCCGTCGCTGTTGGGGATGATGCGGGGATAGGCCATGGGGGCGGGACCGGCCCGCATGCCGGCGTCCGAGGGGTTGACCCCGGAGGCGTGGATGCGGATCAGCACCTGGCCCCGGCCGGGGCTCGGCGTGGGAACCTCGCCGTGCTGCAGGACCTCGCGGGCCGGGCCCGTGCGCTCGTACCAGACGGCCTTCATGACCCGCTCCAGAGTTCCGTCATCAGGCCTTCCTCCCCTATTCCTGGGTCAGACTAGCGGAGGTCACCGGCGAGGGCGAGCCGGGTCCGGACCGGCGACGGTAGACCGGAGACGGCGACCCCGACGGCCAGGATCCGGCCGCGCCCCTCATCCCGCCAGGCCGCCTGGCTGAAGCGGAAGGATGACAGGGCACCCTGCGAGGGCTTAGGACAATCCTTGGATGTCCCACGCCTTCACCCCCGACTTTCGCGCCCGGATGGCGAAGGCCTGTTCGGCCTTCCCGCGCATCGTCCATGCCGGAGGGGACCTGAAGCGGGCGGCGGTGGCCCTGACCCTGACGGCGGCGGACGACGGCTCGGGCCAGACCGCGTTCCTGCTTACCCGGCGGGCCGCGAGCCTGCGGGCGCATTCCGGCCAGTGGGCCCTGCCCGGCGGTCGCCTGGACCCGGGCGAGACCCTGGAGGCGGCCGCCCTGCGGGAGCTCTCGGAGGAGGTCGGCCTCGACCTGCCGCCGAGCGAGATCCTGGG
>CAMAOY010000090.1 GCA_945859865.1 Phenylobacterium deserti
CGCATTGGGGGGCTGACACTCTGTTGGAAGGCGTCAAGGATGCGCGTTGGATTTCCTCTTGTCGAGCGCCGTTGACCCCCTCCGTCCCGGGGCTTTGCCCCGGTCCACCTCCCCCTTGGGGGCGGAATTGGAGAGGTAATTGCTCCCCATTAGGGGGAGCTCCGGGCGAAGCCCGGTGAGGGGGTCAACGGCATCTCAGCTGACCCCCTCCGCCGCGCTGCGCGCGTCACCTCCCCCTTGGGGGAGGAATTAGAGCGCTGCAGAGCTCCGGGCGAAGCCCGGTGAGGGGGTCGGCGGCGCTTCAGCCGTCCCAGCTGATCCCCGTCAGGGCCTTCAGGCGGGCCTGGTCGGGGGCGTAGACCTGGCGCAGGAAGGCGGCGTCGGCGGGGTCGAGGGGGGCTTCGGCGCCCACGTGGACCCGGCGGGGCTGGACGGGCGGCGGCGGTGGGGTGCCGGCGAAGGCAGACAGGCGGGAAAGGACGGCGGCGGGGTCGGCGTCGAGGTCTTCGGCCCGGGCGATGAGGACGTCAGCGGGGTCGAACAGGGCGAAGAGGCGCTCGACCTGGTCGCCGTAGAAGCCGCGCTCGACATAGGAGAACTCGCGGTGGAAGCCGAAGGGCTCGGCTTCGAACAGGCGCTGGCGGCCCCGGCGGATGCACCAAGCGAAGGGCTGGGTCTCGGCGCCCCGGGCGGTCTCCATGCGCCAGTGGGACCAGGCCCTCTGAACCGGGTCGCGCAGGAGGAGGACCAGGCGCACGCCTGGGCAGGTGGCGGCGATCCGTTCCAGCGCGCCGGGCCAGTAGATGTAGATGGGCGTGGCCTCGACGCGCACGCCGGGCCGGTCCGGAAAGTGGGCGGCATAGGCGGCAAGGTCTGGGGTGGGAGCCGCCGGGTCCTCGACGTCGAAGACGTGGACCTCCTTGACGTCGGAGCGGACAAAGGCGGGATCGTCGCCCAGATAGTCGAACAGGGCGGTGGTGCCGGCCTTCTGGGCACCGATGACGATGAGGTCGACGGGCCGTTCAGGCTTCATTGGCGCAAAGCTTCGGGCTAAGAGGAATTGCGCGCAGGCGGCGCGCCAGAGGGATGCAGAGCGTCTTGACCCAATCCGACAGTCCCGCGGCGGGCATGAAGGCAGTGATCCTGGCCGGCGGCCTGGGCACCCGGATCTCCGAGGAGAGCCACCTGCGGCCCAAGCCCATGATCGAGATCGGCGGCCGGCCGATCCTCTGGCACATCATGAAGCTGTACTCCCACTTCGGGGTCCGGGATTTCATCGTCTGCCTCGGCTACCGGGGCTACATGATCAAGGAGTATTTCTCCAACTACGTCCTGCACAATGCTGACCTCACCGTCGACCTGGCCAAGGGTTCGGTGGAGTACCACGCCACCCATCACGAGCCCTGGCGGGTGACCCTGGTGGACACCGGGGCCGAGACCATGACCGGCGGGCGGCTGAAGCGGGTGGCGGGCTATCTGGAGCCGGGCCAGCCCTTCTTCTTCACCTATGGCGACGGGGTGGCGGACGTGGACATCGGCGCCCTGGCGGCCTTCCACAAGGCGCATGGGCGGCAGGCGACGGTGACGGCGGTCTCGCCCCCCGGCCGCTACGGGGCCCTGGACATCAACGACGGCGCGGTCCGGCGCTTCGTGGAAAAGCCCCCCGGGGACGAGGGGCTGATCAACGGCGGCTTCTTCGTCCTCCAGCCCGAGGTCGTGAGCCGGATCTCGGGCGATCCCATGCCCTGGGAGTCCGCGCCCCTGCAGGGCCTGGCCGCCGATGGCCAGCTGATGGCCTTTCCCCATGCAGGCTTCTGGACCGGCATGGACACCCTGCGCGACAAGAACAACCTCGAGGCCCTGTGGGCTTCGGGCCAGGCGCCCTGGAAGCTGTGGTCCTGACCCGCCCCGATCCCGCCTTCTGGGCCGGTAAGCGGGTGCTCCTGACCGGGCACACCGGCTTCAAGGGCGGCTGGACGGCCATCTGGCTGGCGGCCATGGGGGCGAAGGTGACGGGCCTGGCCCTGGCGCCGGACACCGAGCCGGCCCTGTGCGACCTAGCGGACGTGGGCGGGCTGGTGGACTCCCGGATCGCCGACCTGCGCGACGCGACCGAGGTGGCCCAGACCCTGATGGCTGCCGAGTTTGACCTGGTCCTGCACATGGCCGCCCAGCCCGTTGTGCGCACCGCCATCGCCGACCCCGTCGCCACCTTCGCCGCCAACATCATGGGCACGGCCCACCTGCTGCAGGCCCTGCGCGACCGGCCGGGCCTGGCGGCGGTGCTGGTGGTGACCTCGGACAAGGTCTACGCCAACGCCGAGACGGGCCGTGCCTTCACCGAGGGCGACGCCCTGGGGGGCAAGGATCCCTATTCAGCCTCCAAGGCGGCGACGGAGATCGTCACGGCCTCCATGGCCCGCAGCTATTTCGACCGGGCCGGCGTGCCGGTGGCCACGGCCCGGGGCGGCAATGTCATCGGCGGCGGCGACTTCTCCCGGGACCGGATCGTGTCCGACATCGTCCGGGCCGCGGCGGTGGACGAGGCGGTGGTGCTGCGCCATCCCGAGGCCACCCGGCCCTGGCAGCACGTGCTGGACTGCGTCGCTGGCTATCTGGTCTATCTTGAGCGGCTGGCCCACGACCCGGCGATGCCCCGGGCCCTCAACTTCGGCCCGGCGCCGGGCGGGGCTGAGGTGACGGTGGGCGAGCTGGCCAGCCGGGCGACGGCGGCGCTCTCCGGGCGGCCCTGGCGGCATGAACCGGACCCGGGCTCGCTGGAGGCCAAGGCCCTGGGCATAGACGCCAGCCTGACCCGGAAGGTGCTGGGCTTTACGAGCCGGCTAGCCGCGCCCGAGGCCATCGACTGGAGCATGGAGTGGTACCGGCGGCAGGCGGCCGGCGAGCCCGCCCTGGCCCTGTGCCGCCAGCAGATCGCGCGCTATGAGGCCCTGCCATGACCGCTCCCGCCTGCCGATTCTGCCGCGCGCCCCTGACCCAGGACTTCCTGGACCTGGGCCTCCAGCCCCTGGCCAACGCCTACCTGACGCCCGAGCAGCTGGCGGCGGGGACCGAGAAGACCTATCCCCTGCGCACCCGGGTGTGCGGGTCCTGCTTCCTGGTCCAGGCCGATGATCCCGTGCCGGCGGGCGAGATCTTCGACGACGGCTACGCCTATTTCTCGTCCTATTCCGAAAGCTGGGTGGCCCATGCCAAGGCCTATGCCGAGGCCATGGCCAGGCGATTCGGCCTGGGACCGGACGCCCGGGTCATCGAGGTGGCCAGTAATGACGGCTATCTGTTGCAGCACTTCGCAGCCCTGGGCGTGCCGGTGCTGGGCATAGAGCCCACAGCCAACACGGCGGCGGCGGCCCGGGACCGGGGCGTACCCACCGAGGTGGTCTTCTTTCACGAGGCGACGGGTCGGGACCTGGCGGCCCGGGGCCTGACCGCCGACCTGATGGCCGCCAACAATGTCCTGGCCCACGTGCCGGACATCGGGGACTTCGTTGGCGGCTTCCAGCACGTGCTGAAGCCGGAGGGGGTGCTGACCTTCGAGTTCCCGCACCTGTTGAACCTGATCGCGCAGGTGCAGTTCGACACCATCTATCACGAGCACTTCTCCTACCTGTCCCTGCTGGCGGTGGAGACGGTGTTGCGGGCCAAGGGCCTGCGGCCCTTCGACGTGGAGCTGCTGACCACCCATGGCGGGTCGCTACGGCTGTTCTGCTGCCGGGCGGAGGCGTCCCACGCCGAGACCGAGGCCTTGAAGGCCCTGCGGGACCGGGAGGCGGTGGCGGGCCTGGACCGGTTGGAGACCTACGGCGGCTTCACGGCGCGGGTGGAGGCTGTGCGGGCGGCCTTCCTGGCCTATCTGGCCCAGGCCAAGGCGGCAGGCCGGAAGGTGGCGGCCTATGGCGCGGCGGCCAAGGGCAACACCTTCCTGAATTTTGCCGGCACCGGGACGGACAACATCGTCGCCTGCTTCGATGCTAACCCGCACAAGCAGGGCCGGTTCCTGCCGGGCAGCCACATCCCCATCCTGGCGCCCGACCAGATCGATGCGGTGCGGCCCGACGACCTGCTGATCCTGCCCTGGAACCTGCGCGAGGAGATCATGGCGCAGACAGGGCGGATCCGCGCCTGGGGCGGCCGCTTCGTCACCGCCTCGCCCGAGCCGTGGACCTGGGACTGATGCGCTTTACGCCCACCCCCATCGCCGGCGCCGTGGTGGTGGACGTCGATCCCGTGCAGGACGAGCGGGGAGCCTTCGCCCGGCTCTTCTGCCCCCGGGCCTTCGCCGCCGCCGGCCATCCCTTCTCGCCCACCCAGACCAGCCTGTCGCGGAATACGGCGGCCTTTACCTTGCGGGGCATGCACTTCCAGCCGACGCCCTTCGACGAGGGCAAGCTGGTGCGTGTGGCGCGGGGTCGGATCTTCGATGTCGCCGTGGACCTGAGGCCGGGCAGCCCGACCTTCCGCCAGTGGACCGGGGTGGAGCTGAGCGCCGAAACGGGGCGGGCCTTCCTGATCGGCCGGGGCCTGGCCCACGGCTTCCTGACCCTGGAGGCCGACACCGACGTCGTCTACGAGATCGACCGCTTCTTCGAGCCCGGAAAGGGCGAGGGGGTGCGCTGGAACGACCCGGCCTTTGGTATCGACTGGCCGGCCGAGCCCCGGGTGATGTCGGACCGCGACGCCACCTGGCCAGACTTCAAGCCGGCCTGACCATGGCCCGGATCCTCCTGACCGGCGCCAGTTCCTTCACCGGCCTTTGGATCGCCGAGGCCCTGGCCGCCGCTGGGCACGAGGTGGTCGCCCCCCTGACGCGGGATGGTGACACCTATCTGGGCCTGCGCGGCGAGCGGGTCGCCCGGCTGGCCGGCAGCGCCGCGCGGGTCTTTGCCGCCCCCCTCGACAGCGACCGGTTCCGCGACCTCGCCCGCACGGGTCGCTTCGATGTTTTCGCCCACCATGCAGCGGATATTCCCGGCTACCGCTCCCCCGACTACGACGTCGCGGCGGGCGTGGCGCGGAACCTGGAAGGCGCCGAGGCGGCCGTGCGGGCGGCGGCGGCGGGCGGCTGCCGGGCCCTGATTTCCACGGCGACGGTGTTCGAGCGAGGGGAGGGCGGTGAGGGTCCGGACGCCCCGGCGGTGAGCCCCTACGGCCTCTCCAAGAGCCTCACCGGCCAGGCCCTGGCGGGCTTTGCGGCGGACGCTGGCCTGTCCTTCGGACGGTTCGTCATCGCCAACCCCTTCGGCGTGCTGGAGGAGGGTCGGATGGGCTGGTCCCTGTTCCAGGCCTGGTTCCGGGGGGAGCCCGGGCGGGTGCTGACCCCGGCCTATGTCCGCGACAATCAACCGGTCCCCGACCTGGCGGCAGCCTATGCCCGGCTGGCGGAGCGCCTGCTGTCGGCGACCGAACCCGTGAAGCTGCACGCCCGGCCCTCGGGCCTGGTAGGGACCCAGGGCGACTTTGCCCGGCGCCTCGCCGCCGAGGCCGCCCCGCGTCTGGGCCTGGCCTGTGACCTCGTCCTGAAGGACCAGGTCGACTTTCCCGAACCGAGGGTACGGGTGAACGACGAGCCCTGCCTGCCGCCAGGCTGGACGGGCGGGGCCTTCTTCGACGCCTACTGTGCCTACTATGCGCGCCTGGCGGCGGAGGGGCGGCTTAGCGGGTCGGCATAAGCCGGGCTCAGAAGCCGTATCGGCGGAGGTAGGGCAGGCCCTCGAGGCTGGTCGGGAAGGGGGCGTCCGGGCCCTCCAGGCGTGGAATGTCGTCGGGAAGCCCCATCCCTTTCGGAAGCGCGACGATGTTGAAGTCGCCGGTCAGGGTCGCCTTGTCGCCGTTCCGGGGCGCGGTCCGCGTGGCGAAGGGCACGAACAGCCAGTGGAGGGTGTAGCCGGCCTCGAAGAAGACCCGGATCGTGCTCCGCGCCACCGCCTCCTGATTGCGGTCGGCCTCGGCGATCCAGGCTGGCCGCACCCGGGTGAGAAGGTCGCGCGCCCCGCGCAGGACTTCGGGCTCGAAGCCCTGCAGGTCCATCTTCACGACCCGGACCGAATTATGGACCGAGGGGGGGAGATCATCCAGGCGCGTGACCCGGACCCGCTCATTGCTGACCCCCGGGGATCCGAAACCGAGCCCGCCGAAGTTCAGGCTGGCGTCCAGGGCCGCCATGGGAAAGTCGGTGAGGGACTCCTCGCGGCCGAGGGCGGCGTGGATGGGCTCGACATTGAGCAGGTCGTTGGCGATGGCGTTGGCGGCCAGCAGGTGGCTGATCCACCTCTGGGCCTCGTAGGCCATAACCCGCCAGCCGGGCCGGGCCTTGGCGAAGGGCAGGGCCAGGGAGCCGATGTTGGCACCGGCGTCGATCATCACCCCCGAGGGCTGGGGGGCGAGGTGCAGCAGGACGTCGAGTTCGACCCGGGAGAATTCGCCGAAGGTCCGCAAGGTGGCGCCGACCACCGTGTCGGAGGCCGGAAACCGGAAGTCCAGGTCGTAGGCCCGGGTGACGTCGAGCCCGCTCACGCTTCCAACCCCCCGCGGTTGCCCGTCATTTCCGCACCGGCTCGGCCATGACGCGCTCGACCATGGCGTGCCAGTCGGTGGAGAAGCCCCGGGCGTCGCGCAGGGGGCTGGCGGCGAGCCGGTCGCGGAGGGTGCGGCGCAGCTCGCCGATCCGGGCCGGGTCGGCGGCCAGGCGCACGGCGATGTCGACGTATTCGTCGGTGGTCCTGCCCACGAGGTCGCCCAGGCCTGCATTGGTGAGGATGGAATAGCTCATCCGCTCGAAGACCGCGTCGCCGACCCGGGCCACCACCGGAACGCCCATCCACAGGGACTCGCAGGTGGTGGTGCCGCCGGTCTGGGGGAAGGTGTCCAGGGAGATGTCCATCTGGTTGTAGAAGGGCAGGTGGCGGCCCCGGACGGTCTCGAAGACGACCCGGTCGGCGGAGACGCCTTGGCTCCCGAACACCGCCCGGATGTTGGCGGTAAAGGTGGGGGTGGTTCCTTCGGGCCTGACGAACATGAACTTCGAGCCCGGCGTCCCGGCCACGGCCCGTGCCCAGGCCGCGACGCTCTCGCGGGTGTACTTGTAGGGGTTGTTGGCGGTCCCGAAGGTGACGTAGCCATTGCGCTCCACCGGGGCGACGGGGTCCACCACCGGCTGCTCCCGGAAGGCGCGCTCGCCCATGGCGTACCAGGTGTGGGCCAGCAGAAGGGGCTTTTCGATCACCATCCTGGGGTCGGGCGGGTTCATCCAGGGGTCGAGGACCAAATAGTCGATGGTCTCGGGCCCGGCGGAGTGGGGATAGCCCACCCAGCTCGCCTGGCGGGGTGCCGGCCGGTAGGACATGACCGACAGCTTGTTCATGTGGGTGGTGGCCCCCAGCTCGAACAGCATGTCGAGATTGTCGTCGGCGATCAGCTGGGCGGCCTCGCGGTCGGTAATGTCCTTGTGCCACCGGAAGCCATCAACCCACTGGGTGATCTGCTTCTGGGTGGGGTCTTCCTCGCCCTGGTACCAGGAGTAGCAGAAGACCTCGAACCGGCTGCGGTCGTAGTGCTCGAAGAGGGGCAGGGCGAAGTAGGCCACCGGATGGCCGCGCAGGTCCGAGGACATGTAGCCCACCCGGATCTTCCCGCCGGGCGCCCGGGGCGCCGGGTGGGTGATGGGCCGCCGGACGGCAGCGGCGTCGGCCAGCCGGCCCCAGATACGATGCTGCTCGACCAGCTCCAGCCGGTCCTCCTCGGTGCGGACGCGGGCGAGGTGGGCCATGAGGGCCGTGTGGCGTCCGGCCTCGGCCCAGGTGCGCCCGACCTTCGAGAAGCTGCCGAGGGCTTCGAGCCGGTCATAGTCGGCGACGCGGACGAGGAGCTCGTAGATGACCTTCAGGTTGCCGGGGGTCAGCTCGGCCTGGTCGAGGACCTCGACCATGGTGCGGTAGGCGGCCTCTAGGTTTCCACCCTCGTCACCGGTCCGGTCCCGGCCCAGGCTCTCGGAATAGGTGATGCGGTAATCGACATTGTCGGGCGCCAGCTCGATGGCCCGGCGGAAGTGTTCGTTGGCCCGGGCGCGGTCGTAGTCGGTAAGGGCGCCGGCCAGCTGGAAGTGCAGCCAGGCGGCGTCCGGCGTGACCTTGAGCATGTCCAGCATGAGCTGCTCGGCCTCGCGCATGCGGCCAGACCGGCGGAGCATGGACAGCCGCGCCTCCTGCAGGCGGGCGTCGCCAGGACAGGCCTTGAGACCCCGGTCCAGGGCCTCCAGCCCCTCCACCGGACCGCGGGCGTCGGAGGCCGCAGCGGACAGGTCCAGCCAGGCGTCCGCCATGTCCGGCTTCATCCGGGTGGCGAGGTTCAGCCGCTGGATGGCCTTGTCGAAGTCCTTGGCGAACCAGTGGGCCCGTCCCAGCTGGCGCTGGTGCTCGGCGTTGGACGGGGCGCTGCGGACCAGTTGCGAGAAGACCTTGATGGCCCGGGCATCCCGGGCGTCGTTGAAGACATTGCCGAGGTTCTGCTGGATAGCGTCGCTGCGGGGGCTGAGCCGGGCGGCCTTCTCGAGGGCCTCTATCGCCTCCGGATAGCGCTTCAGGCGGCGCAGGGCGACGCCGAGGATGTTCCACAGCTCCGGGTCCCGGGAGTGCCGCTCCACCGCCCTGCGCCCGACAGACTCGGCCTGGGCGTAGTCGCGGTCGCGCACCAGGATGGCACCGAAGTTCCGGTAGACCGCCGCCGGGGCGTCAGGATCGGCGTTGAGCTGGTCCGCTGTGAGCCGCTTGCCCTCGTCGCCCCGCCCGGCCTGGAAGGCGGCTTCGGCTGCAGCGAATCGGTTGGCGGACATGGAGGCTCCGGAAGGGTTAGCCCAGGGGGCTGAGGTGGGAATCCAATCTAGGCCGGGCCGGCGCCTGCGACAATCTCCGGCAGGCTTTCGCCATGCCTTGCCGCATCGGACGCGGATATCTCCCGACCGTCATCAGGGTGTCACCCAAACGTCATACTTGCCGCGCCTGATAAGGCTTTGGTCCATAACCGTAGACTCAGTGCCTCAAGACCCGCCAACCGCAAATCCCGCCATCTTCCCAGTCACTGCCCTTACTGTTGCGGCGGTCCTGATGGCGCTTGCCGGGGTGTGGGCGCTGGCCGGCAAGGATGCTCCCGATCTTGCCTTTCTCCTGTTCGCCGGCGCGGCGGGCTCGGCCTATGCTGCCCGTCAGGTCCGCTTTCCAAAGGCGCTGCCGCGTGACCCCGGGCCAGACCCCAGTACCCAGCAGGCCCTCGAACGCGCCGAGGCCCAGGTCTCGGTCCTGCTCGATGCCGGACCGGACCCCCTGCTGGTGATCTCCGGTCGAGAGCCCGATGACCTCAGTACCCTTCGGATCGAGCGCGCCAACGCCGCCGCCCGGAGCCTCTT
>CAMAOY010000091.1 GCA_945859865.1 Phenylobacterium deserti
TACGGTGACCTGGGCAATGATACCCTGGCGGGGACCACCGCCACGGACCAGCTGTTCGGCGGCGATGGTAATGACCTGATCCTCGGGGCCGGCGGTGCCGACATCGCCAACGGAAACCAGGGCGCTGACACCCTGGTGGGCGGGACTGGTGGCGACAGCCTGCTGGGCGGTCAGGGCGACGACAGCATCGCCGCCGACGCCGGCACAAACTTTGCCCATGGTAATCTGGGCAATGACATCATCACCGCCCTGGGTGGGGCCGATACCCTTCTCGGTGGTCAGGGCAATGACACCCTCTCCGGCGGCGACGGTGCCAACTACCTGTCCGGGGACCTCGGCGGCGATTCCGTTACCGCCGGGACCGGAGCCGACTCCCTGGCAGGGGCCGACGGCGCGGACACACTCCTGGGCGGGGGCGGCGCGGACACCCTCGACGGCGGTACCGGCAATGACCGGATTGTCGCAGGATCGGCGGCGGATCGCATCTTCGCGGGCACCGGAGACGACAGCATCACCGATGCGGGCGGTGCCAACCTCATCAGCCTGGGCGACGGCGCTGACACCCTCTCCACGGGAGCAGGGGCGGACACGGTCTCGGCGGACACCGGCGCGGACAGCATACTGGCCGGCGCCGGGGACAACAGCGTCCTGGGCGGCGAGGGCTCGGACACCGTGGTCGCAGGCAGCGGCGGCGACAGCCTGCTCGGCGGCGATGGAGACGACAGCCTGATGGCCGGCGGCGGGGCGGATTCCCTGGACGGCGGCGCGGGGAACGACACCCTGACCCAGTCCATGATCTCGGCGGGCGTCGCGACCCTGATTGGCGGCCTGGGCGACGACGCCTTTGACCTGACCGGCTCTGTCGGCGGCTCTTCCGTCCTGTCCGACGGCGGTGTGGGGGCCGACAGCCTGCTGGGCGCCAGTGGCATCGACTACTTCATCGGCGGGGTGGGCGCAGACACGGCCGTCTCCGGCGGCGGTGCCGACACCCTGTTGGGCGGCGATGACGGCGACAGCCTGATGGGCGGGGCCGGGGCTGCCAGCCTGACCGGCGACGCCGGGGCCGACACCCTGGTGGGCGGGGCCGGTACGGAAACCCTCATCGGCGGCGTGGGAGCGGATATCCTCTCGACCGGCGGTGGATCTGACAGCCTGTCCGGGGGCGACGATACCGACAGCCTTACCGGCGGGGCGGGCTCGGCCACCCTCTCCGGAGATGCCGGCGGCGATACCCTGGCCGGCGGTGGAGGGGCGGAATCCCTGATGGGTGGGGCGGGCTCGGATGTGCTTTCCAGCGGGGGCGGCGCCGACACCCTCAGCGGCGGCGCAGACGCCGACAGCCTGTCCGGCGGCGCTGGGGCCTCCAGCCTGGCAGGAGATGACGGAGCCGATACCCTGGCCGGAGGAGCGGGCGCGGAGACCCTCAACGGCGGCGCTGGACAGGACAGTTTGACCGGCGGCGGCGGCGCGGACGTCTTCGCCTTCGGGAACGCCGCCTCCACGGCCACCGCCCGGGACGTCATCACCGACTTCGCGGCAGGCACGGACAAGATTTCCTTCGGCCTGGGCGCGACGAACAGCGGCACGGGCCCGGCCGGCTTCAGCGCCGAAGCCGACGCCGCTTCCTACGCCGCGGCCCAGGCGGCGGCGGCGGCGGTGATCTCGGCTGGAACGGATGACGTGGTGGCCATCCGCGACACGGCGGCCAGCCTGACCTACGTCTTCGCAGACACCAACGGCGACAACGCCATCGACACGGTGATCGAGATCAGCGGCCTCGTGACCCTGGCCCAGACCGACTTCGTAGGCTGAGGCTCAGCCCCTCGGGGCCAGGGCGCGCCAGCCGATGTCGGTGCGGTGGAAGCTCTCGGGCCAGTCGATGCGCTCAATCGCCGCATAGGCCCGGGCTCGGGCGGTCTCCAGGTCCGGCCCCCGGGCGCAGATGTTCAGCACCCGGCCCCCGGCGGCCCTGAGCACGCCGTCGGCGTCCCGGGTCGTTCCAGCGTGGAAAACCGCGACGTCCGGGCCGAAGTCCTGTTCCGCGCCCAGGATGGCGGACCCCGTCCGCGGCGCATCCGGATAGCCTTCCGCCGCCATGACGACGCAGATCGCCACCTCGTCGCGCCAGGCCGGCTCTGGCAGGTCGGCCAGGGTTCCGTTGGCGCAGGCAGCGAGGTAGGGCACGAGATCGCTCTCCAGGCGCAGCATCAGGACCTGGCACTCGGGATCCCCGAACCGGGCGTTGAACTCCACCAGGCGCGGTCCGTCCGCCGTGGCCATGAACTCGACGAAGAGGGCCCCGCGATAGGGGGCGCCCTCGGCCGCTATGCCCTCAAGGGCGGGGACAGCCAGCCGGGTCATGACCTGGTCGACGAGGGTTCCGGTAAAGACCGGCGCCGGGGAATAGGTCCCCATGCCCCCGGTATTCGGGCCCTTCTCGCCGTCAAAGGCGCGCTTGTGGTCCTGGGCGGCGCCGAAATAGCGGACCGACTGGCCGTCCGACAGCACGAAGAGGGAGCCAATCTCGCCTTCCAGGAAGTCCTCGATCACCACCCGGGCCCCGGCGGCGCCGAACCGGCCGCCCAGGGCGTCGTCGATGGCCGCCTCCGCCGTGGCCCGGTCGGGAGCGACGGTCACGCCCTTTCCCGCCGCAAGTCCGTCGGCCTTGACCACATAGGGGGGTGAGAACCGGTCGAGCGCAGCCTTGGCAGAGGCCGCGTCCTCGCACACCACCCAGGCGGCGGTCGGCAGGCCATGACGGTCGCAGAAGGCCTTGGTGAAGGCCTTGGAGCTTTCCAGCCGGCCCGCAGCCGCGATGGGCCCGAAGCAGGGCGTACCAGCCGCCTGGAGGGCATCGGCGAGGCCCGCCTCCACCGAGGCCTCAGGGCCGATCACCACCAGGTCGGCGGCGATCTCCCGGGCCAGGTCGACGAGGTCCTGGACTGCAGTCGGCTTGATGGGCCTCAGTTCGCCCAGTCGCGCCATGCCGGGGTTTCCCGGCGCCATGACCAGGCGGCGGGTCAGGGGCGAGGCGGCGATCTTCCAGGCCAGGGCGTGCTCGCGGCCGCCGGATCCCACGAGAAGGATATTCATGGCCCGCCTTTCGCGCGGTCAGGCCCCGACGTCAATCAGCCCCGGCGCTCCTGCGATCCACCTCTAGGGCGTAGCCTGCCGAGCGGACGGTTCGGATCGGGTTGAAGCCCGCCTTGCCCTTTGCCAGTGCCTTGCGGAGGCGACCGATGTGAACGTCCACCGTGCGGGCCTCGACATAGACGTCCGACCCCCAGACAGAGTCGAGCAGTTGTTCGCGGCTGAAGACCCGCCCCGGGTTCTGCATGAAGAAATCCAACATGCGGAATTCCGTTGGCCCCAGGTGGATCTCCTCGCCGTCCCGGCTAACCCGGTGGGCCGACCGGTCCAGGCTCAGGGCACCCCGGACCACCACATCCTCGGCCAGGCCGGGTCGAAGGCGGCGCAGGACGGCGCGGATCCGTGCCGACAGCTCAGTCACCGCAAAGGGCTTGACCACATAGTCGTCAGCGCCGGTGTCGAGCCCCCGGATCCGGTCGCTCTCCTCGCCCCGCGCCGTGAGCATGATGATGGGCACGTTCCGACTCTGGGGCTTTTGGCGAAGACGCCGGCAGACCTCGATTCCCGAGACCCTGGGCAGCATCCAGTCCAGGACGACCAGGTCCGGCAGCTGCTCCTCAGCCTGGATCAGCGCCTCCTCGCCGTCCGTGGCGAGAGACACTGAGTAGCCCTCCCGCTCGAGGTTGTACCGGAGCAGGGTCCCGAGGGCGTCGTCGTCCTCGACCACAAGGATGCGGGGGTTCATGGACAACTCCTAGGCCCTGAGATCGGCTGAACGCGGCCGGTCGCCGGGGCTCACCTGATCGCCTGAGATCTCGTAATGTACGATCTCCGCGATATTGGTGGCGTGGTCGCCGATCCGCTCGAGGTTCTTGGCCACGAACAGGAGGTGGGCGCAGGGCGTGATCGTCCGGGCATCCCCCATCATGTAGGTCAGGAGCTCGCGGAAGAGGCTGTTGTAATGCTCGTCGACCTCATGGTCGCGCCGCCAGACCTCCATGGCGGCCTCAGCCTCGCTGGAAGCGTAGGCGTCCAGCACCGACCGGAGCCGCGACTGGACCAGCTGGCCCATGCGCTCGATCGAGCGGCTCAGGGCCGGCATGGGCTCGACATCCGTCAGCACCAGGGCCCGCTTGGCTATGCTCTTGGCCAGGTCGCCGCAGCGTTCCAGGTTCGAGGCGATCTTCAGGGCCGCCACCGTCTTGCGCAGGTCGTTGGCCATGGGCTGGCGCAGGGCGATCAGGCGGATGGCCTTCTGCTCGATGTCGGCCTCGATCTCGTCCAGGCGGTCGTCCTGCTGGATGACCTGCGCCGCCAGATCCGGCTCGCGCCGGGTCACCGCCCGGATGGCGTCGGCGAGCTGGGCCTCGGCCAGACCGCCCAGCCGGGCGCACTCTGCCGCCAAGCTGTTTAGTTCGTCCTCATAGGACTTGACGATGTGTTCGCTCATGAGCGCGTCCTTAGCCGAAGCGGCCGGTGATGTAGTCCTGGGTACGGGAGTCGCCCGGACGTGTGAAGATCTGGCTGGTCAGACCGGTCTCGACCAGCTTTCCCATGTGGAAGAAAGCCGTGCGCTGCGACACCCGCGCCGCCTGGGCCATGGAGTGGGTCACGATGACGATGCAGTACTGGGCCCGGAGCTCGTCGATCAGCTCCTCGATCCGCGCGGTGGCGATCGGGTCCAGGGCCGAGCAGGGCTCGTCCATGAGGATCACTTCCGGGTTGATAGCGATGGCCCGGGCGATCACCAGCCTCTGCTGCTGACCACCGGACAGGCCCGTTCCGGGCTGGTCCAAGCGGTCAGAGACCTCCTTCCAGAGCCCGGCCCGCTTCAGCGCCTGCTCGACCACGCCGTCAAGCTCGGACTTGGAGGTGGCGAGGCCGTGGATCCGCGGCCCGTAGGCCACGTTCTCGAAGATGGTCTTGGGAAAGGGGTTGGGCTTCTGGAAGACCATGCCGACCCGGGCCCGGAGCAGGACGGGGTCAAGGTCCCGGTCGTTCACGTCCTCGCCGTCAAGCAGGATGCTGCCTTCGACCCGGGCCCCCGGGATGGTGTCGTTCATCCGGTTGATGCAGCGCAGGAAGGTGGACTTGCCGCAGCCGGAGGGACCGATCAGGGCCGTCACGGCACGGTCGGGAACGTCGAGGTCGACATCGAACAGGGCCTGTTTGTCGCCATAGAAGACCCGCACGCCGCGGGCAGAGATCCGTATTGCCACCTCGGCGGGGGGTGGGCTGGTCTGGGCGTCTGTCATCGGGTCACCAACGGCGTTCGAACCGCCGCCTCAGGAGGACGGCGGCAAGGTTCATCAGGATCATGAAGGCCAGCAGCACCATGATGGCGGCGGCCGTGCGCTCGTGGAAGGCCCGCTCCGAGGCATTCTCCCAGATGAAGATCTGGACGGGCAGGACAGTGCTGGCGGAGATCAGGGAGTCCGGGACGCCGGGGACGAACGCCACCATGCCCACCATCAGGAGAGGCGCGGTCTCGCCCAGGGCGTGGGCCAGGGAGAGGATGGAGCCGGTCATAACCCCCGGCAGGGCCAGGGGCAGTACATGGTGGAAAACGGTCTGGGTGCGGGAGGCACCAAGGGCCAGGGCGGCCTCGCGGATCGAGGGGGGGACGGCCCTGAGGGAGGAACGCGTGGCGATGATCACTGTCGGCAGGGCCATCAGGGCCAGCACCAGCCCCCCCACCAGGGGCGAGGAGCGCGGGACATGCATCCAGTTGATGAACACCGCCAGGCCGAGGAGGCCGTAGACGATGGAGGGAACCGCAGCCAGGTTGTTGATGTTCACCTCGACGATGTCGGTCCACCGGTTCTTGGGAGCGAATTCCTGGAGGAATGTGGCCGCCAGGACACCGATCGGAATCGCAAGGGCGGCTGTCAGGATCAGCATCAGGGTAGATCCGACAATGGCGCCCAGAACCCCGGCCTGCTCCGGCTCGGTGGAGTCCGACCGGGTGAAGAAGGTCGAGTTGAAGCCGGAGGCCACCAGCCCCCCAGCGCGCATTTTATCGAGCCAGTCGATCTGGGCATCGCTCAGGGCGCGTTCATCCTCGGAGGTGGACCGCTTGACCTGGCCCTTGAAGTACAGGCCGGCGTCTGCCCTCAGCGAGGCGGAGACCGTCAGCGTGCGGCCGATCAGGGTCGGGTCGGCCTTCACCCGGTCGAGGACCTGGAAGCCCATGTCGCCGGACACCAAATCCTTCATGGCGTCGCTCCGGGTCCCGTTCTCGTCGTCGGCCACGCCAATCCGCTTCAGGAGCTGTTCGGCAATGAGCAGGTCGTAATTGGCACCCCCGGGATCCGTCCGGTCGATCCGTGAGGGATCCAGGTAGACCTGGGCGGTGAGCCGGTAGTCGATGAAGGTTGACCAGCCCTGCTGAACGATACGGCCGAGCAGCAGGACCAGGAAGCCGAGGGCGAGGGCGATGGCGACCTGGCCATAGAGCCGGAACCGGCGTTCGGCGGCATTGCGCGCCTTCAGCCGGCGGGCCACCGTGGCCTTGAGGTCTTCGCGGGAGGGGCGAGGCTCAGTCATACTGTTCCTGGTATTTCTGGACGATCCGCAGGGCGATCATGTTCAGGAGCAGGGTCACGACGAACAGGGTCAGGCCCAGGCCGAAGGCCGACAGGGTCCGGGGACTGTCGAACTCCTGGTCCCCGGTCAGCAGGGTGACGATCTGGACGGTGACGGTAGTTACGGTCTCGAGGGGATTGAGGGTCACCCGGGCCTGGAGGCCTGCAGCCATGGTCACGATCATGGTCTCGCCCACCGCCCGGGAGACCGCCAGCAGCATGGCCGCCATGACACCCGGCAGGGCCGCGGGCAGGATCACCCTTTGGATGGTTTCCGACCGGGTGGCGCCCATGGCCAGGCTGCCGTCCCTCAGGGACTGTGGCACGGCATTGATGATGTCATCCGAGAGTGAAGAGACGAAGGGGATCAGCATGACCCCCATCACAACGCCCGCCACCAGGGCCATCTGGTTCTGGACCTCGCCCAGGTAGAGGCCGAGGTCGTTGAGGGGGCCGCCAACCAGCATGGCGCCGATGGCGTTGAAGCCGGCCCGGAACAGGGGTCCGACGGTCAGGGCGGCGAAGAAGCCATAAACGACGGTGGGCACCCCCGCGAGGATCTCAAGAAGGGGCTTGATGATCGCCCGGCTCGTCGCAGAGGCGTATTCCGACAGGTAGATCGCAGCGAACAGTCCCACGGGGGCGGCCACCGTCATGGCGATCAGCATGATCAGGAAGGTGCCGGCGAAGAGCGGAATCGCCCCGAAGGCGCCCTCTGAGACCACCTGGTCTGCATACATGGCGCTCTGGGGGTCCCACTCCATTCCAAACAGGAAGGCCAGGGGTGGAACGGCCTGGAAGAAGCGCCAGCTTTCCCAGACGAGGGAGGCGACAATGCCCACGGTCGTGAAGACGGCGGTCACCGAGCAGAAGAGCAGCAGGGCCTGGATCCACTTCTCGACCCCCGCACGGGCCCTGAAGGGTGCGCGGATCCGGGACAGGCCCCAGGCGGCCCCGGCCAGGGCCAGGACTACTGCGGAACCGAGGCCGATGAGCCGGATCCGGACGTCGATGGCGTGGGCCTCCGAGGCCGTCGTCCTGAGGGCCCCCTCGAGATCCGGGGAATAGGGGGTCTCGCTGCGGGAGTCGCCCCGGGCGATGGCCAGGGCGTCATCCAGGAAGACCTGACGGTCGGAGGCCTCGAGGGCCAAGACAGCCGCTGGCAGCTTGGCCTTGACCAGGGCCGTCTCCACCGAATTGCCGAACAGGGCCGCGACAAGCAGCACCAGGGCGGCCGGCACAGCCGTCCAGAGGGCGGCGTAGGTCCCATGGTGGAGGGGCCGGGAATTGACCGGCGCGGCCGGCGACCGGGCCAGTCCCGCCGCACGCCGGCTACCGGCCAAGAAGACAGCGCCAGAGAAGGCCGCGAGGACCAGGAGGGCGAGACCCGTCAGCATGGATTTGCGGCAGTCCCTTCAACGAGAGCGGCGTTCATGACGGCGCTGCGGTGTGCACGCAGTCGCCCGACGGCTTCACCTAGCCCGTAGGTCATGTTTGTGAAACTTCTGTGACAGTGAGGCTTGCGGGGAGCAGGACCGTGAAGACGGTGCCCCGTCCGGGCGCACTTTCCACTGAGAGCACGCCGTGATGCCGGTTGACGATGTGTTTGACAATGGAAAGGCCCAGTCCCGTTCCCGGCCGCTCTCCGCTCTTCTGGCCCTCCACGCGGTAGAACCGCTCGGCCAACCGGGGCAGGTGTTCGCGCTCCATCCCCGGGCCCTCGTCCCGGACCCGGATCATCATGAAGGTGGGCGGGGGGGCATCCGGGCTCACCAGGGTCAGGCGCGCCGCATCCTCGATGACTGGCACCTGGGAAGCCTCGCGGCTGACATTCGGGCGGACCTCCACCTTTGCCGCACTTCCGGGTGGCGCATACTTCAGTGCGTTGTCGGTGAGGTTCTGGATGACCTGGACGATCTGGTCGCGATCGCCGCGGATCACCGCCTCGCCGGCAGCTGGCAGGGTGGCCTCCAGACCCACGCCGCGCGCCTTCGCCTGGGGGCCGAGGGCGTCCACCACGTCGGCGGCGGCCAGGGCGAGGTCCGTCTGTCCGCGCGGGGCCACGTGCTCGTTGAGCTCGATCCGGCTCAAGGAGAGGAGGTCGTCGATCAGGCGGCCCATCCGCTCGGCCTGGTTGCGCATGATCCCGAGGAAGCGATCCTGCGCCTCCCGGTCCTCCCGCGCGTGTCCGCTCAGGGTCTCGATGAAGCCGCTCAGCGAGGCCAGGGGCGTACGCAGCTCATGGCTGGCGTTGGCAAGGAAGTCGGCGCGGGTGCGCTCGGCCCGACGCAGGTCGGTCTCGTCCCGGAAGACCAGAACGGCCCGGCTCAAGGCGTCGTCCTGGGCCACCAGGGGCCGGGCCCGGACCTGGAAGCTGCGTTCCTGGGCGGCCCCCGAGGTGAAGGCGCAGCGGGCCTCGACACCGCCGAAGAGCGCCTCGTCGACGACGGAGAGGACCTCCGGGTCCCTCAGGGCGGAAACCAGGAGGGCCGGTGGGCCCGAGATCCGGAAGAGGCTCCGGGCGGCGGCGTTGGCGCGCTCGATCCGAAGGGTACTGAGGTCATCGGGCTCTCGACCGGAGATCACCAGCAGGGGGTCCGGTCCGGCATCGAGCAGGACCGAGACCTGGGCCTCGGCGCGTTCGAGGGCCTGCTGGGT
>CAMAOY010000092.1 GCA_945859865.1 Phenylobacterium deserti
TAGAGCTGAAGTCCGTAGGCGGTCATTCGAAGGCTCCGTCGCGAAGGAGGTCGGCCGCATGGTTCGCCGTCCGGGCGGACAGGGCCATGTAGGTCAGGGAGGGGTTCATCGAGGCGCTGGAGGCCATGACCGCCCCGTCCGAGAGGAAGAGGTTGGAAACCTCGTGCGCCTGGCCCCAGCCGTTCACCACCGAGGTCGCCGGGTCGCGGCCCATGCGCGCCGTGCCCATCTCGTGGATGCGGTCGCCGGGCGGGGTGACGTGTTCTGCGGCCTCTTCCCAGCGGTTGAGGTCCACGCATCCGGCGGCCTTCAGCATCTGCCAGGCGTCGTGGGCGGCCTCGCGCATCATCAGGTATTCGTTGCGGCCGTGTGCGGCGTCGATGATCGGGACGGGCACGCCCCAGGAGTCCCTTCGGCTCGCCGACAGGGTGACGCGGTTGTCGGGGTTGGGCAGGACCTCGCCGAAGGGCATGAGGGACATGGACCAGGGCAGGCCGCCAGGAGCCTCGGACCGGCGGGAGCGTACCGCCCCGCCCTGCATGCCGAAGCCGCGCAGGTAGGGCTTGTCCGACTCCGTGACGTTGGCGTAGCGCGGGATGTAGATGCCCGTCGGGCGCTCGCCGGGATCGTGCTGGTCCTGGAAACCTGGCCAGCGGCCGACGATGGGCCGGGTGCTGACATGGTCCATCAGGTTGCGCCCGACCTGGTCGCTGCCGTTGGCGAGGCCGCGCGGAAAGGCCTCTGAAACCGAGTTCAGGAGCAGGGCGGAGGTGTTGATGCTGGAGGCGTTGAGGAAGACCAGCCGGGCCGAATAGGTGCGTCCCTCACGGGTATTGCGGTCGACCACCCGTACGCCGGTGACGCGGCCGAGGATGGGGTCATGCTCCACCGAGGCGACCACGGCGTCGGTCACGACGGTCAGGTTGCCCGTGGCCAGGGCGGCGGGGAGGGTGGCGGCCTGGGTGGAGAAATAGCCACCCAGGGTGCAGCCATGGGCGCAGGCCAGCTTGCCCTCGCAGCGCTTGCGGCCGAGGTCCTGGTGCGTCTTGGTCGTCCGGCTGAGGTTGGCGACCCGGCCCATGATCATGCGCCGGGTGGGGAAGGCAGCTTCGATGTTGGCCTTGGCCGCCTCCTCGACCACGTTCATGGGCCAGGGCGGCAGGAAGTCGCCGTCGGGAAGCTGGCAGAGCCCGTCATAATCGCCGCTGATCCCGGCGAAGGCCTCCACGTGGTCATACCAGGACGCGAGGTCGTCATACCGGATTGGCCAGTCCACCCCGTGGCCGTCCTTCAGGTTGGACTCGAAGTCCTGTGGCGCCCAGCGATAGGACTGCCGGCCCCAGGTGAGGGACCGACCGCCCAGCTGGTAGCCCCGGATCCACCGGTAGGGCTTGCCGGGCGCGGTCTCGTAGGGGTGGTCGTAGTCGCTGGCCCAGAACTTCTTATTGGATTCGAACAGGGCGTAGGAGACCCCGGCATAGTAGGGGTAGTGCTTCTCGCGCTCCTCCAGGGGGATCTGGTCCTCGCTGCGCCGGAGGGAGGCGGCGAGGTCCTGGCTGTAGTCCTCGCCGTGGCGGATTTCCGGCCCGCGCTCGAGCATCAGGACCTTCAGGCCCCGCTCGCACAGCTCCTTGGCGACCCAGCCGCCGCTGATCCCCGACCCGACGACGATGGCATCAAACATTCCGGGATCCTTGTTCCGCACCGGCGTTGATGAGGGCGATGGCGGCGGCGAGGGCGGCGACGGGCTCCCCGCGCGGCATGAACTCGTGGCCCACCCACTGGCCGTAGCCCTTGCGGGCGAGCAGGGCGGCGATGGCCCGCCAGTTGATTTCCTGCCGGTCGTCCAGGTCGCGGCGGCCCGGGGCGCCGGCGGTGTGCACATGGCCGATCAGGTCGAGGTGGTCGATGATGGTCCGGCTCAGGTCCCCCTCCATCAGCTGCATGTGATAGCCGTCGTAGAGGAGGCGCAGGGCCGGGTCGTCCAACTGGCGGACTATCGCCGCGCCAAAGGCGGTGCGGTCGCACTGTTGGCCGGGATGGTCGACCTTGCTGTTCAGCAGCTCGAGGAGCAGGCGAACCCCCGCCGCCTTGGCATGCGCGACCACCGGGCCCAGGCCCTCGACGCAGGCGGCGATGGCCGGGGCGTCGGCGCCGTCGCCGATCCGCGAGCCCGAGAAGACGATCACCGCCTCACAGCCTCCGGCGGCGGCGTCATCGATCCGGCGGCGGACCTCATCGCGCAGGGCAGGGTGGCGGGAGGGGTCGTTGAACCCGGTCTCCAGGGCGTGGCCACTGAGGGTCACGACGGTCAGGCCGAGGTCCTGGGCCAGGGGCCACAGGTTGTCGGGCAGCATTTCCACGCCCTTTGCTCCTGCGCCGGCGGCACCGGCCAAGAGGACCCGGGCGTCGGTGTCGGGCGCCATGGCAAAGGACCACCAGGCAAAGCTTTGCCGGATCATTCGGAACCCTCCTTCAGCGGGACCCAGGCCCCGTCTGCGGCCGCGCTGCGCACGGCGGCGGTGATGAACCTCAGGCCGTCCACCCCGTCGGCCAGGCCGGGCAGGCCTGAAAGGTGGGGTGGCGGAGTCTGGCCAGCCCGGCGGGCCGCGACCAGGTCGGCGGCGTCGGCGTAGATCTGGGCGAACCCTTCCAGGTAGCCCTCAGGATGGCCGGCGGGCAGGCGGGTGGCGGCCGCAGCCGCAGGGGACAGGCCCGGCCCGCCCCGGCGCAGCACCTGGGGTGCCTCGCCCAGCCGGGTGAAGCCCAGGAGGTCGGGGGTCTCCTGCGACCAGTCCAGGGCCGCGTCCGAGCCGATGATCCGCAGGCGCAGGGCGTTGGAAGTGCCGATGGCCACCTGGCTGGCCCAGAGCTGGCCTCGGACCCCGCCCGGCCAGCGCAGGCGGACCTGGACGTCGTCGTCGAGCCTGCGGCCGGCCACGAAGCGCGAGGTCTCGGCGCTGACCGCATCGGCCCGGAGGCCGGTGACGAAGCCGGCCAGGTGGTAGGCGTGGGTGGCAATGTCGCCCAGGGCGCCGCCGGCACCGGCCCGCTCGGGGTCGCCCCGCCAGTCGGCCTGCTTGTTGCCGGGCAGGTCCCGGGCCAGCCAGTCCTGGGCGTACTCGGCCTGGATGACCCGCAGGTCCCCCAGGGCACCCCCAGCCACCATTTCCCGGGCCTGCCGGACCATGGGATAGCCGCTGTAATTGTGGGTCAGGACCAGGGTCCCGCCGGTGCGCGTCGCCGCCGCCTCCAGGGCCAGGGCGTCGGCCAGGCGGCTGGTCAGGGGCTTGTCGCAGATCACCGCCACCCCCGCCTCCAGGAAGGCCAGGGCCGGGGCGAAGTGCAGGTGGTTGGGGGTGACGATGGCCACGGCGTCCAGCCGGTCGGGCCGGGCAGCCTCGGCCCGGGCCATCTGGGCCCAGTCGCCGTAGCAGCGGTCCCCGGCCAGGCCCAGGGACCGGCCGAAGTCCCGGGACCGGGCCGCATCAGCGCTGAAGGCGCCGGCGACCAGGGTCCAGCGGTCGTCCAGACGGGCGGCCATGCGATGGACAGCGCCGATGAAGGCCCCCTCCCCGCCGCCGACCATGCCCAGCCTGAGGCGGGGATCAGCGATCAAGGCCGAGCATCCTCCGGTTAGCGGCGGCGTCCACCCCGGTGGCGACGAAGTCGTCGAAGCTCTTGCCGGTCACGTTGATGATGTGGTCGCGGATGAAGGGCGCGCCCTCCCGGGCCCCGTCCTCCGGCGCCTTGAGGGCGCACTCCCACTCCAGCACCGCCCAGCCCTTGTAGCCGTACTGGGCGAACTTGGAGAAGATGGCGCGGAAGTCGACCTGGCCGTCGCCGAGGGAGCGGAAGCGGCCGGCGCGCTCCTTCCAGGGCTGGTAGCCGGAATAGACCCCCTGGCGCCCGGTGGGCCGGAACTCGGCGTCCTTCACGTGGAACATCCGGATCCGCTCATGGTAGAGGTCAATGTATTCCAGATAGTCCAGCTGCTGCAGGACGAAGTGGCTGGGGTCGTAGAGCAGGCAGGCCCGCGGGTGGTAGTCCACCCGATCCCAGAACATCTCCACCGTCGCCCCGTCGAACAGGTCCTCGCTGGGGTGCACCTCGTAGCAGAGGTCGACACCGGCCTCCTCGTAGGCGTCGAGGATGGGCCGCCAGCGCCGGGCCAGCTCATCGAAGGCCGCTTCCACCAGGCCCGCGGGGCGTTGGGGATAGGGATAGAGATAGGGCCAGGCCAGGGAGCCAGAGAAGGTGACGCTGGCGGGCAGGCCCAGCCGGCGCGAGGCCTTCGCCCCCATCATCACCTGATCCACGGCCCAGGCCTGCCGGGCGGCGGGATTGCCGCGCACGGCGGCGGGGACCCCGCCATCGAACATCTCGTCATAGGCCGGGTGGACCGCCACCAACTGGCCCTGGCTGTGGGTGGACAGCTCCGAGATCTCCAGGCCGAGGTCGGCCAACCTGCCCTTGACCTCGTCGCAGTAGGCGTCGCTCTCGGCGGCGAGCTTCAGGTCGAACAGGCGGCGATCCCAGGTGGGGATCTGGACCCCCCTGTACCCCATGTCCGCCACCCACTTGCCGAGTGCGGGCAGGGTGTTGAACGGTGCCTCGTCCCCGGCGAACTGGGCGAGGAAAATCCCTGGTCCCTTCATGGTCACTCCCCGACTTGATCTTTGCTTCGCAGGCAAACTAGCACGCCCGGCGCGCAGGGCGAGGGGCGCCTTCAGAGGTCGCGCAGCACGGCCCTTACGGGCGAAGCGTCGGCACCGGAAAGGCGCAGGGGCGGGGCGATCAACTCATAGGGGCCGTCCGGGACTCCGTCGAGGACCAGGCCCTCCAGGACCGCCATGCGCCAGCGGCCCAGGGCCAGGTGGCTGACCAGGTCCTTGGCGTCCTCCGGGTCCAGGGAGGGCCCGTCGATCCCCAGCAGGCGGACGCCAGCGCCACCGAGAGCCTCCACCAGGTCCGGGGCGGGCGTGCGGAAACGCTCCGGCCAGGCATCATGGGGAAAGGCCTCGAAGGTGCGCAGCAGGACGCGGCGGGTTCCCGGCACCAGACGCGGCAGGACCTCTTCGGGGCCGATTCGGTCGGGGCCCTGCGTCACCGAGACCAGCTGGGCGGGCCCGAGGTAGGGGACGAGGTCCACCGCGTCGATGGCCGCGCCGGCGGGATCGAAGTGCAGGGGGGCGTCAGCATGGGCGCCGGAATGGGTCGACAGGGTCAGGCGCGAGACATTCACCGGGCACCCGTCCGACAGCACCCAGGTCCGCTCCAGTCCGAAGGGCGTATCGCCGGGCCAGACCGGCAGGTCGGGCCGCAGGGGCTGAGAGATATCGTAGAGCCGACGGCCGGATTCGTCCCGGGGCGCGCTCATGTGACCCTCTGCTTGGCGGCAAAGGCCGGCTCGCGCCAGGCGCCGGTCTCCATCACCCGCGTGAAACGCTCCGCCGCCGCCCAGACGTCGGCCCGGCCCAGGAAGAGGGGCGAGAAGCCCAGCCGCATCAGGTCCGGGGCACGGAAGTCGCCGATCACCCCGGCGGCGATCAGGGCCTGTACCACCGGATAGGCCTGAGGGTGGGCGAAGGACAGGTGGCCACCCCGGGCCTCCTGGCGATCCGGGGAGACGAGGCGGAATCCGTGGGTCGAGAGGGCCGGTCCCGCCCGGCGCTCGAACACGCTGGACAAGGCCCGCGAACGGGTCAGGAGCGCCGCGGGATCGAGGTCCTCAAAGACCTCCAGGGCGGCGTGCAGGGCCGTCAGGGACAGGATGGGCGGTGTCCCTGCCATCAGCCGGGCCGCCCCTGGTGCAGGATCGTAGCCGGGCTCGAAGGCGAAGGGCCGGGCGTGCCCCATCCAGCCGGACAGGGGACTGGCGAAGGCGGCGTGGTGACGGCGGGCGATGAAGGCGAAGGCCGGCGCGCCCGGGCCGCCATTCAGGTATTTGTAGCCGCAGCCCACCGCCATGTCGGCGCCGGCAGCATTCAGGCCGACCGGTGCCAGGCCCGCCGTGTGGCTCAGGTCCCAGAGGGTCAGGACCCCCGCCTCCGAGGCCTGGCGGGTCAGGCCGGACAGGTCCGCCAGGGCCCCCGTTCGATAGTCGGCGTGGCTCATGAGAAGCAGGGCGACGTCTTGTGACAGGGCCTGAGGGAGGCTTGCCACTGAAACTGTCTGTATACGGATGTCCGGCCGGATCGCCGCCAGGCCCTGCAGCATGTAGCCGTCGGTGGGGAAGTCCCCCTCGACCCCCAGCAGGACCTTCCGGTCGGGCCTCAGGGCCAGGGCCCCGGCCGCCAGCTTGAACAGGTTGACCGAGACCGAGTCCGCGCAGGCCACTTCGTCGGGGTCGGCGCCGATCAGGGGGGCGATGCGGGCGGCGGTACGGTCTGGCAGGCCGATCCAGTCGTCGGTGTTCCAGCCGCGCACGAGGGAGCGACCCCACTCCGCTGCCGTCGCCTGGCGGACCGCCGCCTCCGATGCCCGCGGGAGAGGTCCGAGGGAGTTTCCGTCCAGGTAGATGACGCCGACCGGCAGTCGGAAGCGCCGGGCCAGGGCCGACAGGGGGTCAGCCCGGTCCAGGCGGCGGCAGGCGGCAAGGCTGTCCGGAACCGTCTCCGGTGCGAACTCCGGGTCTGGCGCCATCACCGGACCTTGATGAACACCGGGTTGGCGTAGAACCAGAGGTCGTCCCAGGGGTTCTCGCCGGGCACGTCCATGGCCGGCTCCGCGTCGCCCGTCCCGGTTCCCCGCAGGCGGATGTAGCCCGAGGCCTGGACGTTGCGCAGGGTCGTCGTCAGGGTGATGACCTCGCCCTCCCGCACCCAGTCAGCGGCGGTGAAACGGCGCTCCACCCGGGTAGTGGGGTTCTCGTCCGCCGAGCGGCCAGGCGCAGGGCCCGTCAGGTCGCCCCGGATCAGGTCGATGCGCTTCACCTCGGGCGAGCGACCGCCGAAGTTCTCGCCGGCGGGATCCCGGACGCGCAGGGTGATGCGGACGTCCTGGCCGCGGGCCACCGTGACCTCGCCGCCAATGCCCGCCGCCGGTGCGCCCCGGGCCACGGGGCGGACCTCAAGGTCGACAGACGACACCAGGTCGCCGGTGGTCACGAAGACCCGGCCGCTGCGAAGGCCGTTCAGAATGTCGTCCGGGGACTTCCGCGCCAGGACATAGGTCTTGGCGTATTCGCCCGGCCAGAAGTCGATCCCGCCGTCGGTGTAGTGCCGGTGAGAGTCCGAGGTCGCCGTGATCCACCAGCGGCGGCCCTCCCCCAGCATGGAGTCCCAGAAGCCGCCGACCCGGGCGGTCATCTGGTCGAAGCCGCCATAGGTGGGATGCTGGCGATAGGCACCCCGGGCTTCACTTGTCCGCGGCGAGCCATCCGGGTTCAGGGCGCCCGCCTGGTGCCCGGGCGCGCCCTCCATGCCGATGGCGACCTGGGGCGCCGCGTCGTTCCAGTCCCGGAGCTCGGCCGGGGTCGTCTGTCCGTACTGGCCGAGCGCCTTGGCCGAGCGCGAGGGATGGTGGGCGATCACCACGGGGGGGCGCGGCAGGGCCTTCATGTAGGTCAGGGCCTCGACCATCCGGCTCACCTGGTCGCGGGCAGGATCAACCGGCCAGGCCTCGAGCTTGTCGAAGCGGCGCTCGAGGTCCGTCAGGTCGTCGCGCTCCTGCGGCGTGTTGGGCACGATGATGCTGGAGTGGTCAGCGCCCGGGCTATTCAGCTCAAGGCCGAAGAAGAGGGCAAGGTCGGGGACTTCCCGGCGAGCCTTGAGCACCTCCGGATAGATCAGTTCGCGGCTGACCCGGGAGTGGTTGGGGCCGCCGTGGTCGGTGGCGGCCATCCAGGACAGACCGTGCTTCCGGGCCATGCGGGCATTGGTCGGGATGGTGTTGTTGGAATCCCCCCCGACGACCGGATCGGGCGCCTTTGCAGGGTCAGACGAGGGCTTCCAGTCGACGCTGAATTGGGAGTGCACGTGGTGGTCACCCGGCAGCCAGGCGCGGCCATCTTCATGGCCGCCGTGGGGCGCCCCGGTCTCGTGCGCGGGGGCGGCGCTCGCAAGGCTGAGGGCCGAGGCGGCGGCGAAGGTGAAGATGAGGCCGGGTCGGAGCCGGAAGGCGGAGCTGGGCATGGTCAAACTCGGTTCGGGGCGCAGGAAGGACCCTGTCTGACCCGTTTCCGTGATGGTCCGGTGACGCGCGCCTGTCAAACCGGACATCACAAGCGATGGCTTGCCGAGCCTTCGCCTGAGTCTAATGATAAGGGGGTGCCCAAATGGGAGGAGGATTTCAGATGCGCAACAGAAATTGGCTCGCGGTCCTGGCCGCAGTGACACTGGCGGCAGGCTGTGCGCCCCGCACGTCGGACGAGACGGCGGCCGTCTACACCGGCGGCGACATCCTGACCCTGGCGGGGGAGGCCCCGGCCTACGTCGAGGCCCTGGCGGTGAAGGATGGCAAGATCGTCGCCGCAGGCACCCAGGCGGAGGCGCGCAAGGCCGCGGGTCCGGGTGCCCGGACGGTCGACCTCAAGGGCGGCGTGCTGCTGCCGGGCTTCATCGACGCCCACAGCCACCTCCTCAACTATGCCGACAGCCTGGTCCAGGCCAACCTCAACCCGCCGCCCGTCGGTGGCGTCAGCTCGGTCGCCGACATCGTGGGCGAGGTGAAGCGGCTCAAGGACTCCCTGAAGGCGGGCCCCGGCGTCCTCCTCGTGGGACAGGGATACGACCAGGACTTCCTGGCCGAGAAGCGCCACCCCACGGCGGCGGAACTGGACACCGCCTTCCCGGACAACCCCGTGATCCTCGTTCACACCTCCGGGCACATGCTGGTCGCCAATTCGGCGGCGATCCGGAAGGCCGGCATCACCTCCGCGACGGCGGACCCGGTCGGAGGCGCGATCATCCGCAAGGCAGGCTCCCGGGAGCCGGAGGGCCTGTTCCAGGAAACCGCCATGCACCCCTTCATCCCGCAGGTGCAGGCGCCGCGTCCCCGCGAGCAGGATCTCGACCTGATCAAGCGGGCGGTCGAACACTATGCCGCCAACGGCTACACCACCGCGGCTGAAGGCCTGGTCATGCCGGACAAGATGCCCCTGCTCCAGGAGGCCGCAGACAAGGGACTCCTCAAGATCGACGTCGAGGCCCTGCCCGCCTACCTCATGGCCGACCAGCTGGTGGGGACGGGCAAGCTCGCCTGGGGCGAGATGAAGAACGGGCTGAAGTGGGCCGGGATCAAACTGGCCACCGACGGCTCCCCCCAGGGCAAGACCGCCT
>CAMAOY010000093.1 GCA_945859865.1 Phenylobacterium deserti
CATGACGGCGACTCCGACTCCACCGCCGCCATCGCGGGCAACCTCCGGGGGGCGGAGGAGGGCCTCTTTGGCCTGCCCCTGGAGTGGATCCTGGCCCTCGACGTGATCGAGCCGCTCATTGAGATCAACCGCCACTGGCCGACGGACTGAGCCGCCCCGAAATTCGGGTTTCCCCTTCGGCGGAAAGCCGATCTAGGATGGTGGCAACCCGCTGAAGCGAGGGAGGAGACAAGATCATGGATATTCTGGACCTTGGGGGCCGCGTGGCCCTGGTGACGGGCGCGGGACAGGGCGTCGGGCGGCAGATCGCCCTGCACCTGGGCGGCGCCGCGAATAGCGGCGGCGTGGTGGTGAACGACTTCGTGCTCGAGCGCGCAGAAGCCGTCGCAGAGGAGATCCGCGCCGCAGGGGGCAAGGCCCTCGCCCTTCAGTGCGACGTCTCCAACCAGGGCGCCGTGCAGGACATGGTGGCCAAGGCCAGCTCGGACCTGGGCACCATCGGCGTCCTGGTGAACAACGCCGGCAACGCCGGGGCGACGCCGTCGGCAGACGCCCGCCTGCCCTTCTGGGAAACGGGCCCCGAGGCCTGGCAGACCTTCCTGGGGGTCAACCTCTACGGCGTCATCAACTGCACCGGGGCGGTCATCCCGGGCATGATCGAGCGCCAGGCACCCGGGCGGATCGTGACCATCATCTCCGACGCCGGACGCTGGGGCGACGCCAACATGGAGATCTACGCCGCCGGCAAGGCCGGTGCGGCCGGTTTCATGCGCTCGGTGGCCCGGACCCTGGGCCGCTACGGCGTCACCGCCAACTCGGTGGCCATCGCCCTGACCGCCACCCCGGCGGTGGAGCGCACCCTGAACGGCGACCCCGAGCGCCTGAAGCGGCAGATGGAGAAGTACATCATCCGCCGGCCCGGACGCCCGGACGACGTGGCCAACATGGTGCTCTTCCTGTCGTCGGACGCCTCGAGCTGGATCACCGGCCAGGTCTATCCGGTGAACGGCGGCTTCACCTTCGCCCTTTGAGAACCGACCGCGGACCCGTCCCGGATCGCCCGCAAGGGCCCCGGGGCGGGCTCCGACTCAACCGGCCCGCGCCAGCTTCGGTTCCAGAGAGAAAACCGTCTCCGACAGGGGTGCGCCACCCTGCCTGGCCGCATAGCGCTCGCCCGCCAGCCGCACCATCTTCTGGAGGTTGGCGAGGAAGGCCTTCTGGTCCCGCGTGCGAGCATTGTGCTGGAACTGCTCGGCCTTGACGGCGCTCAGGAGTTCGGGGGACTCGATCAGGAAGCCCAGGTAGCGGAAATACTCCTCTGGTGTCTCCGCGATGAAGCTTTCTGGGATGAGGGCCGAGACATCCCCGAACTTCAGGGAGAGCACGGCCGCCCCCGCCCCAAGGGCCAGATTGGCGCTGTTCCCACCACCTCGCCGGAAGGGATTGGCGAAGACATCGACGGTCGTCATCAGGCGGTCGAGTGGGCTCGCATAGGGAATGTGCAGGAAGCGGTGCCCCAGGACCTGGCGGCAGGCGTCGGACAGGTACTCCGGCAGTCCGCCGACCACCATCCAGACACAGTTCGGCTGATCCCTGACTGCCAGTTCCATGCCCGTGATGAAGGCCTCGTCCATCTCGACGCCGAGACGGTTGCCGACCGTGGCAATCACGAAGGCATCTGGGTCGAGGCCCACTTCGGATCTTGGAATCGGTTCCGGGGGCGGCGAATCCAGGCAGGGGCCGGAGAGGCTCTGAACATAGTTTCCAGCAAACACAGGCGGAGCGCCCTGGGCTTCCCAGAGCCCTCGGATCGTCTCCGGAGTGTGGAAGTACCAGAAGACGTCGGCGTACTGGACCGGCGCCTCGTCCGCACAGGTGAACATCAGGGTCGGGCCAAGCCGGTTGGCCACGCTGATCACCGGCGAAAGGGCGGGCTCGCACCAGACGTGGAAGGTGCAGGGACCGCGGCCGAGGATACCGGCCAGGAAGTCCGGATTGTCGACGGTGGAGATGAAGGCAAGACCCCGGCTGGCCGGGAAGCCCCCTAGCCTCTCCCGGATGTAAGCGCGCATGGGGTCCGTGAGGTCGCCGGAGTGCACGATCTCAAGTCGATCGACCTTGGGATCCATGGCAAGGGCCGCCGCATAGTCGATGGCGCCGCCCGATGGCGAATGCGCTGGGTCCAGCAGGGTCCCGACGAAGAGCACATGCGCCCGGCGGAGCCGGGAGGCCGGGAGTTGGCGGGGCGCCATGTCCAGGCCGTCGGAAATCCGGGTGAGTACCGACCGGGTGAGGCGGCTGAGCCGCGCCCTCACCTCGGGCGGGACCTCGGGCCCCCGCCACCAGGCGAGGGAATTCAGGTCAGATGCCACCAGAAGCCGCACCGCGTCCTCGATGTCGTCGCCCTCAATCTGGGTTGCGAGGGTGGCGTAGAGGTTCTCGTTATTCAGTCTGGCGAAGTCCTGCGGCACGAAGAGGGCGCTCCAGCGCTCTGCGATCGTCCGGACGGCATCTGCGTACTGGGGCTGGGCACCTTCCAGCAGGAAATCCTCGAGGGTCACGACGGAAAGTCTCCGGGTTTCAGGATTAGAGGGCGGCAAGGGCGGACCTGAGGGACGACGCGATCTTCTGGATCTGGGCGCCGCCGAGGTCAGAGAAGAAGGGCAGGCCAAGGCTGGAGGCGGCGAGAGCTTCCGTGACCGGCAGGGCCGAGGCCGGACAGTCCCTGAAGGCCGGGGCGACATGGCAGCCACTTCCCCACCAGCGGCGGGTATCGACACCGCTCGCGCTCAGGCTGGCCGCGACGGGGTCGGCGGCGCCGGCAGGCAGCCGTACGACACAGGTGCTCGAGATCCAGTTCGTCCCCCATCCTTCCTGGAAGGTCACTGCCTTCACATCGGCAAGGGCGAGCCGGAGGCGACGTGCCGCGGCGGCGTACCGGTTCCGGGTCGCCGGCCACTGGTCGAGGGCCGCAAGGCCGACGGCCGCAGAGTACTCGCTGAGCTTGGCGTTAGTTGCGACGTGTCGCGAGACCCGATCGCCCATGAAGGCGAAGTTAGTCATGGCGCGGAGCCGGCTGATGAGTTCCGGATCTTCCGAAGCGATGAAGCCCCCCTCCCCGACACCGAGGGTCTTGGTGGCGTGGAGACTGACCATAACGGGCACTTCCGCCGAGGCGGCCGCGTCGAACCCTGCAGCGGCGTCGATGATGACCTTGACCCCCGTGGCGTCCTGGAAGGCGCGCCAGGCGGCAGGCGACATGGGTCGGCCCATCACGGCCACGGGCATGGCCGCCGCCACCGGGCCCGGTGCCTCAGGCAGGGCGGCAAGGAGGCCTGCGGGGGTCAGCTCGCCCTCCTTCGTCTGGACGTCTACGAACCAGGGAACCAGCCCGGCCATGCGGACCGCGTGGGCGGTAGCCACGAAGGTCCAGGACGGCAGGGCGCAGAGCGAACCCCGGGGCAGGCCGAGGGCCTCGAGGGCCAGGGTTAGGGCAAGGGTCCCGTTTGCCACCGTGACGACCGTTGCGCCCCTGCCGAAGCGGGCGGCAAGGCGGGCCTCGAACTCCAGAACGAGGGGCCCGAAATTGGAGTACCAGCCCGCCGCGTCGATGCGCTCGAGATAGGGAGCGAGGTCGGCGGCCCGCGGCATGGTGGGCGCTGCAACTGGAATGCGGGTAGCCTTGTC
Organism: Phenylobacterium deserti; assembly: GCA_945859865.1. Classification (GTDB taxonomy): domain Bacteria; phylum Pseudomonadota; class Alphaproteobacteria; order Caulobacterales; family Caulobacteraceae; genus Phenylobacterium; species Phenylobacterium deserti_B. The sequence continues at coordinate 3,688 of CAMAOY010000093.1, forward strand.
AACGCCGGGAGCGGACACTGGGTCAGAAGTGGCGGCGCTTGCAGCCAGCATCGGTCTGCTCCTGGTTTCTTCAAAGGAGATCTTCGGTCATCATGGTTAATGCCGGGTTACGGGTGAAGGTTGGCGCGTCGGGGCTTCCGATCTAGTCTCGCCACCCTGCCGTCAGTGAGTCGCCATCAAGAAACCGGCGTCAAGGAGAGCGCGATGTCCGTGACTCGGCTGGTTGTCGTCGGCCCTGGGCTGATGGGCATGAAGCATATCGACCTGTTGCACGCGGACCCCAGGACGCAGCTCGCTGCCATCGTCCAGCCGGAGCCGATCCACGCCCAACACCTCTCCGAGACCCTGGGCGTGCCTGTCTTTCCGGATGTCGGGACCTGCCTTGAGGCGGTCCGTCCAGACGGCGTGATCCTCGCCTCGCCGAACCCGTTCCATTTCGAGCAGGCCAGGACATGCGCCGCCGCGGGTACGCCCCTGTTGATCGAAAAGCCGATCACGGACGACCTTTCGGAAGCCGAGGCCCTTGTGGACCTGATCGCCCGCTCCGGGGTGAAGGCCATGGTCGGACACCACAGGGCCCACAGCCCCCTGGTTCACGCAGCCCACCGGGTCGTTCAGTCCGGGCGCCTCGGGCGGCTGGTTGCCTTTCAGGGCAGCGCGGTCTTCCGCAAGCCCGACGACTACTTCGCGTCCGCGCCCTGGCGGACGCAGGCGGGTGGAGGCCCCATACTGATCAACCTGATCCACGAGATCGGGATGATGCGAACCCTCTGCGGCGAGATCGACGCGGTCCAGGCCCAGACCTCCTCCCGGGTCCGCGGACACGCGGTGGAGGATACGGCTGCGATCACGGTGTCCTTTTCCGGCGGCGCCCTCGGGGTCTTCATGCTGTCGGACTCGGGCGCCTCGGCCCGGAGCTGGGAGCAGACAACCGGTGAGAACCCGGCCTTCTTCAACGCGCCGGAGGAGACCTGCTACACGCTGACCGGAGAGAAAGGGACCCTTCACTTCCCGACCCTCCGGCTGGAGACCTTCCCAGACGCTGGCGAAGCGTCCTGGATGCGCCCCTTCGCTACAGAAGTCGTCCCCGTCGAACGCCACGATCCCCTGGCCGCGCAGCTCACCAACTTCATCGAGGTCATCCGTGGCGAGGCGGAGGTCGTGGTGACCCCCCTGGACGGCCTGCGCAACCTCAGGGTCATCGACGCCATTCGGCGCTCTGCGGAATCCGGCCAATTGGTCCGGATCGCAGGCTGAAAATCATGGGCAGGGTTCTCCTTCTGGACACCAATGTCGCTGCGGGTCCCCTCCTTGGTGCCCTCCAGAGCCTGGGGCACGAGGTGACCCTGGCGGGAGGACAGCCCGCTGACGTCCTGGCGCGGGCGCACTCCAGCTATGTCCAGCTGGACTACTCTGACACGGCGGCCACGCTGGCCCTGTTCGAGACCGGGGGCTTCGACTTCCTGGTCCCGGGATGCAACGACAGGTCCTACCAGACCTGCGCCGAGATCGCGGACCTTCGTCCCCTTCCCGGCGTGGATACCTCGGAAGCCACACATACCCTGAACAACAAGGCTGCCTTCCGCGCCTGGACACAGGCGCGGGGCCTGCCGGTGCCCCGGACCCTGGAGCCGGAAACGGTGGAGCCGGGACAGGCGGTGATCGTCAAACCGGAGGAGGCCTATAGCGGCAGGGGTGCCACGGTTCTGCGGACGCCCACCCGGTCAGCCCTGGCGGAGGCGCTGGCGCGGGCCTGCGCCGAATCCCGGTCAGGTCGCGGGCTCGTCGAGGAGTTCGTGGAAGGCCAGCTCTACAGCCATACCGCCTTCCTGGACCGCTCCGGCGTCTACATGGACGCCGTGGTGGAAGAGCATGGTTCGGCCAATCCCCTGGCGGTCGACACCAGCCATGTGGTCGAGGACTTTCCCGCCAAGGCCCTGGAAGAAGCCCGTACCTTCGCCATCAGCCTGATGCGCGAACTCGACCTGAAGCCGGGCCTGATTCATACCCAGCTTATCCTCGGTCCATCGGGAATTCGCGTGATCGAGGTCACCCGCCGCTGTCCCGGGGACCTCTACAGCCTGCTGATCCAGCTCTCCACGGGCATGGACTACGCCCGCGCCTATGTCGGGCCCTTCCTGGGCGGGGACTTCGGCCACCGGCCGCAGCCTGGCCCCGCTGCGCCCATCCTGCGACACACCCTGTCCAGTCCGGAGGGCGCGCCCTTCGGCTTCCTCCGGTTCCACCGACCCCTGACGATCGAACGTTACGTCTCCCTCGCCCTATCCGGAGAGACCCTGTCGCCCAGCCCCCGCTCAAGGATCGGCCTCCTCTTCGCCCGCGCCCAGAGCGCGGCCGATCTCGCCGAGATCAAGGCGGCGGCCCTGGAGCGCCGCCTCTATGACATCCTGCCCTCGGAGGCCTGGTGAGCGCCGACTTCATCCGGTCCATCGAGGACGCCCTGGCACCCCGTTCGCCAGACCCTCTCGCCAGGGCGCTCCTGGCCGGCGAGGCCGGTCCGTGCTTTCTGATCGGCCGCAATGAAGATGCCGTCCGCCTGGCGGGGCCCCTCCGGGCAGCTGGACTTGTGGACGATGGCGCGCCGGCTGGATCCACCTGGAACGGGCTCCCGGTAATCGCTTCGCCCGACCTGCCGGACGGTGCTGTCCTGGTGAACGCTGCAACCTCGATCCGCCCCGTAGACGTCGTCCGCAGGTTTTCCCGGCGCCCTGGTGTCAGGCTCGTGGGCCTTGCAGACCTAATGTCCGTGATGGACGGGACCGTCGCGATGCCAGATTTCGTGAGAGAGCAGCGCGCGGACTGGGCCGCCCACACCGGGGCCTGGGCGGCGCTCTACGGACGGATGGTCGACGCGGACTCCCGTCAGACCCTGCTCGATGTCCTCCGATTCCGGCTGACGGCCGACCCGGCCTACATGGCGGCCTACGAGGTCAGGGTCGAGGCGCAGTACTTCGAGCCCTTCCTGGATCTCCGGGAAGAGATCTTCGTGGATGCCGGGGGATTTGACGGCGACACGACCGAGGTCTTCTGTGGATGGGACCCGGCCTACCGAGCAGTCCACCTCTTCGAGCCTTCACCGGCGAACATTGCACGGGCCAGAACCCGGCTGGCCGGCCGCCGCGACATCCATTTCCACGGGATTGGCCTGTCGGATGTCGAGGGGGAACTGGCCTTCGACCCCGACGCCGGCTCCGCCTCCGCCGTCGGTGTGGGTGGGGGGCTGACAATCCGCGTGGAGCCCCTAGACGCCCGGTTGGCTGGGCCGGTCACCCTCATCAAGATGGATCTCGAGGGCTGGGAAACCCGGGCCCTCGCGGGTGCCCGGAGGCTCATCCGCGACAACCGACCCAAGCTGGCCTTGGCGGTCTATCACAGGGCCTCGGACTTCCGGGATATCGCCCGTTTCGCCCTGGAGATCCACCCGGACTACCGCGTCTATCTGCGGCACTACACCCAGGGCTGGTCGGAAACCGTGATGTTCTTCGTCTGAAAACCGGGTGGGAACGATAGACTGGATGCGAATCAGGAGGCGGTCATGACGGCTCGGGCACAGGAACCGGCGGGTGCGGATCCCGCCCGCCCCATAGAAACCCCCGAGGGCCTCGCTTCACGTTTCGAGGACGGTCGTCCGGGGGTCGCCTACATCAAGCCAAAGGTCCTCTTCCTAAAGACCGAGGCGCTCTACGACGCACCTGTCCCCCTCTCGATCCACCTTCCTTCGAGCGGTATCGGAAGCATTAGCCTTCTGGAGGCGGCCTGCCTCACAGCTCTGGTCCGGATTGTCCGGCCCCGCCGGATCTTCGAGTTCGGCACCTTCCTCGGCTATTCCACCTCCCTGTTCCTGGCCAATTCCGGTCCTGGATGCCAGGTGGTGTCGGTAGACCTCGGAGACGTCACCGAGAGTCTTGCCGGCGCAGCAGGCTATTCCGACGCCGAACTCCGAAGCGATGACCGAAAGAACGACGACCACCTGAGGCTGACCCAGGCCAGGATGGGGCCGCTCTATCTCCGGGACCTGGCGGAAGACGATCGGGCCCGCCTCACCCTTCTTCACCAGGACAGCCGGACGCTCGATATCAAGGGGCTGGGCCTCGAGGGCGCGGTCGACTTCGTCTTCGTTGATGGGGGCCACGACCTCGAGACCATCGCCTCGGACACCGAACGGGCGCGGCGCATGCTGGGCGGCTCGGGCGTCATCGTCTGGCACGACTTCAACTCGGGCATACATGGCGAAGTCACCCGCTACATGACCGGGGAGAGCCAGAAGGACGTCATCCTGAGCGTGCCGGGCTCCATGCTCGCTGTTGGCCTCTACGGCGAGGCTCGCGAAACCGCCCTCAACGCCGCCTTCCGCCCGGGATGACCGAGGGCAGCCTCTCTACCGGCGGGCTCGACCGGGAGACCTACCGCCGGCTCATCCGGCCAAGGAACGGCGTCGCCCTGGCCCATCTCGGCCTCCGCACCGGGTTTCATCTCGGCATCCTGACCCTGGCCTCGTACCTCGCCTCGGAGGGGAGGCTGTTTGCCGCGCTCCTTGTCCTGACGCCCCACTGGGCGGCCTGGTCCTTCCTCGGCTGGGCCGGCCTGGGGCATGAACTTGCCCATCGCAACGTCCTGTCCTGGCGGCAGGCGAATGTCGCCCTCTTCCGGATCTGCTCGATCCTGACCTGGAGTAACTTCGCTTTCTTCGAACTTACGCACCCGATCCATCACAGGCACACCCTGGGTCCAGCGGACATCGAAGCCAATGCGGGGGTCAGGATCTCGCCCCGGCAGGTGCTCGGCCTTGCCGGATTCGATTTCGTGGGACTTGTCCGCCGGATCCGGCTTCTCACCCTGAACGCCGCCGGCATCATCCCGGGCGATGAAAGAGTGCAGGCCCTTGCGCCCCCCGGGAGCCCGGAGAGGCGCGCCATCCGAAACGGGGCCCGCTGGGTTCTCGCCATCCAGGCCGGGCTGGTCGCCGGCTTCCTGGCGGCAGGCCAGCCCATCCTCATCGCCGGCGTGACACTGGCGCCCTTCTGCCTGTCGGGATTAACCGGGCCCTCGCCCTGCTTCAGCACGCCGGCTTGGCGGCGGGGACTCCGGAGACGCGGTTCGAGGTCTCCACCCGGACGGTTCGGCTCGGCCCGGTCGGGGGGTTCTTCTACGCCAACATGAACCTCCATCTGGCCCACCATGTCTGGCCGTCCATTCCCTTCTACACCTGCCGGAGGCCGACCGCGCCCTGACAAGGGCAGGACGGCATGTCCATGAGACCCGGGGGGTTCTCGAGGGCCTGCAGCTTCTGGCACGGCTCCGCCGCCCCACCCCCCGCCTCAAGACTTCGGCGTAATGCGGGCCAGGAACTGGAGGTCCGGACCGGCTAGGTCCGTCCCCTACTCCGGCGACCGGGGCGGGACCTTGCGGGACCAGACCAGCTGCTCGGAGGTGGCCAGCAGCTTGCCGTCCCGCCGCCAGTAGCTGGAGCGCTCGTCCGAGGCGCCGCCGCCGCCGATCCGGCCCTCGTACTCCACCAGGATGAAGTCGTTTCCGACCTCGGCCACCTCCGCCTCCGTG
>CAMAOY010000094.1 GCA_945859865.1 Phenylobacterium deserti
GTCTGGCTGGACGCCCTGCGCATGACCATCATCCCCCTGGTCTTCGCCCTGATGGTGACCGGCATGGCAAGGGCGGCGGAGACGGCCGGCCGCGGCGGACTTGCAGGGCGGGCCCTGGTGGTCTTCGCCATCCTCCTGCTCGTCGCCACCGGCCTGACCGCCCTTGCAGCGCCAGCCCTACTGTCGGTATGGCCAGCGCCCGCCGAGGCGGCGGCGGCCCTGCAGGCCGCGGCAGCGGGAGGCCTTGCGAAGATTCCGGAGACGCCGCCGCTGGCGGACTGGCTCCGCGCCTTCATCCCGGCAAACCCGGTGAAGGCGGCGGCTGAGGGGGCCATGGCCTCTCTGGTGGTCTTCGCCCTGATCTTTGGCCTGGCGATCTCGCGACTCGACAGCGCCCGTCGGGAGGCCCTGGTCCTGGTGTTCGACGGCGTCCAGGCCGCCATGATGGTGATCGTTGGGTGGGTCCTTGCCCTGGCGCCCCTTGGGGTCTTCCTCCTGGCCCTGACGGTCGGTGCCCGGACCGGCGTCGGTGCCGTGGGTCTTCTCGGCCATTATGTGGTCGTCATCACCTTGATGTGCCTGATGGCGGGCGCGCTGGGCCTGGGCGCAGCCCTGTTCGGGGGCCGCACCCCGCCCGGTGAACTGGCGGCGGCCATGACCCCGGTCGGTGCCATGGCCATCTCGACCCAGTCCTCCTTGGCCTGCCTGCCAGTCATGCTGGCCGCCTGCGCCCAGCTCGGGATTCCCGAGAGCGTCCGGGGACTGGTCCTGCCCATGGGCGTGGCCCTGTTCCGAATCACGAGCCCTGCCGGGAACCTGGCGGTGGCCCTCTACGTCGCCCACCTCTATGGGGTGCAGCTGGGTGCCGGGCAGGTGATCGCTGGCGTCCTGGTCGCGGCCCTGGTCAGCCTGGCGGCGGTAGGGGTGGCCAGCTCCGTCACCTTCTTCACCACCCTGGTGCCGATCTTCATGAGCATGGGCCTGCCCATGGAGCTTCTGCCCCTCCTCCTGGCGGTCGAGACCTTCCCGGATTTCTCCCGCACCCTCGGCAACGTGGCCGGGCATGTGGGGGTCACGGCCTGGGCGGCGCGCTGGCGGGGAGCGGGCGCCGCTTGAGGGCGATGTAGAGCGCGCCCTCGCCTCCATGGCGCCTGTGGGCCTCTGAAATCCCCGCGACAACGGCCTGGAGGTGCGGTGCGGCCAGCCACTCCGGCGTCAGGCGGCGAAGCACGCCGTCACCCCTCAGCCCCTTGCCGGTGATCACCAGGACCGAGCGGAGGCCATCGCGCCAGCACCCCAGGACAAAGCCCTCCAGCGCCGCTCGGGCGGCCTCCTGCCCGAGGCCGTGCAGATCGATGTGCGCGCCGAGGGGATCCCGCTCCTGGGCGATCCGGCGGAGTCGGACAGGCTCAAGGGACTTGGGACCGGCAGGACCCGGCCGGCGGGCCGTCGCGGCGGGCGGCGGCGGGGTGCGCAGGGGCGGCTCCGGGCCCAGGTGAATTCCAGGGGACGGCGCGGGCTCTGCGACGGCGCTGGCCCGGCCCGGCAGGGGGTGGATGGTCGCGGCCACCTGGGACCAGAGCCTGTGTTCCTCGGGGTGTAGCGGGCGCTTCATGGCCTGGGGACCAGTCGGTAGAGCCGCAGGACGTGGCGAATGCGACCCGCCTCCAGCCCCGCCTCGGGACCCTGCCCGATGTAGAGGTCGGCACGGATGTCGCCGAGAATAGCACCGCCGGTATCCAGGGCCGTCACAAGCCGGCGATAGGCCGGTATAGCGCCGGACAGGAGCGGGCTTCGGGCGTCGATCCAGTAGAGGTCGCCCGCCACATGCCGGGTCAGGTCGACGGCAATGGCCCGGCCGGGCGGCAGGGGAACGCCTGCGGCACCCCGGGGGGGCAGTCCGTCCTCCGGCGCCAGGCGAAAAAAGACGTATCGGGCATTGAGGGCCATGATGGCGCTGGCCTCCGGACCCCTGTGGGCGGCCAGCCAGGACCGGATGCCCTCTGCAGAGGTCTGCCCCGCCTCCAAGAGCCCGCGCTCGCGCATGGCGTTGGCGACGCCAGAGAAGGGCTGGCTGTTGGTGCCGGCAAAGACTGCCCGGACGGGCGGACCGACGGGAAAAATAAGGGTTCCTGAGCCCTGGATCTGGAGGAAGAACTTTTCCTCGGGCTTCAGCCAGGCGAGGGCATCCGGCGCAGGACGAGCCTCGATCCTTGCCCGCTCAGGATAGGGCCCGCCCTCCGGGGACAGATCGGCGGGGCGAGGGCGCAGGGGCGCCGAGTATTCTGCGTCGGGGGTCCGCCTCGCCTCGTAGATCGGAGCGAAATAGCCCGTCAGCACACCTTCGCCCGGCAGGGGTTGTGCCAGGAAGCGGCGCTCGAAGAAGTCACGGGCGGCGACCGCGTCCAGGAGATCCACAGCCATGGCGTCGCGGCAGGCCTCCGCCATGCCGGGGGCCCGCCGCACCCGGCAGTTGGCGCGCCAGGCCTCGAAGGCGGCGGCATGGTCCTCCTCAGCCCAACCGGGCAGGCCGGAAAGGGGACGGAGCGCCTCGGCCGGAAGCGGATACGGGGGCCTGGGCTGAGGTTGCGCCGGCGCAGGAACCGCAGGACGCGGAGCTGCGGGCACAGGAGACGATGAGCCCGGGGTCGGGCCTCGGATGGGGGCCGTCGCGCAGGCAGCGAGCAGAAAGAGCCCGGCCAGGGCGAGGAGGCCCGGCCCACGCACGGTTCAGGCCTCGGCGGCGTCGACGCCCGCAAGGCGCCAGGCGCCGCCGCGGTCCGAGAGGTCGCGCTCGAAGGTCCACAGCTCGGCTGTCCGACGCTCGAAGGCGTGCGGTTCGGCGTCGGCTGAATCCCGTGTGGTCTGCGTGAGTTCGCCCAGGAAGCGGACGACGATACGGGCCCGGTCACCATCGACTTCCGCGGCCTCGATGTCCGAGCGCGGAGGATTCGGGACTTCTGCGCCCTCCTGGCGACCGGCAGCTTCCCGCTCGGCCATTCCGGCCTCGAAGGCCGCCATGACATCGGCGGTGAGGAGGGGCTTCAGCACCTCCCGGTCCCCTGCAGCGTAGGCGGTGACGATGGACCGATAGGTTGTTCGGGCCGTGGATAGAAAGGCCTGATGTTCAAAGCCGGGGTCCCGGGCCCGCACTGCGGCGAGCCCTTCGGGAGGCTCATTGGGGGCCGAGGCGTCAGGGACCAGAGGAGCCCCAGGCCGGCGGAGCGGCACCGCGTCAGGGGCGCGCACGGCCCGGTCTTCAGGTTGGCGGCCAACCCGGCGCCCCAGCACGGCATAGAGCTGCAACAGGGCCAGGGCGGCGACGATGGCAAGGATGATCAGCATCAGCACGGCTTGGGCGTTTCACTTCGATTGTTGCGTTCAGGTGTCTATATAGAGGTTTCTATCGCTCCCGACAGGTGCCGGGTGCCGAGATTGCGCACTGGGCGCCCCCATGATAGCCAGCCCGACGGGTTTCGGGCCGGTTCTCAGCCCAATTCTCAGGCCGCACCGGGGCGGTCTTGGTCCACACGGAGCCTTGCGAATGTCCGACACCGATTCCCAGAATGTACCCGCCGAGGCCGAAGTCGCCGTCGCCCCGGAGCCCGGTATCCGCATACTGGCTCAGTTCGTCAGGGACCTTTCGTTCGAAAACCCGCGGGCGCCGGATGTCCTGAGGTCAGGCGGACCCCAGCCCCAGATCGACATGGGCGTCGAGATGAACGCCCGGGGCCGGGATGACGGGCTCTTTGAGGTCGACCTGCGGCTGTCCGCCCGCGCCATGCGCGAGGACGGGCCGGTCTTCGTGGTCGAGCTGGTCTATGGTGGCCTGTTCGCCATCGATGGGGTCCCGAGCGACAGCCTCGAACCCGTCCTGTTGGTGGAATGCCCCCGGTTCCTGTTCCCCTTCGCCCGCCGGATCATCGCCGACGTGACGGCGGATGGCGCCTTCCCGCCCTTCATGCTCGACCCGATCGACTTCAACGCCGTCTACATGGCCCGCAAGGCAGAGGCCGAAGGCATGGGCGAGGCCCAGGGCACCGCCTGACCCCTCAGGTTAAGTCTGCTTCCAACCAAGTCTTCCAAAGGTCGGATTTCAGGGTCCCCAGGACAAATTCTGCATGCCGCGCGCGCTCGGCCTCGGTGGAGAGGCGCGTCAGGATGTTTGGTCGCGCGCCGTAGGCACCCCGGGCCGCTGACGCCATCGGGCCGGAGGCGGACTCGACCGTCAGCTCCAGGGCCCGCTCACGGCCGCCGCTGAGCTCGAGATAGACAGCCGCCAGCAGCCGGGCGTCGATCAACGCGCCGTGCTTCTCGCGCTCTGACAGAGAGATCCGGAACCGCTTACAGAGGGCGTCGAGGGAGTTCTGCATGCCGGGAAACCGGCGGCGGGCAAGGGCCAGGGTGTCGATCCACCGGGGCTCTGGGATCTCCGGCAGGCCGGCAAGGCCCAGCTCCCAGTTCACGAAGGCCCGGTCGAAGCCGGCGTTGTGGGCCACGACCGGCGCCTCGCCGATGAAGTCGAGGAGGGCGCGGGCGATGACGGCATCGGCGAACTTCGGCTTGCCCCTCAGGAAGGCTGAGGACAGGCCGTGGACCCGCTCAGCGTCGGCGGGCATGTCGCGCTCGGGGTCGATATAGGCGTGGAAACTCCGCCCGGTGGGCAGGAGATCCTCGATCTCCAGGGCAGCGATCTCGACCAGCCGGTGCCCGAGGTGGGGCTCGAAGCCAGTGGTTTCAGTGTCGAGGACGATCTCGCGGGACATTCCTTTGAGATGCCCTGTTTCGGCCCGGGCATCAATCTGCGGGTCAGGCGCCGGCGCGCCTCGATGTCCAGGACGAATCGCGGAGGGCGGCCAGGATCCGCGTCACCTCCGCCCGGGCAGGCTCGAGGCCACGGCTGGTGTCGATGACGAAATCAGCCCGGGCGCGCTTGTCGGTATCGGGGGTCTGGCGCGAAAGGATGGCGTCCAGCCTGTCCGGGGTCATGCCCTCCCGGGCGAGGACCCTGGTCCTCTGGACATCCGCAGGGGCGGTGACCACGGCCACGGCGTCCATGTTGCGCTCGCCGCCGGTCTCGAAAAGCAGTGGGATGTCGAAGACCATGACGTCCGCGCCCGAGGCCTTGGCCTGGAGAACGAAATCGGTGCGGTCCCTGCCCAGCAGGGGATGGACCACGGCGTTGAGCCGGGTCATGGCCGCATCGTCCCCGAGGACCCGCAGCCTCAGGGCCTCCCGGTCCACGGCACCGTCGCTGGTCACGCCGGGGAAGGCAGCCTCGAGAGGTTCCACGGCGGCGCCCCCCTTCAGGTAGAGTGCAGCCACCGCAGCGTCGGCGTCGTAGACCGGAACGCCGGCCTCCCGAAACATCTGTGCCGTGGTGGACTTACCCATGCCGATGGAGCCGGTCAGGCCGAGGTGGATCATTATGCGTCTCCCAGGATCCGGAGGACCCGGCCGCGGACATCGCAGCCGGCGGGGGGTTTCTGGCCGAAGAAGGCCTCGAAGGCAGGCAGGGCCTGGCCGATCAGCATGTCGAGGCCATCCACAGTGGCCAGGCCAAGCGCCGTGCCGGCCAGCAGGAAGGGGGTGCGGAGAGGCCGGTAGGTCATGTCCATGACCACGGCGTGATCCGGCGCGGCGGTCAGGTCCGGCGGCGGCGCGGCGGTCTCGCCCAGCCCGGCGGAGCTTGCGTTAATGATGGCCGCAGCGCCGTCGAGGGCGGCGGCCGCGTCGGCGAGGTCAAAGATGCGGATCCCGCCGCCGAGCGCGGCCGACAGGGCGTCCGCCCGGGCCCGGGTTCGGTTGACGATGCGCACCTCCGGACAGCCGGCCGCCAGGAAGGTGGCCGCGGCGCCCCGGGCCGCGCCGCCGGCGCCGAAGAGGACAGCTGGCCCGCTATCCGGACGGAAGCCTGGCGCCTGGCGGGCAAAGGCATAGAGCAGGCCCTCACCGTCCGTATTGTCGGCCGCTACGGTGCCGTCCTGGCGGAAGACGAGGAGGTTGGCCGCACCGGCCGCCTGCGCCCGCCCTGAGACATGGTCGGCGACGGCGAGGGCGTCGGTCTTGAAAGGCAGGGTGACGTTCAGCCCCACCAGGGAGCCCCCCCGGAGACCGTCGACAAAGGCGGTGAACCTGTCGGGGGCGACGCGGAAAGCCAGGTAGGCGCCGTCCAGGCCTGCCGCCTCAATCCAGGCATTGTGCAGGACGGGGCTGAGGGAGTGGGCGATGGGGTGGCCCACCACACCGGCCAGGCGTGTGGTGGCGGTGAGGTTCATGGCAGCAGGACGCCCTCCCCGCGAAGGAAGTCCAGAAGTCCCGTCAGGGGCAGGCCAAGAATACTGAAATAATCCCCGGTGATTTCGGAAAAGAGCTGCACCCCCAGCCCTTCGAGCCGGTAGGCGCCCACGGAGCCAAGCAGGGCCTCGCCCTCTGCCGCGATGTAGGCCTCCAGGAAGGCTGGGCTGAAGTCGCGCATAACCAGTTCGGCCGTGGAAAGGGTTTCCCAGACGATCTTGCCCGAACACGCCACCGCCACGGCGGCGTGGAGGGCATGCCGGTGCCCCCTCATAGCCCAGAGCCTGTCGGCGGCGGCCTCCAAGGTGGGCGGCTTGTCGTGCAGCCGGCCGTGGAAATCGAGGGTCTGGTCGGCGCCAATCACCAGGCCCGGGCGCAGATACGAGACTGCCAGCGCCTTCTCCCGTGCCAGGGCCGAGGCGATGGCTGCGGGTCCAGCGCCCTCAACCAGCATCCGGGTCTTCAATATGTCTTCGTCCAGCCCGGAATCTGCGGGCTCGAAGGGAACGCCCGCGCCCCGCAGGACAGCAGAGCGCGCCGCGCTCCTCGAGGCGAGGATGACGTCGGGGGCCTTCATGGCGTGACCTTCGTCGCGGGGCGGTTGTCCTGGAGCAGGTTGAGCACGGCGGCCGCCGTCTCCTCGACCGATCGCCGGGTGACATCGATCACCGGCCAACCCTGGCGCTCGTAGAGCCGGCGCGACTGCACCACCTCCTCGCGGACCGCCTCCATGTCCGTGTAGCTGGTATCCCGGTTTTCCCGAAGGGTCAGAAGGCGGTTACGCCGGATCTGTATGAGTCGGTCGGGAGAGATGGTCAGTCCGACGATCAGCGCCTTTTCAAGCTGGGCGAGCTTTTCCGGGACCGGGGCGCCCGGGACCAGGGGGACGTTTGCGGCGCGGATCCCCCGGTGGGCCAGGTAGATGCAGGTGGGCGTCTTGGATGTCCGCGAGATCCCCACGAGGACGACATCCGCCTGGTCCAGCTCCTGGCCGCCCTGCCCATCGTCGTGGCCGATGGCATAGTTCAAGGCGTCCATCCGGTTGAAATAATCAGTATCCAGGGCGTGCTGGACGCCAACCCTGCGGGTTAGGTTGGCGCCGAGATAGCGCGAGAGGGCTGAGACCAGGGGGTCCAGGGCGGCAATGCAGGGCATGTCCAGCCGCCGGCATCCGTCTTCCAGAAGCGTCCTGAGGCTGTCATCGACGATGGTATGCATGACCATGCCCGGTGCCGCCTCAATGTCCGAAAGGGCCCGCTCAAGCTGCCGGGGCGAACGCACCAGGGCGTAGTAGTGCTCGATAGGCAGGACGTTCTCGAATCTCGCACAGACCGCCCTGGCCATGGCGTTCAGGGTCTCGCCCGTGGAATCCGACACCAGGTGCACGTGGAAGTAGATCGCAAAGCGTGAGGTGGAGGTCATGGTTGGGGTGACGCTCGGTTCGGGGTCTGGAGGGAAACCTGTGGACGAAACTGTCGACGCCTTCTTAGCCGATGTCATTCCGGTTGGGGAGAAAACACCTGGCGACAGAGCGGGCCTGGCAGGCCGGCCGAAGAGCGGGTGTGAAAGCGCTGTTTGATCCACCGGAGCCGCTGGCTGTGCATGGATGGCCCACAAGGTTAACGATTCAGGAATATAGGGGGCGGCCCCTGAGGGCTTATCCATTGTATAACCTCTAAATTATTCAGTTTTTTCAGAGGGTTCGTAGTTTTCCACAGATTGATCAGGCCGCCTTCCAAGACGGTGGGTGAAGCGTTCAGGCGCGGTGGATCCCCACGGGAAAACAGCATCCATCCCCGGCTTGCGCCTGCCTGCTACCCCTACAACTCGAAAAGAAAGACCTTTAGATTAGACGGAAGGCATAGGCTCTGTGATCCCCACGCTTGAGCCCAAGGGCTTGGCAGGGTTTAAGAGCGCCATGCCTGATGTCTCGACACCCAAGCTCCTGCGAACCCTGGCCGGGGAAGCCTTTGCACGCCCCCCCGTCTGGTTCATGCGGCAGGCGGGACGCTCCCTTCCCGAATACCGGGAGCTGCGGTCCCGGGCCAAGGACTTCCTCGCCTTCTGCTACGATCCGGAGATGGCCGCCGAAGCCACCCTTCAGCCCATGCGGCGGTTCCCCTTTGACGCGGCCATTGTTTTCGCTGATATCCTTCTTATCCCCCAGGCCCTAGGCCAGGAGGTCTGGTTCGAGGCCGGGGAGGGCCCGCGCCTGGGGGCCCTGCCAGAGATCGCCGCCCTTGCGGGTGAAATAGAGGCTTCGACGGGGCGGCTGGCCTCGATCGGCGAGACCCTGACCCGGGTTCGGGCCGCGCTGGAACCCGAACGGGCGCTGATTGGCTTCGCCGGGGCGCCCTGGACGGTCGCCACCTACATGATCGAGGGGCGGGGATCGGACAGGTCGGGGGCCCGCCGCTTCGCCTACGCCCAGCCTGAAGTCCTGGACCGGCTCCTGGAGATCCTGAGCGAGGCTACTGCCAGGTACCTTGTCATGCAGGCCAGGAGCGGTGCTCAAGTCCTCAAGCTTTTCGAGAGCTGGGCCGAAGGTCTGGCCGAAGATGTCTTCGAAAGGGTCGTGATCCGACCCCACCAGGACATCATCCGCCGGGTCCGCGCTGCGGGCGTCGACGCCCCGTTCATCGGCTTTCCAAGGGGGGCGGGGGTTCTTGTGGATCGCTACGCTGAAGCCGTGCCGGTCCAGGCGGTGGGTCTGGACACCCAGGCCAGCCTGGGCCTGGGGCGGAGGATCCAGGGGGGAGGCAAGACCATCCAGGGCGCCCTGGACAATCTTCTGCTGCGCGCTGGCGGCGACGGCATGGACGCCCGGATCGATACCCTTATCGAGGCCTGGTCGCCAGGCCCCTATATCTTCAATCTCGGGCATGGCGTCCTGCCCGACACCCCCGTCGCCAATATCGAACGCGCCGTCCGAAGGATCAC
>CAMAOY010000095.1 GCA_945859865.1 Phenylobacterium deserti
GGGGACCTGGTGCGTCCCATCCTGGCGGCGGACAAGGCCCTGGTCGCCGACGCCCGCATCTTCGACGTCTATCGCGGGGCCGGCGTGCCGGAAGGCTTCAAGTCGGTGGCGGTCGAGGTGCGCGTCCAGCCCCGGGAACAGACCCTGACGGAAGCCGATATCGAAGCCCTGTCCGACCGGATCGTGGCGGCGGCCAGCAAGGCGACGGGTGCCCGTCTCAGGGGCTGAACCGCCCCTGCTGTCGCCAGAGCCAGGGTATCTCGTAGCTTATTGAGCTTGATCAATGAGGCGATAGAGGCTTGGTTCCCATTCTTGCATTGCGTCTCCCGGCCTGGGGCCGGACGACCAGACAGTTGAGGAAGACCATGAGTGCGACGGAAACCCTAAGCCGCGACGCGGTGACCAAGATCGAGCATTTCGACGTCCTGGTTGTCGGCGCCGGCATTTCCGGAATCGGCGGCGCCTACCACCTTGAGACCCAGTCGCGAGGGACAAGCTATGTCGTCCTGGAGACCCAGGAGACCTTTGGCGGCACCTGGACCACCCACACCTATCCCGGGATCCGCTCGGACAGCGACCTCTACACCTTCGGCTATCGCTTCAAGCCCTGGGTCAACGCCCCGATCGCCTCGGCCGAGGAAATCCTGAAATACATGGGCGCGGTGATCGCCGAGAACGACATCGGCCGGCACATCCGCTACCGGCACAAGATCCTGAAGACCACCTGGTCCAGCCTGGACAATACCTGGACGGTGGAGGCGGTCCGCCTCGACACCGACGAGACGGTGACCTTCACCTGCAACTTCCTCTGGATGTGCCAGGGCTACTACCGGCACGACGTCGGCTACACCCCCGACTGGGAGGGGATGGAGGACTACCAGGGTCAGGTCATTCACCCGCAAAGCTGGCCCAAGGACATCGACCTTACGGGCAAGAAGGTGCTGCTGATCGGCTCGGGCGCGACCGCGGCCACCCTGGTTCCGGCCATCGCTGGCAAGTGCGCCCATGTGACCATGCTGCAGCGCTCGCCGACCTATTTCATCCCGGGACGGAACGCCAACGAGTTGGCCGACACCCTGCGCCAGCTCGAGATCAATGAGACCTGGATCCACGAGATCGTCCGCCGGAAGATCCTGTTTGACGGCGGCGAGTTCACCCGGCGCTCCTTCGAGGAGCCGGAGGTTGTCAGGAACGAGCTGCTGTCGGGGGTCCGCGCCTTCCTCGGCGATGAGGCGGTGCAGGAAAACTTCACACCCAAATACCGCCCCTGGAGCCAGCGGATCGCCTTCGTGCCCGAGGGCGACCTCTTTAAGTCGATGATCGAGGGCCATGCCAGCGTCGTGACCGACGAGATCGATCGCTTCGTCCCCGAGGGCGTGAAGCTGAAGTCCGGCAGGGTGATCGAGGCCGACGTGGTCGTCACCGCCACGGGCTTCCACCTGAGCGTGCTGGGCGACATCGAGATGACGGTCGACGGCAAGCCCCTCGACATGTCGCAGACCGTGACCTACCGCGGCATGATGTTTACTGGCGTGCCGAACCTGGTCTGGGTGTTCGGCTATTTCCGGGCCAGCTGGACCCTTCGGGTGGACCTGCTCGGCGACTTCGTCTGCCGGCTCCTCGACCACATGAAGACAAAGGGCGTGAAGCGGGTGACGCCTGCGCTCCGGGCCGAGGACAAGGACATGACCCTGGGGCCCTGGATGGACCCCGAGGACTTCAACCCGGGCTATCTGCAGCGCGGTGGCCACCTCCTGCCCAAGTCGGGCGACAAGCCCGAATGGCGCCACAGCCAGGACTACTGGCGGGAAAAGGACGATCTGCCGAAGATCGACCTCGACGACCCGATCTTCCGGTACGGGAACTGAAACGGCGGGGCGCGGCGCTCAGTTTAGGGTCGCGCCGCCTGTCCCCCCCGCCTGGAGCACGGCGACGCAGGCGATGATGTCGTCCCAGTCGGCAAGCCCCTTGCGGTCGCCCATGGCGGCGAACTCCGCGGCACGGAGGGTGGCGATCACCTCGGCATCCTCGCCATACTGGGCGATGAGGGTCTCGGCGGCGGCGCGGGTCTGTTCCGGAAAGGCGGGGCCTTTGGGCATGGCGGACCTTGGAGCATCAGGTCGGCAAGCTCTGGACCGGCGCGCGGCGCGTGGCAAGATCAGGAAGCTGAGGGGGACACGCGCATGAAGGACCGGTTTGGGCTGGAGACGCGGGGAAGCCCCCGGGCGGTGGCCGCCCTGGAGCAGGCCGTGGAGGCCCTCTTCGCCATGCGGCCCGAGGCCATGGGTTTCCTCAAGACGGCGGCCTCCGATCCGGACTGTGCCCTGGGACGGATGCTGGGCGCCTATCTGGGCCTGATGTCGTCGGAACGCGGCCCCAGCGAGTCCGGTGTTGCGCGGATGGGCGACATCACCCCGGCGGATAACCGGGAAGCGGCGCACCTGGCGGTGATCCGGGCCTGGGCGGGGGGGGATACATCCGGGGCCAGCCGGCGGCTGGACACCCTGCTGGAGACCTGGCCGACTGACCCCATCGCCCTGAACGCCGCCCACCAGCTGGACTTCTTCCTGGGCGACGCCGGAAGGCTGAAGCGCCGACCGGCCGCGGCGTTGAAGGCCTGGGATCCGGCCGACCCCGCCTATCCCTACCTGTTTGGCCTCCAGGCCTTCGGGCTTGAGGAGTTGGGCGAGTATCCCGCTGCCGAGGCCTCGGCCCGGCAGGCCCTGGAGGGCGCGCCCGACGACGTCTGGGCCCAGCACGCCCTTGTCCACGCCCTCGAGATGCAGGGCCGCGCGCAGGCCGGCCTCGACCTGCTGGACGCCCGCAGGCCGCACTGGGGGCACGACCACTTCCTGAAGGTCCACACCTCCTGGCATGCGGCCCTCTTCGCCCTTGAGACCGACGGGGCGGACCGGGCCCTGGCCCTGCACGACGACGCCGTCTGGGACGGCGGACCCGATCCCCTGGCCATGACCCTGATCGATTCGGCGGGCCTGCTCTGGAGGCTGAAGCTGGACGGCGTGGACGCGGGCGGGCGCTGGGACCGGCTGTCGGACGAATGGGCCCTGCATGACGAGGGGGCCTGGTACGCCTTCAACGACCTTCACGCCGTGCTGGCCCACTGCGGCGCCGGGCGGCTGGACCGGGCGGCGGGCCTGGTCGACCGCATGGCCGAGGGGGCGGCGAACCCGGACCCGGCGGCGACCAACGCCCAGGTCCTGAAGGCGGCCGGGCTGTCAGCGGCGCGGGGCGTCCTGGCCTTCGCCAGGGGCGATTTTGCGGCCTGCGTCGCCTGGCTGGCGCCCGTGCGGCGTCTCCTGTCGGTGTTCGGCGGCAGCCACGCCCAGCGCGACGCCTGGCAGAGGACCCTGCTGGTTGCGGCCCTGCGCGGCGGCGAGACCGGCTTTGCCCGGGCACTGGTGGGCGAGCGGCTGGCCGAGCGTCCGGACAGTATCTGGAGCCAGGCGCGCCTGTCCGACCTCGACGCCCTCAGTCGATGAAGGTGAAGCGGTTGAAGCCCTCGGCGTCGGTCTCCAGGCGGACCCGGCGGCCGATGGGGTCCCGGGCGGCAAGCTCCGCGAAGGCCGCCTCCGAGGCCTGGTTGGCGGCGGCGCGGCGGCCATCGGCCAGGCGGGCGATGACCACGATGGCCGGCCCCGAGCGGGTCGTGGTGGTGGTGTAGGTCTCCACCGTGCCCTCGCCCGTCGCCGTGTCGACCTCCAGTCCGGGGACCGGGTCGTAGGGGATCTTCGCCCGGCGGGCCTCGGGCCGGCTCCAGTCCGCCGGCGCCGTGGAATAGACCCCCGCGGAGTACTTCGACAGCATGCCGCCATTGGCACCGACGAAGCCGAAGGCTCCCGGTTGGGCGCGCAGGGCCGGGACGACCTCGGCGATGGCGTGCATGGAGTAGTTGTT
This sequence comes from Phenylobacterium deserti, assembly GCA_945859865.1. Classification (GTDB taxonomy): domain Bacteria; phylum Pseudomonadota; class Alphaproteobacteria; order Caulobacterales; family Caulobacteraceae; genus Phenylobacterium; species Phenylobacterium deserti_B. Next base: position 3,916 of record CAMAOY010000095.1, read on the forward strand.
TCCGGCCCCGCCGAAGTAAGGTAGGCCGCCCGTCAGGGTCAGGCCACGAGGGTCGTCCGCGGCTATGCCCAGGCCGTCGATCATGTTGAACACGGCGATGGGGAAGCACGAATAGAAGTCGAAGACCGCCATGTCCCCGGCTGTGCGCCCGGCCAGTTCCAGGGCCTTGCGGCCGGCAGCGACGGCGGAGGGGCTGGCCGACAGGTCGGGCCGCTCCATGATCGTCAGTTCGTTGGCGTCGGCCTGGCCGTGCAGGTAGACGAAGCGGTGCTCGGGAACGCCCAGGGCTCGGGCCCGGCCCACCGAGGTCAGGATCACCGCAGCGGCCTGATTTACCTGGTCCCGGGCGACCAGCATGCGGGTGAAGGGATCGGCGACAATCCGGTTCTTCTCGCTGACGGCGACCAGTTCCTCGGCGGACTTTTCGACCGGCGAGGCGGAATAGGGATTGGCCGCGGCCACCCGTGTGAAGGGCGCGAACAGCTCGCCCATCTTCCGGGCGTAGGCTGGCCGGTCGAGGCCCAGGCGCGCACGTCGGGCGTTCTCGAATAGGGCATAGGCGGGAATGGCCCCGGTGATCCGGTGCTTGAGGATCGACGGGGTGAACATGCCCTCGAGGCCGTAGCCACGGTCCTCCATCGACCCCTCGACGGTCTCGGACCAGTCGGGGATCTCGCCCTTTGCATTCAGGGTCAGGACGGTGGACATGGCCTCGGAGCCCACCAGCAGGACCGCCTGGGCCTCGCCCTTGGCGATGGCCTCGCAGAACTCGCCCACAAGGCGCTGGGGGCCCTGGCCACCGGTGATCTCCAGGATCGCCCGGGCCGGGTCCGCGCCAATGCGCCGGGCAACCGAGCGGGGGAAGTTGTTGGAGGCGCCAAAGGGGGCCTTCGCCCCCGGTGAGGAGATCTCGAACTGACGGATGGCAACGATCATGTCCAGGGCGCCGGCGAGGTCGCCGGAGGCGCCGGCGTCGGCGAGGGCGGCGCGGGCCGCTTCCCCGGCTAGGTCGGCGGGGGAGAGGGCGCGATAGCCGGGGTCCGTCGGGCGCTCTGCAGCCTGCCCGACCCCGATCAGCACCGGTGTGCGGTCATCCGTTGAAGACATCGTGATTTCCTCCCTCGGCCGCAGGACGGCCCGAACCTATTGCTTTTCCTGGAGCAGGCGATCGATCACCGCGGCGGCGTCCTTGCCGCCCCAGTCCGCCTCACCCAGCATCCGCGCACGCTCCACACCGTCGCGACCGAAGACCAGGGTCGTCGGCATGGCGGCCGTCGGAGGCGTCAGGGAGAAGGGCAGGTTTGACTTGGGGTCGCGGTAGAAGGCCAGGGGCGCGTTCTTGGCGATGAAGGCCCGGGCCTTGTCCGCATCCTTGTCGCGGTCAATGGAGATGGCCAGGACAACGACGTCCCGTCCCTTCTGGGCCTCGGCCAGCTTGGCGAGGGTCGGCATCTCCAGGATGCAGGGGGCGCACCAGGTGGCCCACAGGTTCACCACGACGACCTTGCCGCGGAAGTCGCCGATCCGCACGGGCTTGCCGTCTGCGTCAAGGAAGCTGGTCGCGGGTGCGGCAGAGGCCTCTGCGGGCAGGATCAGGCGGGACATCTCGCCTCGGGTCAGGTCCTTGAGGCCGCCCTTCGCCCGAGGGGTTATGAAAGCCTGGGCGATGATGTAGACAACAACTGCGACGCCGACCAGGGCAGCGCCCCAGAGGGCGAACTTCATAATGCCCAACCTGGGAAATCCGGCTTCTTTATCCTGGCTCATGATGACCGAAAACTCCCGAAAAGATCCGAATACAGCCCCGCAAGGAGGCCAGGCCATGTGGGGCGGCCGGTTCGCTGTCCGGCCCGACGACCTGATGCAGGCGATCAACGTCAGCATCGGTTTCGACAAGCGGTTGGCCGCACAGGATCTGGCCGGGTCCCGCGCCCACGCCGCGATGTTGCGCAAGCAGGGCGTGATTACAAGCGAAGACGAAGCGGCCATCCAATCGGGGCTCAACGCCATCGCAGGCGAGATCCAGGACGGGACCTTCCCCTTTCGCGAGGCGTTCGAGGACATCCACATGAATGTGGAGGCCCGCCTGCGCGAGTTGATTGGGCCCGCAGCAGGCCGCCTTCACACCGCCCGAAGTCGTAATGACCAGGTGGCGGTGGACTTCCGCCTGTGGGTGCGGGAGGCCTGCGACCGGACCCTCGCGCAGATCCACCGACTCCAGGTCGCCCTGCTGGATCGCGCCGAGCAGCACGCCGCCACGCTCATGCCGGGGTTCACCCACCTCCAGCCCGCCCAGCCGGTGACCTTTGGACACCACCTGATGGCCTATCTCGAGATGTTCGGCCGCGATGCCGGGCGCTTCGCAGACGCCCGCACGCGCATGAACGAGTGCCCGCTCGGGGCTGCGGCGCTGGCTGGTTCGCCCTTCCCGATCGACCGGGAGGCCACAGCCAGGGCCCTGGGCTTCGACCGGCCCACGGCCAACTCCCTCGACAGCGTCTCGGACCGCGACTTCGCCCTCGAGGCCCTGGCTGCAGCCACGCTCTGCGGTATCCACCTGTCGCGCCTGGCCGAGGAGCTGGTCATCTGGACGACGCCCCAGTTCGGCTTCGTGCGCCTGTCGGATGCCTTCTCCACCGGTTCGTCCATCATGCCGCAGAAGCGCAATCCCGACGCCGCCGAGCTTGTCCGGGCCAAGGTCGGACGGCTGATGGGGTCCTTTACCCAGCTGACGATCGTAATGAAGGGCCTGCCGCTGGCCTATTCCAAGGACATGCAGGAGGACAAGGTCCCGACCTTCGAGGCCTTCGACGCCCTCGAGCTGTCCCTGGCGGCCATGACCGGAATGATCCTCGACCTTGAACCCGCCGTCGACCGGATGGCTGCGGCAGCAGGCGCCGGCTTTTCGACCGCCACCGATCTCGCCGACTGGCTGGTCCGCACCCTCGACATGCCCTTCCGCGACGCCCATCACGTGACCGGTGCAGCCGTGAAGCGGGCGGAGGCCCTCGGCGTCGACCTGCCTGGCCTGCCCCTCGCCGAGTTCCAGGCCCTGTGCCAGGGGATCACCCCGGCCGTGTTCGAGGTCCTGACCCCCGCAGCTTCGGCGGGAAGCCGCCAGAGCTACGGCGGCACAGCGCCCGACCAGGTCCGCCTGCAGGCGGCCCGCTGGAGGGAGAAGCTGTCATGAGGCTCGCGCGACTGGCCCTCGTCGGACTGATCCTGGCCCTCCCCGCCGTGTCGGCCTGCGGCAAGCTGGGCCGACTCGAGCGCCCCGAACCCCGCCCGGGCCAAGCGCGGGACATCGACGCCGGTGCCGAGCCAGGTCAGGTCCTCCGGACCACCGACCCGCGCGACCGCACCGCCGAACCCCTGCCGCCCCTGGCCGCGCCGCCTCCCAAGGCGGCGGAGACCCCGCCGAAATGAACCATTTTGAGCTTCGGGAGGGCGAACTCCACTGCGAGGACGTTCCGCTGTCGCGGATTGCCGAAGCGGTGGGTACGCCGGTCTATATCTATTCCTCCGCGACCCTGGAGCGGCACTTCCTCGTCCTCGCCGAGGCCATGGCCCGGGCAGGACTCAAGGGCGAAGAGGGCGGGCCCGTCCTGATCGCCTATGCCGTCAAGGCCAACCCCAACCTTTCGGTCCTGGCCACCCTCGCCCGGCTCGGTGCCGGCGCAGACACGGTTTCGGAGGGCGAGATCCGACGCGCCCTGGCAGCCGGCGTTCCGGCCGGCAGGATCGTCTTCTCCGGCGTCGGCAAGCAGGCCGGTGAGATCGCCTTCGCCCTCGAGACCGGCATCTCGGAGATCAACGTGGAATCCGAGCCCGAGATGCGGCTTGTCTCCCAGGTGGGGCAGCAGGTCGGCCATCCGGCCAGGATCGCCTTCCGGGTCAATCCGGACGTCGCCGCGGGAGGGCACGCCAAGATCTCCACCGGCGGCGCCGAAGACAAGTTCGGGGTCTCCTTCTCCGAGGCCGAGCGGCTGTACGCAGAGGCCAGTTCCGATCCCTGGCTGAAGCCGGTGGGGCTGACCTGCCACATCGGCAGCCAGATCAGCGCCCTGGCGCCCATGGAGGCCGCCTTCCGACGCATGCGGGAACTGGTAGAGCGCCTGCGCGCCCGAGGCCTTTCGGTCCGTCGACTCGACCTGGGGGGCGGGCTGGGCGTTCCCTATTTCAACCAGCCGGAACCGCCGTCACCCGCCGACTACGCGGCCATGATCGCCCGGGTCACGGACGGACTCGGGATCGGCCTCGCCTTTGAGCCTGGCCGGCTTATCGCCGCCAATGCGGGCGTCCTCCTGGCCCAGGTACTGCACATCCACGAAAGACCAGAAGGTCGCCGATTCGTGGTTCTGGACGCCGCGATGAATGACCTGATCCGGCCGGCCCTGTACGACGCCTACCACGACCTTCGTCCGGTCCACCCCCGGACTGGGGCCCTGTCTGCCTTCGACGTGGTCGGCCCGGTCTGCGAGACGAGCGACACCTTCACCCGCGACCGTAACCTGCCACCCCTCGAGGCCGGGGACCTGGTGGCCTTCATGAGCGCTGGCGCCTACGGCGCGTCGATGGCCAGCGAGTACAATAGCCGGCTCCTGGTTCCCGAGGTCCTTGTCCGGGGTTCGAACTGGGCCTTGGTGCGTCCCCGTCCCACCTACGAGGACATGCTGTCGCGCGAAGCCATGCCGCCCTGGCTGGACTAAGCCTCCGGCAGGGCGCCGATCCAGGGCAGGGTCCGGTAGGCGCCCGCAGCATCCATGCCGTACCCGACGAGAAACCTGTCCGGCGCCTCCCAGGCGAAGGCATCCGGCGGACGGCGGCCCGGCTGCACCGACGGTTTCAGGGCGAAGACAACCGTTAAGACCTCAGAGGCTCCCGCCTTGAGGACCAATGCCCTTGCGGCCTCCAGGGAGGTTCCAGTCTCCAGGACATCGTCGAGGATCAGCACCTGTCTCCCGGCAAGGGGACGCTGCAGGCCGGCGACGACAGCCCCGGCGCCGGAGCTCTGGGTCCCGTCGCCGTAGGATGACATCCAGATGGCGTCGAAGCTCAGGGGGCGGCCCAGGTTGGCGAGGGCCCGGGTCAGGTCGGAGGCGAACCAGATACCTCCAGTCAGCAGACATACGGCAATGGCGTCCGGCGCGACGCGAGGCGCAAGCCGGGCCGCCAGATCCCGGACCGCAGCGGCGATCTCGGGTTCCGTGAGGAGGGGTTCCGGCGGTGCCGGCTCAGTCATGGGCGGGAGGCGCACCTGCCGGTGGGGGCGCT
>CAMAOY010000096.1 GCA_945859865.1 Phenylobacterium deserti
TTTCCCAGCAGCATGGTCTCGATGTTGTGCTGCCAGGGGCCCATGTCCTTCTGGTGGGCGGAAAGGATGGGCCCGACATTGTCCCCCGGGCAGCAGGTAATGGCGTCCCAGCGGCCGCTGTCCTCTGCGGCGTCGGCGAAGGCGCGCTCAGCATGGAGCTTGCCCATGGAATAGCCCTGGCCGCGATCCGGGGTTCGCTTGGGGTTGGACTCATCGGGGTACCGGTCCTCGTAGAAGACCGGACGCCGGACGACCTCGAAGATGTCGGCCTCCGAGATCACGGCGGCGATCGAGGAGGTCAGGACCACCCGGGTGACCGAGCCTGAGGCCTCGACGCTGCGGATGATGTGGTCGCAGACCCGGGCGACGTAGGCCTGGTCCTCGTAGGTGCTCACGTGGGCGATGTGGGCCACCCCATGGCATCCCCGGAAGATGTCGTCGTAGCAGCCGTCCTGGTCGAGGTCCGCAGCGTGCAGGGTCAGTCGGCCCGAAGCGTAGCCGGGCATGGCCTTCAGGAAGGCGGTCCGCCGCGGATCATCGATATCGCGCACGCAGGCGCGGACCCGATAGCCCTTGTCGAGCAACAGACGGACCGTCCAGCCTCCAAGGAATCCTGCCGCCCCGGTGACGGCCACGGTTCCGCGCCTTGGAATAGGTGCCATGTCTTCCTCCCCTGTTCTGTTGGAGACACAGAAGGGGCCCCCTGGCTTCGCCTGTCAAATGAGTCCGGCGGCGCGAACGCCCAGGACCAGCAGGACCAGAGCCAGGGAACGGCTCTGCATGGGAACTCCCGCCTCAGCGCACGTAGCTGGCGCCATTGATGTCGAGGATGGCCCCCGTCATCGAGGCTGGCGCTTCAAGGGCGAGGAAGACGACGGCGGCGGCGACCTCCTGCGGATCGGCGACCCGGCCGAGCGGAATGTCGGCGAGAAGGCCCGCCCCGCCGCGGCTGGCGAGGTAGTCGTCCGCCATGCCGGTGAGGGTGAAGCCGGGGCAGACGGCGTAGGCCAGAACGTTACGGGCGGCAAACCCCCGGGCGATGGACTTGGTCATGGCCACCATGCCGGCCTTGGAGGCGGCGTAGTGCCAGTGGGCGGGAGAGTCGCCCCGATAGGCCGCGCGGCTGGCGACATTGATGATGCGCCCTCCCCCCGGCCGTCCGAGGAAGTGGTGTACGGCGAGGCGAGAGAGGTCTGCGGCCGCCTTCAGGTTGATCTGCAGGGTCCGAGACCAGGCCGCATCCCAGTCCTCGTCCGGGAGATCGATACCCGCTGGCTCGAAGACGCCTGCATTGTTGATCAGGACGTCAATGTGGCCATCCAGCTGTTCCAGGGCCCGAGACCAAAGCTGGCCCGCGGCCGCCGGGTCCGCCAGATCCGCTCCAAGGACTTCAGCAGCGTCCGCACGGCCGTGACCGATCACCCGCGCACCCTTGCCGGCAAGGGCTGTGGCAATTGCCGCCCCTATGCCCCGGGTGGAGCCGGTGGCGAGGACATGGGGACCAGTGATGCTCATGCCGCCAGCCTAGACCCCGACGTTAGGGACGCCAAACGCCTTCGCGTCAGCGCGGCAGGCGCGAGGTCCCCATCAGGTAGGAGTCCACGGCGTGGGCGCACTGGCGGCCCTCGCGGATCGCCCAAACCACCAGGGACTGGCCGCGCCGCATGTCGCCGCAGGTGAAGATCCCGGGCACCGAGGTCTGGTAGGAGACCGTATCCGCCCGGATAGCGCCGCGGACAGCGAACTCAACGCCAGCCTGTTCGGTGAATTCGGACTTTCGGGGGCCAACGAAGCCCATGGCCAGGAAGACGAGGTCCGCCTTCAGCTGGAACTCGCTGCCGGCGACTTCCTGCATGTGCTGGCGGCCATCGGTGCCCGTCACCCACTCCATACGCACGCATTCCAGCGCTTCGACCCGGCCATTGGAACCCACGGCGCGCTTGGTGGCGATGGCGAACTCGCGATCGCAGCCTTCCTGATGGCTGGAGGAGGTACGCAGGCGCAGGGGCCAGTCCGGCCAGGTCAGGGACTTGTTCTCACGCTCCGGCGGCTGGGGCATGATCTCAAGCTGGGTCACCGAGGCGGCGCCGTGGCGGTTGGAGGTGCCGATACAGTCCGACCCGGTATCGCCGCCGCCAATGACCACCACATGCTTGCCAGTGGCGGAGATTCCCCCGTTCGGCGCCGCGCGAAGCTCGTCATCCCCTGCCACCCGCTTGTTCTGCTGGGTCAGGAAATCCATGGCGAAATGGATCCCGCCGAGCTCCCGGCCTTCGACCTGGAGGTCGCGGGGGGCCTCGGATCCGGCAGCCATGACCAGGACCTCGTAGTCATCCATCAGGCGCTGGACGGTGACGTTGACGCCCACCTCGAAGCTGGTGCGAAAGATGACTCCCTCGGCCTCCATCTGCTCGACCCGGCGGTCGATGATGTGCTTTTCCATCTTGAAGTCAGGAATGCCGTAGCGGAGCAGGCCGCCGATCCGGTCGCTCTTCTCGAAGACCGTCACGGCGTGCCCGGCCCTGGCGAGCTGCTGGGCGCAGGCAAGTCCCGCGGGACCTGAGCCCACCACGGCGACCCGCTTGCCCGTGCCGCGCGGGGCCATCTGCGGGGTGATCCAGCCTTCTTCCCAACCCCGATCGATGATCTGGCACTCGATCGTCTTGATGGTAACCGGCGTGTCCTGGATGTTCAGGGTGCACGCCGCCTCGCAGGGGGCAGGGCAGATGCGGCCGGTGAATTCCGGGAAATTGTTGGTGGACAACAGGTTGTCCAGGGCGGCCTTCCACTGCTCGCGGTAGACGAGGTGGTTGAAGTCCGGGATCTGGTTGTTCACCGGGCAACCGTTGTGACAGAACGGAATCCCGCAATCCATGCAGCGGGACGCCTGATCCACCAGTTCGGCGGTCGGCAGCGGGTTCACGAACTCGCGGTAAGTGCGAAGCCGCTCCTGCGCCGGTTGGTAGTCGCGGTCGCGACGGGCGACTTCAAGAAATCCTGTGGGCTTTCCCATGTCTTGGCTCCTTACTCCGCAGCGACAGCGGCGCCAGCCCGGTGGGTGGCGGCCATGTCGGTGAGGGCCCGGCGATAATCCCTGGGCATGACCTTCCAGAACTGGCCGAGGGCCGCATCCCAGGTCTCGAGGATCTGGGCGGCCCGACGCGAGCCGGTATGCAGCAGGTGGCGCTCGACCAGAATCCGCAGACGCGCAGCGTCGTGGAAGCGCATGTTCCCCATGCCGGCGTCATCGACGGACGGTGCCCGCTGGCTGGGCTGACCCTCGTCCCCGCCCGCAGTCGGATCGATCCGCTCAAGATCGACCATGGCCGCATTGCACAGGAGCGGGAACTTCTGCGTCGGGTCGTAGACGTAGGCCACGCCGCCGGACATGCCCGCCGCGAAGTTGCGGCCGGTATCGCCCAGAACCACGACCACGCCGCCGGTCATGTACTCGCAGCCGTGGTCACCCACGCCCTCGACCACGGTCACAGCGCCGGAGTTGCGGACCGCGAAGCGTTCGCCAGCGACCCCCTCGATATAGGCCTCTCCGGCAATGGCGCCGTAAAGCACGGTATTGCCGACGATGATGTTGGCGGTGGGGTCGCGAAGGGTGCCGGCGGGCTGGCGGACAATGACCCGGCCGCCGGAGAGGCCCTTGCCCACATAGTCGTTACCGTCCCCGATAAGCTCCAGGGTCAGGCCGCGGGCGGCGAAGGCACCGAAGCTCTGCCCCGCCTGGCCGGCGAAGGACAGGCTGATGGAGCCGTCCGGCAGGCCGGCGTGTCCATGGCGGCGGGCGATCTGGCCCGACAGCATGGCACCGACAGTCCGGTTGATGTTCCGCACCGGATAGCTTCCACGCACCGGACCCTGGCCCTCGAGGGCCTCGGCGCAGTCGGTGATCAGCTGCTGGTCCAGGGCCTTCTCCAGGCCATGTTCCTGCCGGTCCTGGTTGTTGAGGACTGCCCGGTCCCGGGCGGCGCCGTCATAAAGGATGCGCGACAGATCGACACCGGCGGCTTTCCAGTGGTCGACGGCCGGCTGCATGTCGAGGCGGTCCACCCGGCCGATCATCTCGGAGACGGTCCGGATGCCGAGCTCGGCCATGATCTGGCGGAGCTCCTCGGCGACGAAGAAGAAGTAGTTGATGACGTGCTCGGGCTGGCCCGTGAACCGGGCCCGTAGGACCGGGTCCTGGGTGGCCACTCCCACCGGGCAGGTGTTGAGGTGGCACTTGCGCATCATGATGCAGCCGGAGGCGATCAGGGGCGCCGTGGCGAAGCCAAACTCGTCTGCGCCCAGGAGGGCGGCGACCGCCACGTCACGGCCGGTGCGCAGGCCTCCGTCCGCCTGGACAGCGATGCGCGAGCGCAGGCCGTTGAGCAGCAGGGTCTGCTGGGTCTCGGCCAAGCCGATTTCCCAGGGCGAACCTGCGTGAGTCAGGGAGGTCAGGGGAGAGGCACCCGTGCCCCCATCATAGCCCGAAATAGTCACGTGGTCGGCGCGCGCCTTGGCAACGCCGGCGGCGACCGTCCCGACCCCGACTTCCGACACCAGCTTCACCGAGATGCGGGCTTCGGGATTGACGTTCTTCAGGTCGTGGATGAGCTGGGCCAGGTCCTCAATCGAGTAGATGTCGTGGTGCGGCGGTGGGCTGATGAGGCCAACGCCCGGCGTGGAGTGCCGCACCCGGGCGATGTCGGCGTCGACCTTGTGGCCGGGCAGCTGGCCGCCTTCCCCGGGCTTGGCGCCCTGGGCCATCTTGATCTGGATGTCATCGGCGTTAACCAGGTACTCGGCAGTCACCCCAAAGCGCCCGGAGGCGACCTGCTTAATGGCCGAGCGAAGGGAATCGCCGTTGGCGAGGGGCTTGAACCGATCCGCCTCCTCGCCGCCCTCGCCGGTGTTCGACTTGCCGCCGATCCGGTTCATGGCAATGGCCAGGTTGGTATGGGCCTCCCGGCTGATTGAGCCAAAGCTCATGGCACCGGTGGCGAACCGCTTGACGATCTCGGACGCGGGCTCGACGTCATCCAGGCTGAGCGGGGTCTTCGCATTGCGGAACCGCATGAGGCCCCGAAGGGTCAGGTGGTGCTCAGCCTGGTCATTGATGGACTGGGCGAAGGCCAGGTACTCGTCCGGGAGGTTGCCGCGCACCGCATGCTGCAGGCGGGAGACGGATTCTGGCGTCCAGGCGTGGGACTCGCCCCTCAGCCGGTAGGCGTAGGTTCCGCCGACGTCGAGCATGTCGGCGTAGATCGGGGTGTCGCCGTAGGCATCCCGATGCCTGCGGACTGTCTCCTCGGCGACCTGCACGAGTCCGGCCCCCTCGATGGTGGTGGCAGTCCCGGTGAAGAAGGCCTCGATAAATTCAGTGGAGAGGCCGACAGCGTCGAAGATCTGGGCTCCGCAGTAGGACTGATAGGTCGAGATGCCCATCTTGGACATGACCTTCAGAACGCCCTTGCCCACGGCCTTGATGTAGTTCTTGCGGACCTCATACGCGGACTCGGGCAGCTTGTTGCGGACCCGGATGTCCTCGAGGGTCTCGAAGGCCAGGTAGGGGTTCACCGCCTCGGCACCGTAACCTGCCAGGACGCAGAAGTGGTGCACCTCGCGAGCTTCGCCGGTCTCGATGACCAGGCCGGTCTGCATACGCAGGCCCTGGCGGATCAGGTGATGGTGCACCGCCGCCGTGGCCAGGGACGCTGGGATCGGGATCCGGTCGGCGGAGGCCTCTCGGTCCGAGAGGATCAGGATATTGCTGTTTGCCAGGACCTGGTCAGTCGCCTCTCGGCAGAGGCGCTGGATCGCACCCTCCAGGCCCGCCGGGCCTTCCGAGGACGGCCAGGTTGCGTCCAGGGTTGCGGTGCGGAAGGCACCGTCCAGCAGATCGTGGATCGAGCGGATCTTGGCCAGGTCCTCATTGGTGAGGATAGGCTGGGCGACCTCAAGGCGCTTGTGGGTGCCGGCCTGGCGTCCGAGCAGGTTCGGTCTCGGCCCGATCATTGAGACCAGGCTCATGACCAGTTCCTCACGGATCGGGTCGATCGGCGGGTTGGTAACCTGGGCGAAGTTCTGCTTGAAGTAATCGTAGAGGAGCTTCGAGCGCTTCGAGAGCACGGCGATCGGGAAGTCCGATCCCATGGAGCCGATGGGGTCGTCGCCACTCCGGGCCATGGGCTCCAGGAAGTGCGACAGGTCTTCCTGCGTGTAGCCGAAGGCCTGCTGGCGATCGAGCAGGCTGGCCGGGTCCGCCGGCGGCGGGGGCTCGACCGGCGTGACCTCGGCAAGGTCCTCAAGCTTGAACTGGGTACGCGACAGCCACTCCTCGTAGGGCTCTGCCTCTGCGAGCGTGCGCTTGATCTCTTCGTCCTCGATGATCCGGCCCTGTTCAAGGTCGATCAGCAGCATCTTGCCGGGCTGCAGACGCCACTTGCGGACGATGCGCTCGTCGGGAACGGGCAGGACGCCGACCTCTGACGCCATGATGACGTTGTCCTGGTCGGTGATGATGAAACGGGCCGGGCGGAGGCCATTCCGGTCCAGGGTGGCGCCGATCTGGCGACCGTCTGTAAAGGCCACGGCGGCGGGACCATCCCAGGGCTCCATGAGCGCGGCATGGTACTCGTAGAAGGCCCGTCGCTTGGCATCCATGAGCGGGTTGCCCGCCCAGGCCTCAGGGATCAGCATCATCACCGCCTGGGCGAGCGGGATGCCGCCGGCGATCAGCAGTTCAAGGGCGTTGTCCAGGCAGGCCGTATCGGACTGGCCGTGCGGGATCAGCGGCCACATCTTGTTGAGGTCTGGCCCCAGGAGGTCGCTCTCCAGGGTGCGCCGGCGGGCGTTCATCCAGTTCACATTGCCCCGGACCGTGTTGATCTCGCCATTGTGGGCGATGAACCGGTAGGGGTGGGCCAGCTTCCAGGACGGAAAGGTGTTGGTCGAGAACCTCTGGTGGACGAGGGCAAGGGCCGAGACCGTGCGCGGATCGCGCAGGTCGCAGTAGAAACTACCGACCTGGTTGGCCAGGAGCAGGCCCTTGTAGACCACGGTGCGCGTCGAGAAGGACGGCAGGTAGAGCTGTGTCAGGTTGGGCAGGTTCTTCTGCACCGCCAGTTCTGCAAGCGGGTTCTGGAGCTGCTTGCGGATGGTCAGCAGCTTGCGCTCGAAGGCGTCCTGGTCGCGAACATTCGGACCCATGCCGACGATGGCCTGGCGGATGACCGGCATCTGGGACAGGACGGCGGCCCCGAGGCCCGTCGTGTCGGTGGGCACGTCGCGCCAGCCCAGCAGGACCTGGCCTTCGACCTTCAGGAAGTGCTCGAACTGCTGGATCGCAACGTCACGCGTCTCCTGGTCCTGGGGCAGGAAGCACATGGCCACCGCATAATGGCCAGCCTCGGGAAGATTGATCGCGGCGGAGTCCGCCCAGTCGCGCAGCAGGGCATCGGGAAGCTGGATCAGAATCCCGGCGCCGTCGCCCACGAGGGGATCGGCACCCACGGCACCGCGGTGGTCCAGGTTGATGAGAATCTCCAGACCGCTGGCCACGACTTCGTGCGATTTGCGCCCCTTGATGTTGGCGACAAACCCCACCCCGCACGAGTCATGCTCGTTGCGCGGATCGTACAGACCTTGCTTCTCTGGAGCCCTCATGGCGACCCCTACTCCCATCACATTAAGGCGTAATCGAAGGCGGCCGCAGGGGCCGTTTTCGCGCGCACAACCGCGTCGCATTACCGGCTGTAGAAGGGCTTGTCGACGCCTGCGAGGGCCTCGGAGCGAAAGATTCTAGGGCGCTGCAACATCAAGCAGGCTGGCGTCGGCAGACGCAGCCTTCGCGCAGCCCGTCAGGATCAGGGCGGTGGTGAGCTCCGAGCGCATGACGCCCAGCATCCGGGCCACCATGGCCTCCCCGCCAGCGCCGAGGGCCCAGGCCCAGGGGCGTCCCACCAGGCAGGCGCGGGCGCCCAGGGCCAGGGCCTTCAGGACGTCCAGGCCGGACCGGATTCCGCCGTCCATCAGGAGCTCGAGGTCGTCGCCGACAGCGTCGGCGATGCGCGGCAAGGCGGCGATGGAGGAGCAGACCCCATCCAGCTGCCGGCCTCCGTGGTTGGAGACAATCAGGCCCTGGGCACCGGCGCGGACGGCGTCGCGGGCGTCGTCGGGGTCCAGCACGCCCTTGATGACGATCGGGCCGTCCCAGATCTCCCGGACGAAGTCGAGGTCCTTCCAGGTGACCGACCGGTCGAAGTTACGGGCGATCCAGGCCAGGAAATCATTGACCCCGCCGCTGCCCTCGACGGCCGCCTGAACATTACCGAGGGTGTGGGGACGGCCCTTCACGAAGACATCCCAGGACCAGGCCGGGTGGGTCGCTCCCTGCACCAGGGTGTTGATCGCCGCCGGAAGTCCGCTGAGCCCGGTGAAGCCGGACCGGACGTCCCTGTAGCGGGCGCCTGGCAGGGGCAGGTCGACGGTGAAGACCAGTACGGGGCAACCTGCGGCCCGGGCCCGGGCGATGAGGTCGCGCATGTAGCCCCGGTCCTTCAGCATGTAGAGCTGGAACCAGGGTGGGGTCCCGGCGGCAGCCACCTCCTCGATGGAGCAGATCCCCACAGTGGAGAGGCAGAACGGGATTCCGGCCGCCGCCGCCGCCCGGGCGGCCTGGACCTCGCCCCGGGCCGCGTACATGCCGGCCATCCCCAATGGGGCAAGGGCGACTGGCATGGCGAGGGTCTGCCCGAAGAGTGTGGTCGAGAGGTCCACCTTCGACATGTCGCGCATCACCCTCTGGCGCAGGGCGATGGCCTCGAGATCGCGGACATTCCGGCGGAGGGTCTCCTCCGCGTAGGACCCGCCATCGATGTACTCGAAGAACATGGGCGGCAGGCGTCGCCGGGCGAGTTCACGATAGTCCGACATGGAGGCGGGCTTCATCTCGGCCTTCCCTCTTCCTTCCGTACGGTCCCAGGCGGGCTCAGACGGCGATCGGCGGCCCCGGTGGCGCACTCATGACGATCCAGACCTGGTGGGCCCGGGCCAGAAGTTCACCTTCCGCCGAGAAGAGTGCAACCCCGGCGGTCTCC
>CAMAOY010000097.1 GCA_945859865.1 Phenylobacterium deserti
CCCTCGAACGGACCGTGGATCCGTGCCGTCGTGAAGCCCTCCGGGTTCGGGCCCTCACCCCAGCCGTTGTAATGGATGGTCATGTGGAGGGGCTGGGAACCATCCGCCACGAAGTGCGAAAGACGCCCCAGGGTCTGGAGCACGGCCGCTTCACGACGCTCGAGGTCGGCCCGGAACCAGGCCCGCCGCGTGGGGTTCTTCTCTGTCTTGACTGCGTATTCGAGGACCCGCCACATGCCGAAGTCCCGGGTCAGCTGCTGCTGGGTCTCAAGGATCGAATAATAGAGCCAGCCAGCCTTCCAGGCATTTGTCCCCGCCGTCCTCAGGGCCGTTTCATAGGCCTCCCGGTCCGTGGGCATGGCTTCCAGCTTGGGTCCGCCAAGTACAGTCCCGTCGTCCAGGACGTCCAGGAAATGTCCGGAATCGAGGGACACCCCAAGGGCGCGCCCGGACCCCTTGATGCGGTCCGGTTCGCGAGAAAGCTCACCCACATCCGCGGCCCCCTCCCGGCTCCGAAGGAAGGCCGGAAGCGTCGCAGGTAGCGCCTCGGCTGCCGCCAGGCCGACCATGCGATGCCCAGAGGAGCCCCAGGCGAGGGCGGGGCCGCAAGCCCCGACTGTCACGGCGAGCACGAAAGGGAGCACCCGGAGGCAAGGGGTCATTAGGAGGCTCCCAAGGGGGCGAGGCCAAGCACAGTTTCACTCCGACCGATCCAGACCGCGAGGGATTTCCAACGGGAAAGGTCGATACCCGCCTCGGGGGTGAAGCGAGTGTACGGCAGCAACGCCATGTCGGCGAGGGAGAAGGCGTTCGACTGGGCCAGGGGTCTGCCGTCGTCGAGCACGGCGAGGGGCACCTGCCCGGCCGGGTTCATCGCGAGGAAATCCGGGGTCCGGGTCTCGCCGGTAAGCACGCGCGTTTCCACCCATTCGTAAGGCAGGCCGAGGTGATCGGCGGTCCACTTCACCTTCAGGCAGTTGCCCGAGATCGAGTCTCCGAAGAATCTCACGCGGGGCCCCCAGGTTGCCGAAAACGCCCGCCATCGTTAAAAGTCCACCGACGACAGATCAACGACGAAGAAGGAGACGTCATGCGACGCCGCCTCGCCGCCCTGGCCGCCCTGACCTCCCTGCTTGCCGCAATCCCAGCAGCTGCTGACGCACAGGCTGCGCCTGATCCCCTGGGCGACCTGCTCATGGGCGCCATGACCGGCTCGATCCCCGGCTCGCCCGAGATGAAACTCAAGGCCACCCTCTACCACATCGGCGCCCACGGGGTCGGCACCCTGGACTCCCTCGGTTGCAAGGTGGTGGCCATGCGCACCGCAGCCATCGATCCCCGCCTCATCCCCAGGCGGACCGTCCTCTTCATCCAGGAGACCGTGGGTCTGCGGATGCCCAACGGCCGGGTCCATGACGGCTACTGGTATGCCTCGGATACCGGAGGTGCGATCAAGGGCAACCGCATTGACCTCTTCACCGGATCCGGTTCCGCCTCGATGAAGCCGATCATGAAGCTGAACCTGATCCACCTGACGGTCAGCCGGGTGGGCCAGTTCAAGGGCTGCCCGCCGGCCTGAGCAGGTCAGCTTTCGACGAAGGCCCGTTCGAGTACATAGTCCCCGGGCTGCGCCAGGGACCCTTCGACAAACCCGCGCGCCTCCAGGAGGGGCTTCAGGTCGCTCAGGACCGAGGGCCCGCCGCAGAGCATGAGGCGGTCGACCGCCGGGTCAAGCTCGGGCAGGCCGAGGTCCCTGCACATCTGGCCGGAATCGATCAGGTCCGTGATCCGTCCCCGGGTCGGAAAGGGCTCCCGGGTCACGGTCGGATAGTACTTCAACTTGGGTCCGATGAGCTCGCCGAGGAGCTCGTCATTCGGAAGCTCCCGCTCGAAGAGTTCCCGGTAGTTGAGGTCGGCGACCTCGCGGACCGTGTGGGTCACCACGACTGTGTCAAAGCGCTCGAAGACGTCCGGGTCCCGGGCCAGGGACAGCCAGGGGGCCAGGCCCGTACCCGTCCCCAGCATGTAGAGGCGTCGGCCCGGCTTCAGGCCATCGAGGACCAGGGTCCCGGTGGGCTTGCGGCCGATCAGGACCGTCTGGCCAACCTCGATGTCGCAGAGCCGCGAGGTCAGGGGGCCGTTGGGAGCCTTGATCGAGTAGAACTCCAATTCGTCGTGCCAGGAGGGACTGGCGATGGAATAGGCCCGCACCAGCGGCTTGCCCTCGACCATCAGGCCGACCATCACGAACTGGCCGCTCTGGAAACGAAATCCGGGGTCACGGGTCGTGCGGAACGAGAACAGCCTGTCCGTCCAGTGACGGACCCAGGTCACGGTCTCTTCGGCGAAGGCGCCTGATTTCTTTGGGGGCGCGGCAGGGGCGTCGGTCACGAGGATTTCCGGGCGGAACGCAGGATCAGATATCGCCGCCGAGGTCGTTCACCGCCCCCGGCGCGCGGGCGACGTGTATCCCGCATTCGGTCTTTTCGGAACCCGCCCAGCGGCCGGCCCGGACGTCCTGTCCAACCTCGACCGGCTGGGTGCAGGGCCAGCACCCAAGCGAGGGATAGCCGTGTTCAACCAGCGGGTGCGCAGGCAGGCCGTGGGCCTGCATATAGGCCTCGAGCGCGGCCTTGTCCCAGTTGGCCAGGGGGTTGAACTTGATGCGCCCGTCGGCGCGCTCCACCACCGGCAGGGCCATGCGGTCGCCGCCATGGAAGCGCTTGCGGCCAGTGATCCAGGCCTCGAAATCCCCAAGGCCGCGCTCGAGGGGCAGGACCTTGCGCACCTCGCAGCAGGTGTCCGTGTCCCGCCGCCAGAGGTCGCTCCCCGGATCTGTGGTCGCCAGGTCCGCAAAGGCGGGCCGGAGATCCCGCACATTGCTCAACCCAAGACGGTTCGACAGGGCCCGCCGATAGTCGAGGGTCTGTGCAAACAGCATGCCGGTGTCGAGGAAGAGGATTGGCAGGTCCGGCTGGAGCTTCCCGACCATGTGCAGGAGCACAGCCGACTCTGCTCCAAAGGATGACACCAGGGCCAGGGAGCCCGGAAAGGCTTCGATAGCCCTGGCCAGAATGGCTTCGGGTTCGGCGCGTCTCAGTTCCGCATTAAGGCGAGCCTCAAGGTCAGGCAGTTCGGCAGGGTCATAGGCCATTTCAGAAACTCCCCCGCTCGACAAAGGCAGGTGCGCGCCCGTCGGCAGCCCTCTGGTAGACATGGCGATGTCGGCCAGCCGCGGCGGCCCAGGCCTCGACGGTGGAGCCGTCCGCCGGCGAAAAGGCGTCGAAGCCGCAGCGGGCCATGAAGCCGGCCTGGTCCCGGAGCACGTCCCCGACGGCCCGGACCTCGCCGGTGAAGCCCAGGCGCTCCCTCAGCAGTCGGGCGGAGGTAAAGGCGCGACCATCCCGGAATTTCGGGAAGGCCAGGGCCACCAGATCGACCTCGTCCAGCCGGCCAGCCAGAGCCTCGACCTCGTCCGCTGGCTCGAGCCAGACCCCAATTCGCCCGCCGCCTACCCTTGCCACCTGGCCCGAGAGCAGGCGGCCCAGGCTGATGATGACATCGCCCTCCGCCACCGGCTCTTCATCGCCAAGGCGGACAAAGTCGTCCTGGACCTGGGAGAACACGCCGTCGGACAACCTAATGAGCATCGGCATAGACGGCCTCCCTGAAAGGGGCGTCGCCCGTCCGGCGCAGGGTATCCAGGAAGCGCTCGCCATCTTTTCGATGCAGGAGATAGGCGTCCACGATCGCCTCGACGGCGTCGGTCACCCGATCAATCGGCAGGGCCGGTCCGAGCATTTTCCCGACGGTGGCGTCTTCAGCTCCCGATCCGCCCAGGGTGAGCTGATAGAACTCCTCGCCCTTCTTATCGACGCCGAGAATGCCGATGTGGCCCACATGGTGATGCCCGCAGGCGTTGATGCAGCCCGAGATCTTGATCTTCAGCTCGCCGATGGCCTCCGCCCGGTCCGGCGCCTCGAAGCGCCGGGCGATGTCCTGGGCGACACAGATCGCCCGGGCATTGGCCAGGGCGCAGTAGTCCAGGCCGGGACAGGCGATGATGTCGCTGATGAGGTTGATATTCGGCGTTGCCAGGCGCGCAGCATCGAGGGCCTTCCAGACCGTGTGGACATCCGCAAGCCGGATATGGGGCAGGACGAGGTTCTGCTCGTGGGTTGACCGGATTTCGTCCAGCCCGAAGCGTTCCGCTAGGTCCGCGACCACATCCATCTGGTCAGCGGTGATGTCGCCCGGCGTCTCGCCAAACCCCTTCAGGGAAACGTCGACGATGGCATAGCCCGGCAGCTTGTGTGCCCTGAGGTTGTTGCGAACAAAGCGGGCGAAGGCGGGCTCAGCGGCCCGCCGGGCCTCGAAGTCACCCGGCGCCGGGGAGTCTGCCAGTTCCGGCCGGGTGAAGGCGTCGCGGATCCGGGCGATCTCTGACCCGGGAAGGTCGCCGGCAGAGCCGATCTTCTCCCATTCGGCCTCGACCTCGCGGCCGAAGGCCTCCGCGCCCAGGGCCGCCACCAGGATCTTGATCCGGGCCTTGTAGATGTTGTCCCGGCGACCATGCCGATTGTAGACCCGCAGAACGGCCTCCAGGTAGGAGAACAGCCGGTCAGAGGGCAGGAAGGCCTTGAGGGTCGGCCCGACGTAGGGCGTCCGGCCCATACCGCCGCCGACAATGACCTCGAACCCTGTCGCGCCATCGCGGCCACGGCGCAGGAGAAGGCCGATGTCGTGCACCTTCGCAGCTGTGCGGTCATGCGGCGAGGCCGTCACCGCGATCTTGAACTTCCGGGGCAGGAAGGAAAACTCGGGATGCAGGCTCGACCACTGGCGGATGGCTTCGCACCAGACCCGGGGGTCTTCCAGTTCGTCCGCCGCAGCGCCCGCGTAGGGATCTGCCGTGACATTGCGGATGCAGTTGCCGCTGGTCTGGATGGCGTGGAGGTCCGCCGCCGCCAGCACGTCCAGGATGTCGGGAGCGTCCGCCAGCCGGATCCAGTTGTACTGGATGTTGGTGCGGGTGGTGAAGTGTCCGTATCCCCGGTCAAAGCGACGGGCGATGTCGGCAAGCGCACGCATCTGGCGCGGATCGAGGGAGCCGTACGGCACCGCCACCCGGAGCATGTAGGCGTGGAGCTGCAGGTAGAGACCATTCATGAGCCGGAGGGGCTTGAACTGGTCCTCGGTAAGCTCGCCGGAGAGCCGGCGTCGGACCTGATCCCGGAATTCCGCGGCGCGGTCCGCCAGTACGGCGCGGTCGACGGCATCGTAACGGTACATGCTGTGACCTACTTTCGGCGGATGAGGTTGACGCGGCCCGAGGACCGGGCGGCGCCATGCGCATGGCGCAGGGCCTCGACAGCGTCGCCGCCGTCCGCCTGTTTGCCGTGGCGTTCGTGGTTGCTTGGACCCAGGGCCCGGATCCGCTCCCGGTAGCTGACGGGGGTCCAGAATCCCTCCGTCTCGACCAGGTCGATCAGGTAGGGATCGATGGCCATGGTGGGTTGGGCACGGGCAGAGGTCTCGGCGGTCGCTGCCGTATCCTCGGCCGCGAAGACGTCAGCGTCGGCCAGGCGCTCGACCCAGGCTCCGGACTTCCAGAACACGACCTCGCCGTCAGATAGTCGGTTCGCCGTCAGGGCCTTCATGCCCGCTCCTCCCGGCGCACGAGGTCCGTCGGTGCAAGGGCGATGGCCTCGGCCATGGCCTCTCCGACGATGAGCAGGGCTGGTCCGGACCCACCAGCGGCGGCCTCCCCAAGGGCGCCCAGAGTGGTGACGCACCGAACCTCGTCAGGTCTGCTGGCGCGGAAGACCACCAGGGCCGGGGTCCCGGGGGCGCGCCCGGCGGCGATCAGCCGGTCAGCGATCCGCCCTGCGGTGCTGGCACCCATGTAAACCACCACCGTATGGTTTGGCCGCGCAAGCGCCTCCCAGTCGAGGTCGGGCTCGCTATCGCCCGCAGCATGTCCGGTCACAAATGTGACGGCCTGGGCAGACTTGCGATGGGTCAGAGGCGCGCCTGCCGACGCCGAGGCGGCGAGCGCCGCGGTGATCCCCGGTATGACCTCGCAGGGAACGCCCGCAGCGCGGCAGGCTTCCAGTTCTTCTCCACCCCGCCCGAAGATGAAGGGGTCGCCGCCCTTGAGCCGGACCACGTTCAGGCCCTCGGACGCCAGCCCGACGAGGAGCCGGTTGATGTCTTCCTGGGCGTAGGTGTGGCGAGATTTCCGCTTGGCCACGGAAATACGCCGGGCCGAAGCTGGAGCCAGGGCCAGTATGGCCTCGGGAACCAGTCCGTCATGGACCACGACATCCGCCTGGGACAGGACCCGGACAGCGCGGACCGTCATGAGATCCGGGTCCCCTGGACCGGCTCCAGCCAGCCAGACCCTGCCGGTGACCCGGGGTGCCGCGCCACGGAGTCCGGCGCCGCCTCCGACGACCACAAGGCTGCGACGGCGCGACAACTTCCCAGGATCGGCCATACCGGCGATCGCCTCCGAATACAGGGCCAGGGCCCAAAACCCGGTCCTCCGGATCCTGCTGTGCGCAGGCCAGAAGGCCGAAGGCTTGCAAACTGACCGCACAGGGCTCAATTCGCAAGTCGAGGACTTCTGCCTCAGCGTTCAGGAAATCTCGTGAAGCGTTCTCCCGACCGACGACGGCTGCCGCCCCTCAACGCCCTGCGTGCCTTCGAGGCGGCTGCGCGCCACCTCAACTTCTCCCGGGCGGCGGATGAGCTCTCGGTCACGCCGGGTGCTGTATCGCAGCAGATCCAGAACCTTGAGGACTATGTAGGTGCGCCCCTCTTCCGCAGGACGCCCAAGGGGCTCCTGCTGACGGACGCGGCCCAAACCGCCCTGCCCGCCCTCCGGGAAGCCTTCGACAGGCTCGCCGAGGCCGCCTCCCTGCTGACCGCAGCGGTGGACGGACGGCGGCTTACCCTCACCGCCGCGCCGTCCTTCGCCGCCAAATGGCTGGTGCCGCGGCTGGGAAGTTTCGAGGCGGCCAATCCCCAGGTCGATGTCTGGTTGTCCGCGGGCCTGGACCTGGTGGACCTCACGGCCGGAGAGGTGGACATCGCCCTGCGCTACGGCGCCGGCCGCTATGCCGGCATGGAGGTACAGCGCCTGATCGGGGAGACCGTGATCCCCGTCCTCAGTCCCGAGCTCCATGCGACGACCCCCCTGGACCAGCCCGAGGACCTTTGGCGGCACATCCTTCTTCACGATGGCTCGCCCGAGCCCGACGACTCCTGTCCAGACTGGACCATGTGGCTTGCCGCGCGCGGCGTTCGCGAGGTGGACGGTACGCGAGGCCCCCGCTTCAACCAGTCCAGCCTGGTGATCGAGGCGGCGGTCAACGGCCGCGGCGTCGCCCTGGCCAAGCGGACCCTGGCGCAGGATGACCTGGACGCCGGCCGGCTGGTGGCTCCCCTGCAGATCGCGACTGCAGTGGATTTCGCCTACTATCTGGTGCACCCCAAGGCAAAGGGCCGCCTGCCCCAGGTCAAGGCCTTCATCAACTGGATCACGGCCGAGGCTGAGGCTCACGAAGCCGTCTTGCGGACCCTCGACAACGGGGCCGGGATTTAGAGCCTGTCCCCTTCAGATGGAACGTCTGAAGGGGCAAAACAGGCTCTACGTCCAAAAAGTTAGATCCTGTTTGGATCCGATAACCGGTTCCCACTTATCGGAACAGGATCTAGGCTGCGAGCCAGGCCTCGACCTCCGCAAGCACGAACGCCAACTCCCCAAGGATGGGCTCGACACCCTCGAGCTCGCCCATCTCCCAGTCCTCGCACAGGTCGCCAAGGATCTGCGCGCCGATGGCACGGCCCGATCCCTTGAGGGTGTGGATCACCTCGGCAGCCGAGGCGGGGTCCGCAGCCCGGAGCCTTCCGGACCAGCCTGCGGCCTCTGCGAGAAAGATCTCCAGGACCTCACGCATGAGTCCTTCATCCCCTGCAGCCAGCCGCTCCAAGAATCCGAATTCGACGCGTCCCCCAGTCCCTGGCGAAACCATCTTCACCCTCCAAATCCCATGCCCTTGCGTTCGACGCGGTTTGCAGTATTTTTCGCGCCCTCGCCCCGGGGCCGCAAGGCACCGTAAGGCTTGGGTGCATAGCTCAGTTGGTAGAGCAGCTGACTCTTAATCAGCGGGTCGTAGGTTCGAATCCTACTGCACCCACCATCTTCCCGCCGAAGCGCTGGCGCCGGAAGCGTAGATCTCACCGAAAAGACCGACGCGTATCGGCTCCTGGGAAGGCGCGGTCAGCCTCTGGCTGACAGAATATCTGGGACCTCCGCGAGCGACGCTCGGCTTGACCCCCCGTCCTCCCCTGTTAGGACCGTTTTAGCATCCTCGCGCCGCCATCCTGGGAGATCCCAATGTCCGAAACGCCCCAGCGCCCGGAAACCCTTGTCCTCCATGCCGGCTGGCGGGCTGACCCGACTACAGGGTCGGTGGCGGTTCCGATCCACCAGACCACCTCCTACCAGTTCCGCGACACCGGCCATGCCGCCTCCCTTTTCGCCCTCCAGGAGTTGGGCAACATCTATACGCGGATCATGAACCCCACCACGGACGTGCTGGAGCAGCGCATCACGGCCCTGGAAGGCGGCGTCGGCGCCCTGGCGGTGGCCTCAGGCCAGGCGGCCTCGGCCTACGCCATTCAGAACCTCGCCCGGGCAGGCGACAACGTAGTGTCCTCCACCGCCCTCTATGGCGGCACCTGGAACCTCTTCGCCAACACCCTTAAGGACCAGGGCATCGAGGTCCGCTTCGTGGATCCTGCAGACCCGGAGAACTTCCGCCGGGCCACCGACGACCGGACCCGCGCCTACTACGCCGAGACCCTGCCCAACCCCAAGCTCGAGGTCTTCCCCATCGCCGAGGTCGCCGCCATCGGGCGGGAGTTCGGCATTCCCCTGATCATGGACAATACCGCAGCGCCCCTTCTGGTGCGGCCCTTCGACCA
>CAMAOY010000098.1 GCA_945859865.1 Phenylobacterium deserti
GGGCGAGATCGTGGTGAAACGCCTTCACATGGTCTCCCTGACCCGCTTCCTTGGGGAGGACCTCCCACTGACCCTCAGCGACGGGCAGGCGGACGTCTCGGTGGGCTACAACCTTTCGCTCACCGAGGACGGGGCGGCCCTGAAGGGCACGCTCCGGTCCCTGAGCATCCGGGACTTCGCGGCCCTCACCAAGGGGGATCTGCCAGCGGCCCAGGTGAACGTGAAGCAGGTGGATCTCGCGCCCGCCGCCTTTTCGGTGACGGCGCCTGCTCGGGGCCCGCTGGAGGCCTCCACCCGCCTGCCGTCCGCAGACATTCGTGGGCTCGCCGTGCGCGCGCCCAAGGCGACGGAGGGCGCCTCGCTCGCCCACGTGCATGTCGCGGACCTGGACGTCTCGCTCGCTGGCCAGAGGATCGGGATCGGCGCCATCCGGCTGGAGGGCCTGTCCGCGGCCATCGAGCGGACGGCTGCGGGAACGCTCCGGGTGGCTGGTATCGCTCCGCCCGCCGCAGCGCCCCGGAAACCAGCGTCCGCCGCCCCGCAGTCCCCACCCTGGAAGGTCAGCCTCGGCCGCGTCGAGGTCGCCGCCGCAGACCTCAGGTTCACCGACCAGGCCGTCACTCCCGCCTCGCGCTTCCGGCTGTCACCCCTGAACGTCGCCCTCACCGGCGATCTCGCCGCGCCTGGCGGTGCCCTGGGGGTCGATGCCTCCACCCGGATCAACGCGCGCGCCAGCCTTTCGGCCAAGGGAACGGTCAACCCCCAGTCTCCCTCGGCACGGCTGGATGTGAACCTGGCAGACCTTCCCCTGGAATGGATCAAACCCTACCTCGCGATCCCGTCGGGCGTGGATCTCCGCGCCGGTGTGGCCAGCGCCAGGGGCACCGTCGCCTTCGACGGCCGGAGCAGCCGTAAGCCTGACTTCAGCTGGAAGGGCGCGGCGGCCCTCGATGACTTCGAGGTTTACGAGACCGAGGCCCAGTCCCGCCTGCTGGCGTGGAAGCGCTTCGCCCTTGAGGGCATGGACCTGACGCCCAAGGGGCTGCGGATCGCCTCCGGGCGCCTCTCGGGACTCGACGCCCGGCTCGAGGTGCTGCCGGACACCTCCCTCAATATCCGCGCGCTCCTGACGGAGGATTCCGAGGCGGCGGCCCAGGCTGAGGCCCTCAAGGGCCCGGACCTGAGCACCCTCAAGGGTAAGGCCCGGCGTGAGGAGACGAAACGTCTGGCCGGGGCCCGGCGGGCGGCGCTTGACGCCCGTGCCGCCCAGCGGACCGAGTTCCGCCAGAACCGGACCGAGCCCGACTTCCCTGTCACCCTTGATCGCCTGACCTTCGAGGCTGGACGCCTGCAGTTCTCGGATTATGCGATCACGCCCAACTTCGCGGCGACGATCGAAGCCCTCCGGGGCCGGGTTGATGGGGCCACCAACCGGCCGGGCCGGGCGGCGACCGTACAGCTTGACGGCCAGGTGATCAGCTCCAGCTCGCCGGTCGTCATCCGCGGCACCCTCGATCCCCTGGACGTGACGGCCCAGACCGACATCTCGGTGATCTTCCGGAATATCGAACTGCCGGTCTTCAACCCCTATTCCGGCCGATACGCCGGCTACGCCATCGCCCGGGGCAAGTTGACCACGGAATTGCACTACCGGATCGTCCAGGATCAGCTGAACGCCGACCATCATGTGGTCATCGACCAGCTGGAGTGGGGCGAGGCTACGGGCAGCAAGGATAAGGTGCCGGTGCCGATCCGGCTGGCGACCTCCCTGCTCAAGGACAAGAATGGGGTGATCGACCTCACCGTGCCGGTCACAGGTTCGCTGGAAGACCCTAAGTTCAGGATCTGGCCGATTGTCTGGCAGGTTGTGCGCAACCTCTTCAGCAAGGCGGCGTCCTCGCCCTTCCAGGCCCTCGCCGCGTCCTTCCCGGGGGTCGAAGGCGCGCGTTACGTGGACTTTGTGCCGGGAGCCTCGACCCTGGCTCCCGGACAGGCGGAGGCCTTCGCCGCCCTGGTTCCGGCCTTTGCGGACCGGCAGGCCCTCAACCTCGACATTCCGGCCGGGCCGGGCCTGGACGCGGACGCCGAGGCGCTGGCGGACGCCCGCATAGCGGACCAGATGATGGCCGGCGATCGTAAGCGGAAGCCGAATGCCCGATTTGCAGACCTTGACGCCAATACGCGGTTTGACCGACTCCGCGACCTCTACCGGGAGACCTTGGAGAAGGCCCCGGAGTTCCCGGCGACGGAAGCCGCCGGCGACGCCCAGAGGCTGGAGCGGATCGACTGGATGACCGACCAGCTGCAGCCCCGCTTCGCGCCCGACGCCGGTGCCCTTGCCGCCCTCGGCCAGGCCCGGGCGAAGACCATCAGCGAGGCCGTCATCGCCGCTGGGCTCGATCCTGCCCGGGTTTTCGTGAACACCAATCTCCAGCCCACCCAGGACGGGGACCGTGTTCGCCTTGAGCTTGCGGTGAGGTAGGCGCAGTCAGGCCATCTTGGCCTTGCGAAGCACCTGGTAGGCCCGGATGGTTCGCTGCAGCTTGGTCTCCGCCGACCGGTCGCCGCCATTGGCGTCGGGGTGACAGAGCTTCACCAGCTCGGTGTAGCGGGTCCGGATCCGGGTGGCATCCGCATGCTCGTCAAGGTCGAGGTCCGCAAGGGCTGTACGCTCGAGCTTGCCCATGCGGCGGCCGGCGGCGGCTGCAGGCGGGACCGTCCCGCCGCCCTTGCCGAAGAGGTCGAAGGGGTCGCGGTAACCGGTGCCAGACGCAAAACCGCGGGAAGCCGCGGCGGCTTCGCGTGAGTTCTTACCCGCCTTGAAGTCCCAGGTCGGACGGTCGCCGAGGGCGCTACGCTCCATCCGGAGCCGGATCTCGGCGTCGCTCATTCCGGCGAAGAAGTTCCAGTTGCGATTGTAGTCCGCTGCGTGAGGTTGGCAGAACCAGTAGTGCTCTTGCAGCATGTCCCGGCTCTTGGGTGCCCGCGCGGTGGCCGCAGTCCGGCAGCCGGGGTGGTCGCAGGCGCGTTCCCCCGGCTTCAGCGAATTAACGTCATCGCGCGCATCATCCTCCGGGCCCGGCGGCCGGACCCGGATGTCGATGAAGCGGGGACGGTATTGAAACGCGGCGGCCATCAGCCAAGTATGAGGAGGTTGAGACAGGTTTCAAGATTCGAAGGGCGCGCATGGGAAGGATCACTGAGACGTTGCGGGAAAAGCTCAGCGCGGCCTTCGCGCCGGAAATGCTGGAGGTCCTGGATGATTCTGCCCGCCATGCCGGTCATTCCGGAGCGGGGCCGGACGGGGAGAGCCACTTCAACATCACGCTCTGCGCCGTGGCCTTCGCAGGCCATACACGGGTGTCCCGGCAAAGGATGGTGTATAAGGTGCTCGCCGAAGAACTCGCCGGCCCGGTCCACGCCCTGTCGTTGACAGCGCTTGCGCCCGGCGAGGGCCGGTAACAGTCTGTAGCGTCTGAGCGGGGGGAATGAAGTGCGCACCGAAATCCGGGTGAACGGGGTCGACCACGCCGTCGATGTCGATACGAGAACAAGCCTGCTGGATTTCCTTCGCGAGCAGCTGGACCTCAAGGGCTCTAAGAAGGGCTGCGACCACGGGCAGTGCGGCGCCTGCACGGTCCTGGTAAACGGGGTCCGGATCAACGCCTGCCTCTCCCTCGCGGTCATGCACGATGGCGACGAAGTCACCACCATCGAGGGCCTGGCGTCGGGCGAGGCCCTGCATCCCCTCCAGCAGGCCTTCCTGACCGAAGACGCCTTTCAGTGCGGCTACTGCACGCCCGGCCAGATCTGTTCGGCGGTGGGCCTGATGGCCGAGATCGCCGCCGGCCATCCCAGCGATGCGACGGCGGACCTGAATGCAAAGGTCATCCTGACGGACGCCGAGATCCGGGAACGGATGAGCGGAAACATCTGCCGGTGCTCGGCCTATCCGCAGATCCTCGCCGCTGTCCGGCGCGCGGCAGGAGCGGCCGCATGAAGCCCTTCGCCTTCGAACGCGCCCGAAACGTCGATCACGCCCTCAGCCTCGCCGCCGCCGCTCCCGGTGCCCGGTTTCTCGCCGGCGGCACCAACCTACTTGACCTGATGAAGCTTGAGATTGAGCAGCCTGACACGCTGATCGACGTCGGGCGCCTTCCCCTTGCGGACATCAGCGAGACCGCCGGAGGCGGACTGCGCATCGGCGCCCTGGCCACCAACACCCTTGTGGCTTCCGATCCCCGGGTCCGGAGCCGGTATCCGGTCCTGGCCCGCGCCATCCTTTCGGGATCCTGCGTTCAGTTGCGCAATAAGGCCTCGATGGGCGGAAACCTGATGCAGAGGACCCGGTGCGCCTACTTCATGGATCCGGCCATGCCCTGCAACAAGCGGCTGCCCGGGTCTGGATGCAGCGCCATGGGCGGCCTCTCTCAGGCCATCGCCCTGTTCGGCGCCAGCGAGTTCTGCGTGGCGGTCAGCGCGTCGGACATGAGCGTGGCCCTTGCAGTCCTCGACGCCGAGGTCGAGACGGTCCGCGCCGATGGCTCCGTCCGCCGCCGCCCGGTCGAGACCCTGCACCGGCTTCCGGGCGATGCGCCTCAGGTCGATACGGACCTCGCTCCGGATGAGCTGATCCTGGCGGTAGAGCTCCCGCCGCCGCCCTCCGGGGGCCAGGTCTGGCGAAAGGTCCGCGCCCGCGCCTCCTACGTCGGCGCCCTCGCCAGCATCGCCGTCGCGGGAGACCGCGTCGCCCTTGGCGCTGTCGCTGCCCGGCCCTGGCGCGCCCGGGCCACGGAAGCGGCCCTCGCGGGTGGGGCGTCGCCACGCGAGGCTGCGGAGGCAGAGCTGGTTTCCGCCTCGGGCGCCGACGGTCGCAAATCCCTGGTCCGGCGCCTGGCGACCGACGCCATTCAGGAATCCCGCAAAGGAGGCCGGTCATGAGCACCGTTCGAGACTGGGCGGTGCCCAATCCCATCACCGAGAACCGGTCCGGCCTGATCGGCAAGCCCGTGGATCGCTATGAGGGTCGGCTGAAGGTCACCGGGACTGCGCCCTATGCCTTTGAGGTCGAGACCCCCTCGACGCCCCTCTACGGCCACATCGTCTCCGCGACGATCGCGCGCGGCCGCATCACCGCGATCGACCTGTCGCAGGCCGCCTCAGCCCCCGGCGTGGTCCTGGCCTGGAGCCACCTCGACGTCCCGGTCCAGGCACAGCGGGGGGCCAAGCTCAATCCGCGCAGCCAGCGGGGATCCAACCCAGCCCTGGGGTCAGACCGGGTCGAGCACTACGGCCAGTCTATCGCCTTCATCCTCGCCGATACGCCGGAAAACGCCCGCTCAGCCGAGGCCCGGATCCGGATTTCCTACGAAGCCTCTGATGCAGACCTCGACTTCGGGTCCTTTATCGACTCCGCCGGACCTGTCCCGGGCGAGGAGGATGCGCGCATTGGTGACTTCGAGGCGGGATACTCCGCCTCCGAGGTCACGGTCGACGCCACCTGGTTCAGCCCCCTGCAGAACCACGCCCAGATGGAGCCCTGCGCCACCACGGCCTGGTGGGAAGGGGACAAGGTGGTGGTCCACACCTCCATCCAGATGGTCAAGGGCGGCCAGCACGCCCTGGCTGAGACCCTCGGCATTCCCTCGGACCGGGTGCGCTTGCTTACCCGTTACATCGGTGGTGGCTTCGGCGGGAAGGGCCAGTCCTACGACGACCTCACCCTGGCCGCCCTCGCCGCGCGAGAGAGCGGACGCCCCGTGCGTGTCGCCTACACCCGGCGGCAGATGTTCCAGGCGACCGTCCACCGTCCCGCCGTGCAGATGCGGGTCCGGCTGGGCGCAGACGGGACGGGTCGGCTCAACGCCATGGCGCTGGAGGCCGTCACCCACTGCGCCCGAAATTCGACCTTCGTGGAGCACGCAGCCGAGTTCGCCCGGAACCTTTACGCCGCCCCTCACCGCCTGACGGGGCATCGCCTGGTCCGCCTCGACATTCCGCACGCCGGCGCCATGCGGGCGCCGGGAGAAGCGCCGGGTATGCTGTCCCTGGAATGCGCCATGGACGAGCTGGCCGACCGGCTGGGCATGGATCCCATCGCCCTTCGCATCCGCAATGAGCCCGAGGTGGATCCCGACAACGCCAAGCCCTTCTCTATCCGGCAGTTGGTCCGCTGCATGCAGGAGGGCGCCCAACAGTTCGGCTGGGACCGCCGCAACCCCACCCCCGGCGCCGTCCGTGACGGCCGCTGGTATGTGGGCATGGGCATGGCCACGGCGATCCGCGGCAACTTCCTCCTGCCGGCCAAGGCCGGCCTGCGCCTGACCGGCGACGGCCTGGCCACCCTGACCCAGGGCATGACCGACATCGGTACCGGCACCTACACCATCCTGGCGCAGATCACCGGCGAGACCCTCGGCCTGCCCCTTGACCAGGTGCGGGTCGAGCTCGGCGATTCCGACATGCCCCCGGCGCCCGGCTCCGGGGGCCAGTTCGGGGCCGCCACGGCCGGTTCGGCCGCCTTTGAGACCGGCATGGTCATGCGCCGCCGGCTGGCGGAATTGGCCACCAGTGATCCGCGCTCGCCCCTCTACGGCGAGGACCCGGTGCTCATGGACTTCGCCAACGGCAACATCGTGCTGGGCAACCGAAGCGAGAGCCTTGCGGCCCTGGCGTCCCGCGCAGGCCCTGAAGGGGTTTATGTCGAAGGCAGCATCTCCCCGGCGGCAGACGCCCGCGACTGGTCCCAACACACCTACGGCGCTCAGTTTGCCGAGGTTGGCGTGGACTCCGTTACGGGCGAGGTGCGCCTGAGGCGGATGTTCGGCGTCTTCGCAGCCGGCCGGATCCTCAACGCCAAGCTGGCCAAGAGCCAGATCACCGGCGGGATGATCTGGGGCGTCGGGGCGGCCCTGACAGAGTCCAATGCGGTAGATCCCCGTTACGGGTCCTTCCTGAACCAGGACCTGGGGGGCTATCTGGCGCCCGTCCACGCCGACATCGTCAACCTTGACGCTGTCCTGCTGGACGAGGCCGATGACAAGGCCAACCCCATGGGCATAAAGGGCGTCGGCGAATTGGGGATCTGCGGCTCCGGGGCGGCCATCGCCAATGCCGTCTACAATGCCTGCGGCGTGCGGCTCAGGGACTATCCCCTGACGCCGGACAAGGTGCTGGCGGCCCTGGAGGCAAAAGGGCTCTGAGGCCGGGGTTCAGGCGGTCTCGGTGCCATCCAGCGGCGCTGAGATCTTCAGGGCCGTGATGCGGTTTCGGACGCGCTTGACCACCTGGAAACGGTGGCCGTGGAAGATGAAGGCTTGGCCGATCTTCGGGATGGTCTGGGCCTCATGGATTACCAGGCCCGCGACCGTGACGGCGGGCTCGTCGGGCAGGCTCCAGTCCATGGCGCGGTTCAGGTCGCGCACCGCCACCGATCCCGAGACCGACACCGACCCGTCCGCCTGCCTGCGCAGGCCCTCGACAGTGTTGTCGTACTCGTCCTCGATCTCGCCGACGATCTCCTCGAGGATGTCTTCGAGTGTGACCAGGCCCTGCAGGGCCCCGTATTCGTCCACCACCAGGGCGAAATGGTTCTTCTGCTTCAGGAAGGCGTTCAGCTGGTCCTTGAGGTTGGTGGTGTCCGGGATGAACCAGGGTTCCCGGCGAATCTTTTCCACCGACACCTTCGACATGTCGCCGTCCGCGTTCGAGATGGCCAGCAACAGGTCCTTGGCGTGCAGGATGCCGATGATGTTCTCAGGATTGTCCCGGTAAAGCGGGATCCGGGTGTGGTCGCTCTTCAGGACCTGGGCCACCACCTCACGGGTTGGCAGGCCTGCGTCCACCATGGCGATCGACATGCGGTGCACCATGACCTGGCTGACATCCATTTCCGACAGATCCAGCACCCCGCCCAGCATCCGCCGGTCGCGGGCCTCCACCAGGCCTTCGGAGTGGTGGTACTCGACGGCACCTCGAATCTCCTCGTGCGCAGCCAGGACGTCCATCTCCATGTCCAGCTTGATGCCGAACAGGCCGAGCGTGCGCCGGACGAACCACTGAATGGCCCAGATGATCGGGCCGAAGATCTTCACCACGATCAGGGTGGGGCCCGACAGGAAGCGGGCGACGTCGTCCGAGCGAAGGATGGCGAGGGTCTTGGGCAGGACTTCCGCGAAGACAAGCACCAGGACGGTCATGATGCCGGTGGCCGCCGCTACGCCCCAGACGCCCGGTATGGCCCGGGTCAGGAACTCGGTCGTCAAGGCCGAGGCGAGGATGTTGATCAGGTTATTCCCCAGCAGGACCGCACCGATCATGGTCTCCTGGTCGGAGATCAGCCGGTTCACCCGACCTGCGGCGCGGTCACCCTCGCGTTCGAGCTGGTGCATCCGTGTCCGGCTGGCACCGGTCAGGGCGGTTTCTGCGGCCGAGAACACAGCCGAGATGGCGAGGAGCCCGATAATCACCGGGGTAAGCGCCAGGATAACGCCCCACATCAGACAGCTCCCTCCGAGATCAGGAATGCCCGCATTTCGGCAGGATCGACGTCCCGGGCGACGAAGGCGTCCCCCGCGCTCCGGGCCAGGATGAAGGTTAGGCGCCCGCCCTCGGCCTTCTTGTCCTGGGCCATGTGGCGCAGGAGGGCGTCGGCGGCGAAGCGGCGCCCACCAAGGTCAGAGAGGTGGGCGGGAAGGCCAGCGGCGGCGACGGCGGCGACCGCCTTTTTGGCGTCCTCAACCCCGCAGAACCCGGCTGCGGCCGAATAGCGGAAGGCCATGGCAGATCCCAGGCCCACCGCCTCGCCGTGCAGCAGGGCCTCGCCATAGCCGGTCTCCGCTTCCAGGGCGTGGCCGAAGGTGTGACCGAGATTCAGCAGGGCCCGGCGCCCCGCCTCGCGCTCGTCCGCGATGACGATCTCGGCCTTCATCTCTACCGACCGCTCGACGGC
>CAMAOY010000099.1 GCA_945859865.1 Phenylobacterium deserti
CGGCGCCGGAAGGCTCCGGCCCTGTTCATTGCCAGGGACAGCGCGCGCATGTCGGCATTTGTCGATGCGTTCCGGTTCTTCGGCAAGGGGATCGAAGTCCTCGAGATCCCTTCCTGGGACTGCCTGCCCTATGACCGTTCCGGACCGTCTGGGGGCGTGTCCGCACGACGGATGGCGGCGCTCGCCCGGATGGCTTCAGGCGGTGTCGAGGAGACCGGCGTCCTCATCGCGACGACCATTGCAGCGGCCAGCCAGAGGCTGCCGCCGCGCGAGGCCGTCGCAGGGGCGGGCTACGCCGCCCGGATCGGCAATACGGTCGATGTCGCAGACCTCGAGCGCTACTTCGCCGTCAATGGCTATCATCGAGCATCGACGGTTTCCGAGAAGGGTGAATTCGCAATCCGGGGCGGCGTCATCGATGTCTTCCCGACCGCCTCAAGCGAACCCGTACGACTGGACCTGTTCGGCGACACCCTGGAGTCCATCCGGGCGTTTGATCCCGAGACCCAGAGGTCCACGCGGCAACTCTCAGAGGTCTCCCTCCTGCCGGTCAGCGAGATCCTCCTCGACGCTGGCGCAGTCTCAAGGTTCCGCCGCGGCTATGTGGAGGCTTTCGGAGCCCCGGGCGGAGATCCGCTCTACGACACCGTCAGCGGCGGCGGACGCCGCGCGGGCATGGAGCACTGGCTACCTCTCTTCTACGGCGGCCTTGCGACCCTCTTCGATTACCTTCCGGAGGGGCTCTTGGTGGGCATGGACGCCCTGGTGGAGTCCGCACTCGCAGAACGCTTCGCCCAGGTCGCAGACGCCTTCGAGGCCCGGGACCAGGCGGATCGCCGCAGCCAGTACCGGCCCCTGGCCCCCGACGCCCTCTACCTGTCCCCGGAGACCTTCGCCGCCACGCTTGCGACCCGCAGCGTCAGGCGCTTCAGTGGACTGTCCGGGGAGCCCGGAGGCATCGCCGTCGACATGGGCGCGCGGGGCGGAAGGTCCTTTGCCGCCGAGCGTCGACAGGACTCCGTCAACCTCTTCGAGGCGGCGGTGGCCCACGCCCGCGCCCTCACTGTCGCCGGCAAGCGGGTGCTCTTCGCCTCCTGGACCGAGGGCTCGTCTGAACGCCTGGGCCTGATGCTGGCCGACCACGGACTGGGCCAGGCCGCCCTGGCGCCCTACTGGGACGCCGCCCGGGCCAATGATCCCCGCCAGCCGCAGCGGATCGTCCTGCCCCTGGAAGCCGGATTCGAGACGCCGGACCTGGCCGTCATCGCCGAGACTGACATCCTCGGCGACCGCCTGGCACGGCCGGGGCGCCGCCGACGCGCCTCCAACTTCCTGGCTGAGGCTTCGGCCCTGACGCCTGGAGACCTGGTTGTCCACATCGACCATGGCATCGGGCGTTACGAAGGCCTTCGCACCCTGGAGGTTCAGGGCGCGCCCCATGATTGCCTGGAGCTGCAGTACGGCGGGGAGGCCAAACTCTACCTGCCGGTTGAAAACATCGACCTTCTGACCCGGTATGGCTCGGAGGGGGACGGGGTCCAGCTGGACCGCCTGGGCGGCGCGGCCTGGCAATCCCGAAAGGCCCGCGCCAAGGCCCGTCTACGCGACATGGCGGAGGGTCTTATCCGGATCGCCGCGGAACGGGCCATGCGTTCGACGGATGCCCTTCTGCCGCCACACGGCGTCTTCGAGGAGTTCTGCGCGCGCTTCCCCTTCGAGGAGACCGACGACCAGCTTACGGCGATCGAGGACGTCCTGGCGGACTTCGCCTCGGGCCATCCGATGGATCGGCTGATCTGTGGGGACGTCGGCTTCGGCAAGACCGAGGTCGCCCTCCGGGCCGCCTTCGTGGCGGCCATGAGTGGCCTGCAGGTGGCGGTGGTGGCTCCAACAACACTGCTGGCCCGCCAACACTTCAAGACCTTCACGGAACGCTTCCAGGGCTGGCCCATCCGGTTGGCGCGGTTGTCCCGGCTGACCCCGGCCCGGGAGGCGGCCGAAGCGCGGGAGGGTCTCAAAAGGGGCGAGATCGAAGTGGTGATCGGCACCCATGCGGTGCTGTCAAAGCAGGTCGGGTTCTCGCATCTCGGCCTGGTAATCGTGGATGAGGAGCAGCACTTCGGCGTCAAGCATAAGGAAAAGCTCAAGGAGCTCCGGGCCGACGTCCACATGCTCACCCTCACGGCGACCCCCATTCCCCGGACCCTGCAGATGGCGCTGTCAGGGCTCCGCGAGATGTCCATCATCGCCACGCCGCCTGTGGACCGCCTCGCCGTCCGGACCTACGTGACCCCGTTCGATCCCGTAGGTCTGCGCGAGGCCCTGCTCCGGGAGAAGTTCCGGGGTGGCCAGGCCTATTATGTGGTCCCGCGCATTTCCGACCTGCCCGACATCGAGCGTTTCCTGCGGGAGCAGGTCCCGGAGGTCCGTTTCGCCGTCGGACATGGGCAGATGGCACCGACCCAGCTTGAGACCGTCATGAGCGCCTTCTACGACGGTGATTACGACGTGCTCCTGTCCACCACCATCGTTGAGAGCGGGCTCGATATCCCGACCGCCAACACCCTGATCATCCATCGTTCGGACATGTTCGGCCTGTCCCAGCTCTATCAGCTGAGGGGCCGTGTCGGACGCTCCAAGGCCCGCGCCTACGCCTATCTGACGACCCCATCCGAGCGTCCCATCACCCTGTCCGCAGAGCGCCGGCTTAAGGTCCTTCAGTCCCTCGACAGCCTGGGGGCTGGCTTCCAGCTGGCCAGTCACGACCTTGACCAGAGGGGTGGTGGCAACCTCCTGGGCGAGGAGCAGTCCGGCCATATCCGGGAGGTTGGCGTCGAGCTTTACCAGCAGATGCTCGAGGATGAGGTGTCGGAGCTCAAGGCGAGGGGCGGGGACGCACCGGTACCCGACCGTGGCTGGAGCCCACAGATCAACACCGGCGTCGCCGTCCTGATCCCGGAGGCCTATGTCCCGGACCTGAACGTCCGGCTTGCTCTCTACCGCCGCCTCTCCGACGCCGAGCACGCCTCGGACCGGGAGGCCCTCGCCGCAGAGCTGATAGACCGTTTCGGACCGCTTCCGCCTGAGGCCGCCCAGTTGCTCAAGGTGGTCGGCATCAAGGGGATGTGCCGCGAGGCCAATGTCGCCAAGATCGACGTTGGTCCCAAGGGGGCGGTGATCAGCTTCCGCAATGAGGTGTTCGGTAACCCCGCTGGCCTGGTTCAGCACATCCAGAAGAATGCCGTGACCTGGCGCCTGCGCCCCGACAACAAGGTGGTGGTGAAGGGCGAGTGGGAGAGCCCTGGCCAGAGGCTGAATGCCGCCGACATGATCCTGAAGGCCCTGTCCGACCTCGCGGCCTGACCCCGGAGGATCAACCCCCGGATCGGGCCATTTCAGCCGCAGCCTCCAGGGCCGCGTCGACGTGGGCGGGATTTCCAACCTCGACAGCCCCGATGTCAAACTCGAGGACAAAGGGGCGGCGCCCGTCACCCCCATCGAAGGCCGTCCTGCTGATCACGGCGGCGATCCGGTCTGATGCGACACGGGCGGCCGCCTCGGGGGTCGCGGGCAGGGCGATGGCGAAGTGCTCGGGACCCAACCGGGCGGCGGTGTCCTCAACACGGATCAACCGGGACACCATCGAACCCAGCTGTGGGAAGGCCTTGTCGAGCCAGCCTGAACGACGCGCTTCCGCAACCTCCTCAGTCTCGCGGACCCTGAGTACACACAGAGAGAGAGGACGATTCCTGGCCGGCACCGCGCTGGCGAGCCGGCCAAGGTGCTGGCTGAAAAGCTCGCGGGTGAAGAGCCCCGTTTCAGGGTCCATGAACCTTTGGGTCCGGACGGTTTCCAGGGCCGACCGGATCGCGGCCTGCCGGCGATAGCTCCGCGCCAGCTCCAGGGCACGCCAGGCCGTTTCAGGTTCCGGGGTCTCCGGCGAGGCGACGTCTGCGATGCCCCGCGCATAGGCGTCGGCAGCGGTCATCCCACCCAGGGTCTTCATGTAGAGCAGGCAGGGTATGTGGTAGAGGCGGCTGTTGCGACGCATGCCGCCTGCGATCGCCATGGCGCTGTCGGCGGCGTCGCCTCCCCAGAGCACTACGGTGTCAAAGTCAGACTCATGCAGGAAGTCGAAGGCTGTGTAGCTGGTGAAGGCTCCGACCACTTCGGCACCCGCGGCTTCCAGGCAGTTTGACAGCCCGAGGAACTGCGGCGTGGGATCGCCCACGGCCAAAAGACGCAGCGGAGCCAGGCTGGTCTCGGGATCCTCCAGCGCGACCCCCATCAGTCCAAAGGTTTCCTGGCGGAGCCGATACTCTTCCTCGGCAACGCAGGTCCTGACGAGGCTCTCCAGCCGCATGGCCACCTGGGCGGGATAGACAGGATCCGCCAGGCGCAGGTCAAAGGCCTCCGAGGGCCTGGCGCCGCTTCCGCCGCCGATGGCCAGCACGGGTATCCGGCGCGGCGCAGCCAGCGACCTGAGCTTCCGGGCCAGGGCCTCGGCCTCCTCGATCCCGTCGGAAAGGTCGACAACCACGGCCTGGACGCCCAGGTCCTGCAGCGCCGCCTCGGCGGCATAGGGGCCCCTTGCGGTGATGGTGCGCCAGCCGAGCTGGTCCATGCCTTCAGAGAGGGGACCCGCCATCTCGTCTGTCCGGGCCGCAATCAGGAGGCGAGCCTGAGGCACCATTCTAAGCGGCTCCGAAATTGCCAGGCGACACGCTGCTGCCCGTGGAGATAGATAGAGTTGAATCGGGCGTTCTGGACAGTCCGTTTTAAGGGAGCGGGCATTGGCTGGAGTGCTGGCGGGACAGACCGCGATCATCACCGGTGCTTCAGGCGGGCTGGGCGGTCATTTTGCACGTCTTCTGGCTGCCGAGGGCGCGGCCGTCGCCCTGACGGCCCGGCGGCTCGACAGGATCGAAACCCTGGCGGGCGAGATCGCCGGAGCGGGCGGTCGGGCCATGGCCCTGAAGCTCGACGTCGCCGATGCGGAGACGATCCCTGCCGCCTTCGGAGAGATCGAAACGGCCCTGGGACCCGTTTCGATCCTGATCAATAACGCCGGTGTTGGCGGTGAAGGGCAGGCCCTGGACCTTACCGTCGAGACCTGGGACCAGACCTTCGACGTCAACGTCCGGGGCGTCTTTTTCGCTGCCCAGGCTGCGGCGAGGATTATGCTGGCCAACGGTGCCGCAGAGCGCGCCGATGCGCGCATCGTCAACATAGGGTCCATCGCCAGCCA
The DNA here is from genome assembly GCA_945859865.1 of Phenylobacterium deserti. Classification (GTDB taxonomy): domain Bacteria; phylum Pseudomonadota; class Alphaproteobacteria; order Caulobacterales; family Caulobacteraceae; genus Phenylobacterium; species Phenylobacterium deserti_B. The sequence continues at coordinate 5,249 of CAMAOY010000099.1, forward strand.
CACGGTGCTTCCTGGCCTGTCGGCCTACAACGCCTCGAAGGCCTCGGTCGCCATGCTGACCCGGAGCCTGGCGCGGGAATGGACCCGCAAGGGGATCGCCGTGAACGCCCTCTGCCCGGGCTATATCGAGACGGACATCAACGGTTTCTGGTGGGGAACGGAAGGCGGACAGAAGCAGCTGAAGCTGTTCCCGCGCCGGCGCCTCATGGAGGCGAGCGACCTCGACGCGGCCTTCATGATGCTGTGTGGTCCGGCGGCCCGGGCGATTGCGGGCAGCGTCATCACAATCGATGATGGCCAGACCCTGCCCGGGGGCGGCTGACCTTGCCAGGCCTGTCCTAACCGGGGCAGGTTTGAATCATAATCCGAGGGAGACAGACATGCGCCAGGGACCCCTGACCGGCCTCAAGATCATCGAATTCGCGGGCATCGGGCCCGGCCCCTTCTGCGGCATGCTCCTTTCGGACCTTGGCGCCGACGTGGTGAGGATCGACCGCAAGGGCCAGGGCCGGGGAAGTCCTGCGGACATCACCGCCCGGGGGCGACGTTCCGTGGGGCTGGACCTCAAAAACCCTGCCGCCATCGAGACCTGCCTCAAGCTGTTCGAGACCGCTGACGTCATCTTCGAAGGCTTCCGCCCCGGGGTCATGGAGCGGCTCGGCCTGGGCCCCGACCTGGCCCTGAAGCGCAATCCGAAACTGGTCTATGGCCGGATGACAGGCTGGGGCCAGTTCGGTCCCTATGCCCAGGCTGCCGGACACGACATGAACTACATCGCCATCACCGGGGCGCTCCACGCCATCGGCACTGAGGACAAGCCCGTCCCACCGCTCAATCTGGTGGGCGACTTCGGCGGCGGTGCCCTCTACCTGGCCTTCGGCATACTGGCCGGGGTGATCAAGGCACGCGAGACCGGCGAGGGCCAGGTCATCGACTGCGCCATGAGCGATGGGGCGGCCTCCCTGATGTCCATGTTCTACGGGTTCAAGGCCTCTGGCGCCTGGACGGAGAGCCGAAGATCCAACCTGCTCGACGGCGGGGCGCACTTCTACGATACCTACGAGTGTTCTGACGGAAAGTGGATTTCCATCGGCTCTATCGAGCCTCAATTCTACGCACTTCTGCTTGAAAAGACGGGGATTTCTGACCCTGCCTTCAAGTCCCAGATGGACCGCAGCGCCTGGCCGGACCTGAGGGTCAAACTGGCGGCCGTGATCGCAACCCGGACGCAGGCGGAATGGTGCGACCTCATGGAGGCTACCGACGTCTGCTTCGCCCCGATCCTCGATCTGGACGAGGCGCCAAGGCATTCGCACAACGTCGCCCGCCAGACCTTCGTGGAAGTGGCGGGGGTGACGCAGCCGGCGCCGGCGCCCAGGTTCTCGAAGACCCCGGGCGTTATCCAGGGTCCTCCGCCCGCCATCGGCGCCCATGACCGGGAGGCCCTGCGGGACTGGGGATTTTCCGAGGCTGACATTGACCAGCTGAAGGCCGGTGGGGCGCTGAACGGGTAGTTTTGGATCCGGGGTGCGGCCATGGGCGGTGTCGTCTGGCGCAGCCTGCAGAGGCTGTGGGGCCGGGACATGATGCTGTTCGCCGGCGGCGTCTCCTTCTTCGTGATGCTGGCGGTCTTTCCTGGGCTCATGCTCCTCGTCGGTCTTTATGGCCTTATCTCGACCCCCGAGGCCGCGGCGCTGCAGGCTGAGCGGATGGCCGGCCTGCTGCCAGCGGGCGCACGGGACCTGCTCTTAGTTGAACTCAACCGCCTGATCCAGGCACCCATCCGCACGCTCTCTGCCCAAAGCGGGGCCGCTCTCCTGGTGGCAGTTTATGCCGCCCACAAGGGCTTCAAGGCCCTGATGGCGGGCCTGTCCTTCGTACACGACGAGGATGCGCCGCATGGCCTGGTCCGCTTCAACCTGCTCGCCCTCGGGCTCCTGATAGCGGCCTTCGTCCTCCTGCCCGTACTTTCGGTGGCCTTCCTCGGCCTGCAGGTCGCCGGTACCGTCCTTGGCTTTCGCCTCCTTGGGATCGCGGGTCCCTGGATGACGGCCCTCGGTGGCCTGTTGCTCGCCCTCAGCGTGATCTACCGATACGCCATGTCCAGCCGCCCGGTGCTTTGGAGGGCGTCCCTGGCGGGGGCCGCGGCGGCGGTGATCCTCACCCTGGCGGCCAGTTGGGCGGCCGCCCTCTATGTGCAATCGAGTCAGGGACTGGGGGCGGCCTATGGCTCCGTGACCGCTGTGGTCATTCTGTTGATCTGGCTGTCCTGGTCGGTACAGGCGGTCTTCCTGGGCGGCGCCCTGGCCACCGAGGTCGAGCGGCACATCGAGGGCCTTCCGCCTCAGGCCTGAGCCCGCCGTACCCGGAAGGTGAGGACGCCTGCGGCTTCAGACGCCTCGAGCAACACCGCGCCCGCTTCCCGTACAAAGTGCGGGACATCGATCCGGGCCATGGGGTCATCTGCGATTAACCTGACGACCTGATCCCCGGCGGCCTCCAGGGCGCGCCGGAGCCGAAGCGTCGGCACGGGGCACTGATGCCCCCGGGCGTCCACCTGCACCTCGTCGCCCGCCTCGGTCACGGGCGAGGCGCGAAGATATCCCCGAGCCGGTCCGGCGCACCGGGGATACGCTCGAGCCGGGGATAGCGGAGGCCACCGGTCCAGGGCACCGAAACCGTCCGGAACCGGTCCTCGGACCTGACCAGAAGTTCGACGCGCCCGGTGGTCTTGGCCTCGGTCACGGCTGTCTTCAGGACATCCGCGGACCAGGTGCGACCGTTGACCGCGACCAGGCGATTGCCCGTGGCCAGGCCCGCCCGAAAAGCGGGACCGTCCCAGAGGACGTTAGCCAGATCTCCATCGCGACTGATGACAAGCCCAAGGGAATAGGTCAGGTCGGTGATCTTGCGGTCGGCCTCCTCGGCCGTGAAGTAGGATGTCGCCTTGTCGGTGTAGACCAGCCGCCAGCCACCTCGGGCGAGCCCGTCGAGGGGGGGCGGGGTTCCGGCGTCCTCGATTCGGGCCCGCAGGAATCCCGACCAGTCCATGGGAACCAGGCGGTTGAGGGCGGCAACGACGTCGTCGAACCGGTAGGTCAGGACGCCCCAGTCCCCGTCATTTACGCCGAAGAAGCTGCGTGCGAAGTCATCAAGGGATACCCTGCCCCCGCTCTTCTCCCGCAGGAGGGTGTCGACGTCGAGCCAGACCAGCTGGCCCTCGGAGTAGTAGTCCTCTGACCTTTGCCAGCTACCCCAGGGAAGGGGGCGTCTCTGGGCGATGATCGGATCGTTGGTCGTGTCAGCAACGGACCGCCATGTCCGGCCGATCCGGTTCTGGTAGACCGCCGCAGTGATGGCCAGGGAGTCCAGGGAGTCCTGGCGGCTGACCAACCCGGATCTCGCGGCAAGGACATGCCCCCAATACTGGGTCTGACCCTCGTAGACCCAAAGCAGGCTGTCCCGCATGGGCGTGTTGAAGGTGGGCGTCCAGAGGTCGGCGGGGCGTCGGTACTTGCCATTCCAGGAATGGGTGTATTCGTGGGGCAGGAGGTCGCGCTCGGGCG
>CAMAOY010000100.1 GCA_945859865.1 Phenylobacterium deserti
TTCCGGGTCACCGTTGTCGGACACCATCGACCCGAGGCTGTTCCAGAGATTGGCGTGGCCGGGGTGCTGGGCCAGGAAGCTACGCAGATATTCGATGGCTTCGGGCACCCGGTCCTGGGCCCGGATCGCCAGGGCCAGGTTGTTGACCCCTTCGACATGCCCAGGCACCCGGGAGAGGAAGATCCCGAGGATCTTTTCGGTGGTTTCGAACATGCCCATCCGGAATCCGAGCCGGCCAAGGTTGACCAGGATTTCCTCATCCTCGGGCATGAGGGCCAGGGCCGCCTCGTAGCAGGACAGGGAGTTCACAAAATCCCCGCGCCCCTCCTGGGCGACGGCGAGTATGTGCCAGCCCACACCGCAGCGCTCGTCGATCTGGAGGGCTTCGAGGGCCAGTGTGGCCGCCGAGTCGAGGCGATGGTGTCTGATGTCCTGGACGGCGCGTTCGAGTATGCCCGAAATCCGCAGGGTCTTCTGCTCTGCGAGGGTCTTCCTGAGCAGCCTAAGGGACTCGGGGGAGGCGCTGGAGCCCATCAGGCCCGCCGCGTTGCCGCGGGCTTGCAGGGGCGGTGCAGGAATTGAAGGCTCACGCATGGGTCTACCGTCCGGAATTAAAGACGCCGTACAGTGCCGCTCCCACAGTTAACGCCCTGCTAACCATACTGGCGGTTCCCATAAGGATATCGTTAACCCGGAAGGCCCTAGTAAGTAGATGGTCTCCGGATTTGCATCCGGCGGATAGATTGAGGATGACCCCTTGCCTCTGAAACTCTCCCTCAAGCCCGGGGAAAAGTTCGTCCTGAATGGTGCCGTGGTCCAGAACGGCGACCGTCGTGGCGTGCTGATCCTGCAGAACAAGGCCTCGGTCCTTCGGGAGAAGGATATCCTCCAGCCCGAGGACGCCAAGTCCCCGGCGCGGCGGATCTATCTTCCGGTCATGATGATGTACATCGAGCCGGCCGAAGCCACGAAATTCTATGATGAGTTCGTTCAGAGGATGGGCGAGTTCATGGGTGTGATCCGGAACCCCCAGGTCCTCGCCGAGTGCGTGACGGTCTCGCGGTGCTGCATGCAGCGCGACTACTACAAGGCCTTGCTGGGCTGCCGTAAGCTTATTGAGTACGAAGATTTGAGGATGGGAAATGTCCCTGAGGGCGTACCAGCAGGCCGCGAAGAGCGCTGAGACCCCGAGGGATACCGAGTATCGCCTGTTCGCTCAGGTGACCCTCGCCCTCGCAGAGGCCGCGCGTCTCGATCCCAAGGATTTTGCCGGCAGGGTTCCCGCCCTCGACTGGAACCGTCGTATGTGGTCGGTCCTGGCCACCGACTGCGCGGAAGCCGGCAATGGCCTGCCCAAGGAACTTCGGGCCGGGATCATCTCGCTGTCCATCTGGGTGAACAAGTACACCAGCGAAGTCATCCGCGGCGAGGACGACATCCAGGATCTGATCGACGTCAACCGGATGATCATGCAGGGTCTTGCCGCCAGCGCTGAAGCGGCGGCCTGATTCCCTTCCGAGCGCGGAGACTGCCCGTCCCATGAAACGCATACTGGTCACCGGTGGAGCGGGCTTCATCGGGTCGCATCTCTGCGAACGCCTCCTCGAGGCCAGACACGAGGTGCTCTGCGTCGACAATTTCTACACGGGTGCCCGTCGCAACGTGGCCCACCTGATGGGAAATCCGGCCTTCGAGCTGCTGCGGCACGACGTGACCTTCCCGCTCTTCGCGGAGATCGACGAGATCTACAACCTGGCCTGCCCAGCCTCGCCCGTGCACTACCAGTTCGATCCCGTGCAGACGACCAAGACGTCGGTGCATGGCGCCATCAACATGCTGGGCCTCGCCAAACGCCGGCGCGCCCGGATTTTCCAGGCCTCCACCAGCGAGGTCTACGGCGACCCGGTCATCCATCCGCAGACCGAAGACTACTGGGGCAACGTCAATCCCATTGGCATCCGCTCCTGCTACGACGAGGGCAAGCGCTGCGCCGAGACCCTGTTTTTCGACTATCACCGCCAGCATGGCCTGAAGATCAAGGTCGCCCGGATCTTCAACACCTATGGCCCGCGCATGCATCCCAATGACGGGCGGGTGGTTTCCAACTTCATCGTCCAAGCCCTGAAGGGCGAGGACATCACCCTCTATGGCGAGGGGCTCCAGACCCGGTCCTTCTGCTTCGTCGACGACCTCGTCGAGGGCATACTGCGCCTCATGAACACACCGGACGAGGTCACTGGCCCCGTCAACCTGGGCAATCCGGGCGAATTCACCATCCGGGCCCTGGCCGAGCGGGTCATCGCCCTGACCGGGTCCGCTTCGCGCCTGGTCCACATGCCCCTGCCGCCAGACGATCCGCGCCAAAGGCGCCCGGACATCAGCCTCGCGGCGCGGCTCCTGGACTGGAAGCCGACCATCGAGCTTGACGAGGGGCTTTCGCGGACCATCGCCTACTTCGACAACCTGCTCGCCTCCGAGCCAAGGTAAGGCGGCAGGAAGCGCCCGGCGGATCCTGCCGGTCGGCTAGCAAGGACAGGCTTCCGGCGCACATTGTGCGCGTCTTCCTAATCTAAAAATTCTTTGAATTCAACGACCTGAAGCAGATCCGGCGCTCGCGCGGGTTGGCCTGGCTGTTGCGATGATCCCATTGCGAAGAATCGCGCGTCCGCAAAAGCCGGACGAAAACCCCGACCAGAATGGAAGGTACGACATGGGTGTTCAATCCATCAACACGAACGTGAGCGCCATGCTGGCGCTCCAGAACCTGAACGCGTCACAAGCGGAACTGAGGAGCGCTGAGCAGCGGATTTCAACCGGCCTCAAAGTGGCCACTGCCAAGGACAATGGCGCGATCTTTGCCATTGCGACCACCCAGAGGGCCTCCTCCCGCGCACTCGATGCCGTGAGGGAGTCTCTCCAGCGTAGTCAGTCCGTGGTGGATGTTTCGGCTGCGTCCGGCGAAATCATCTCGGATCTTCTGATCCAAATGAAGGAGAAAGCCCTCGCGGCGGCGGACGCACAACTGAACACCAATTCACGGGCGGCGATGAATGCTGACTTTGTCTCCCTCCGGGACCAGATCACCAAGGCTGTCAACAACGGTGGGTTCAACGGCGCCAACCTGATCAAGGCGAACGCCCCGGACGTAATGGCGTTGGCGGACGAGACCGGCAAGAGCCTCCTGACCGTCAAGGCCCAGGACCTCTCGCTGGACAGCGCAAATGTGAAGGTGACGGCGACGACTTCGGTCTCCACTGTCACCCTCGCGTCGGGCGCCCTCTCCCTGGTGAACGCATCATTGCAGAACGTCTCCCTGGCCCTGGCCAAGCTGGGAACAGGTGGGCGTGCGCTTTCGACGCATCTGGTCTTCGTGAACAAGCTTCAGGACGCGATCGACGCCGGCATCGGAAACATCGTTGACGCCGACCTCGCGAAGGAAAGTGCCCGGATCCAGGCCCTGCAGACCAAGCAGCAGCTCGGATTCCAGGCCCTGTCCATCGCTAACCAGGGGCCGGGGCAGCTGATGAGCCTCTTCCGCTAGGACGCAGGGCCAGGCGGGCCGGATTTCGGCCCGCCTGGTCCCCCCTTACCCTGCACGCTGGGCTGAAACTGCCTGGCGGGCCCGGCAAAACTTGCCTGTATCCCGGCAATATGTGCCGCCCCCGACATGCATAATCAGAGATTAACACTGTAAAAACAGTAGCTTGTAGAGGGCACCGCCTCTTCTCGAAATGGCCCGCTCCTTGCAGCGAGCCTATCGGAGCAAAACGCTCCCCGTCCTTAAAACGAGGACCGGACACCTGAGAAGAAAGGTAAGTTAATGGCTGCTTCCATTAACACGAACGTCGCGTCCATGCTCGCGATGCAGAATCTGAGCCGGACCCAGTCCGAACTCACCAGCACCCAAGCCCGCATTTCTACCGGACAAAAGGTCTCGTCGGCCAAGGACAATGGCGCTATCTTCGCCATTGCCCAAAACATGCGTGGATCTTCAACCGCCCTCAACTCGGTGCGGGAATCACTGCAGCGGGGCCAGTCTTCCGTCGACGTGGCCCTGGCGGCCGGTGAGACGATCTCCGACCTCCTGAACCAGATGAAGGAAAAGGCGCTCTCGGCGTCTGATACCCAGCTGAATACGACTTCGCGCAACGCCATGAATGCGGACTACGTGGCTCTTCGTGACCAGATCACGAAGGCGGTCAACAACGCCAACTTCAATGGCTTCAACCTGATCAAGGGCACCACAGACCTCGCGGCCCTCGCCGATGAAACGGGCACCAGCAAGATCACCGTGGCAGTCCAGAGCCTGGCCTTGGGCGGTGCCAACGTGACGGTGACGAACACGAGCACGGTCAGTAACCAGGCCACTGTAGCCGCCCAGCTCACCCTGGTGAACGCGTCGATCAAGAACGTGTCCCTAGCCCTGGCCAAGCTGGGATCGGGCTCCAAGGCGCTGACCACCCACCTGGGCTTCGTCAATAAGCTCCAGGACGCCATCGACGCGGGTATCGGCAATATCGTCGACGCCGACCTGGCCAAGGAAAGCGCCAAGATCCAGGCCCTGCAGACCAAGCAGCAGCTTGGCTTCCAGGCGCTCTCGATCGCCAACCAGGGACCGTCGTCCCTGCTGAGCCTCTTCCGATAGGTGACGGGCCGCGCGTCGCTTTGGCGGCGCGCGGTGGTTCCGGGGCGGCGCCTGGCGTCGTCCCGGAAGCCGTCGCCCTTCGGTACCCAACCTTGGTCGGAGATAGGAGCTATGGAAAGTAAACTCAGTCCAGTTCCGGTGTCGCCAGACTTGTCTTCTGGCCAACCGCAGGCCCGGCCTGCGGCGTCCACGGACCGTGCCGAGCTCTCGGTTACCTCATACACGCCAGCGCCCTCTGCGGACCTGCGCCTCGTGATCGAGCCCCACGGGAGTTCGTACGTCTACAAGACCATCGATCGCAGCACCGGCGAAATCGTCTCGCAATATCCGGTGGAAGAGATCCTGAAGATGATGAGCGAGCAGAGATACACCGCAGGCGTGGTGATCAGCACCGTCGTCTGAGCCTGAGCCTGCGCTTCGGCGCAGGACGTGACGACCCTGACCGCACCGGTTCACCGGCTGCGGCCGCTTGCGTTTGCGCGTTAACCATTTGCAAACCACGTTCCAGCGATAAGGAGGTGTCTAGAAGGGCTCAGCCTGCCCGAGTCGGAACAAGACTCAGGCGGCTGACACGTCGAGGAGGGCGAAATGTCGCTGACGATCAATACCAACAAGTCGGCCATGGCTGCCTTGCACAACCTGAACTCGACCAGCGACAAACTTGGAGTCACGCAGAATAAGGTCAGCACTGGCCTGCGGATTTCCACCTCCAAGGACAATTCGGCGATCTGGGCAATCGCCCAGAACCAGCGCGCGGATATCGGCGGCCTCGCCTCGGTCAAGATGGGGCTCGATCGCGCGCAGTCGATCGGCGACATCGCCCTGACCGCTGGCCAGTCGATCTCGGAACTCCTGGTCCAGATGAAGGAAAAGGTGGTCGCCGCCCAGGACTCCTCCCTCACGGTGGTTTCCCGACAGGCCCTGGACACAGACTTCAAGTCCCTCCTGTCCCAGATCACCCAGGTGATCCGCAATGCCTCGTTCGATGGTGCGGATCTGCTGGATAACTCCCTGCCGGGCGGGCTGAAGTTCCTGGCGGACGCGGGCGCCACGTCCTACGTGACCCTCGCGAACCAGGATCTTAGTCTCGGCAACACCATCATCACCCTGGCGTCGACCGCGTCCATCACCACCGCAACCCTGGCCTCAGGCGCGCTGAGCCTGCTGCAGGCTTCCATCGGGAATGTCAGTCTGGCCCTCGCCAGGATGGGCGCCCAGGTGAAGCAGATCGAGAACCACAACAGGTTCGTGGGAAAGCTCTCGGATGCGATGGAGGTTGGCATTGGCAACCTGGTGGACGCCGACCTGGCCAAGGAAAGTGCCCGGCTGCAGGCCCTCCAGGTCCAGCAGCAGCTTGGCGCCCAGGCCCTGTCCATCGCCAACCAGTCGCCGAACATCATCCTGTCCCTGTTCCGTGGGGGATCGTGACGGGTGAGGACTCCTTAAGGCTTGCGTCTTAAGGATGTTTACTGCGGCGCAATCCAGGCGTCGGTAAGGCGGATTCTGTGACCTCGATCCGGAATTTCTCGGCCAGCTCCCTCGGGCTGCTGTTTCCTTCGGGGCAGTCGGGTGGATTCAATTCCCTCGCCGGGGTGGGGCAGGGGATTTCCGCCGATACGCTTTCAAATGCCTATGGCGCGCAGTCTGGCGCTACCGCGACCCGGAAGTATGCGCCGACGGCGCCCTGGTCGCCTTCGGCCCAGGCCAATCCCGCAAACGATGCCTCGCGCCTCTCCGAGGCGGCAAAGCAGGTCCTCAAGGGAGGCTCCAGCTTCATCAATGAGGATGCGGCACTCCTGGACATGCCGAACGCCAGTTCGGACTACAAGAAGCTGTTTGCCCTCTACAACGGCCTGAACACGCTCTCCCAGCTCGTCGACAATGCCAAGGCCAAGTCGATTTCGACCGCAGACAAGGCCCAGCTCCAGAAAACGTTCCGCTCCGGCGTCGCCGAGGTCGTGAACTATGTCGGCTCGGCGCGATTCGACCGGCTGCGGCTGGCCCTCGGCGAGGTGAACGCCTCGGCGCGGTCAACCTCGGCCTCAAAGTCCGCGCCGACCACCTACACTTCACCTCCGCTCGTGGCCTCGGATCCGACCCAGACCCTCGACGCCCTGCAGGGCGATGTCCGCTTCACCATGCAGGTCACCCGCCTCGGGCAGGTCCGCAACATTGACATCGACCTGTCCTCCCTGTCGCCCTCGGACCGGACCCTTCCCAAGTTCGTCGCCTTTGTGAACGAAAAGCTGTCGGCCGAGGGCCTCGTCACCCGCTTCGAGACCCGCCGGATCGCCGGACAGGAGCGGACCACCACAGTGGGGGCCAAGACGGTCTCCCTGGGCAAGACGCCGGATACCTGGGGCCTCAACCTCAAGCTCGACAGTTCGGAAGCCGTCAGCCTGACCCCCGCATCGACTGTTCCGGCCATCTACCTGGCCCAGAAGGCGGGGAATCCGGACCCGGACGGCAAGCCGGCGACGAAGGACGCCGTCCTGTCCAACCAGCTCCTGAAGTTCCAGACCGGTGCAGACACCCTGGCACCGCCGAGCCCCACCGGCACGGAGGCGGCCCTCGCGAGCGGCCAGGTCTGGTCCAAGACCATCGATCCCGGCCTTTCCGGCGTGCGTTCGATGCAGACCCTGCCGGACGGTTCGGTCCTGGTCCTGTCGGATGTCACCGGGGCTTTGGGCGGCCAGAACATCCGAGGCGACCGCGACGTTGTCCTGCAGAAGTTTGATTCGGCCGGAAAACTGCTCTTCTCCCGGGATCTGGGGGCGTCGGATGAAGCCTCAGGCCTGACCATGTCCGTCGCCGATGACGGCCGGATCGCCATCGCCGGCAAGGTCAAGGGCCAGATCATCGGCGCCGAGACCGGCCTCGTCAACGAGGCCAAGGGAACCACCACCGACAGCTTTGTCACCGTCTACAACGCCGCCGGTGAGGAGCTCTGGAGCCAGAAACGAGGGTCTGTCGGCGATGACGAGGCCACGAACCTGGCCTGGGACTCCGCCGGCAAGCTCTACGTCGCGGGCAACAGCAGCGGCGGCCGGGGCGGGCAGTCGGGTCTCGGGCTGTCCGACGTCTATCTTGAGACCTACGCGCAGGGCGCCGATAACAAGGTGACCTATTCCGCGGCGACCATAGCCGGGACCGCCGGGAAGGATGTGGCGCGCGGCCTCTACATTAATGGAACGGACCTCTATCTCGCCTCGAACGATGGCGGATTTGGCGTGGTCCGGCGGTTCGACCTCTCCGGCGGCGCCCCTGTCCTCGCTGCGACCCGCGATCTTGGGAGCCTGAAGGGCGGCGACCTGACCGGGATCGGCATGGCCGGCGGCCGCATTGTCGTGGCCGGCAACACCTCTTCAGGCGACCTCGACGCCGGAAGCGTGACCCGGGCCTATTCCGGAGGCCAGGACGCCTTCGTCGCGCGGCTGTCGACTTCGCTCAACTCCTCCGGCCAGGACCGCCTGACCTTCTTTGGCGGGCAGGGTGACGACACGGCCACGGGCATGGCCATTGCCAATGACCGGGTCTTCCTGACCGGGACCACAAAGACGGATCTTCCGTCCCTGCCGGCGGTCGGAAAGGTCGATGGCTTCCTGGCGCAGATCAACCCGACCAATGGCGACATCGAGTGGTCCCGGCGGTTTTCGGGCAAGGACGGTTATGTCGCGCCCTCTGCAATTACCGTCGATGCGGCGGGGGCAAGTGTCCTCGATCGCCTCGGCCTGCCGACGGGCGCGATCAACGCCGGCGACTCCGTCCGTCTCGACGCCATCAGCTCGGTGCGGGTCGGGGACCAGTTCCAGGTACGGACCCGCCTGAACGGGCCGATGACCACGCTCACGGTGCTGGAGGGTGACACCCTGGCGACCTTTGCCGACCGCATGAAGCGGGTTCTGGGCGGCCAGGCGGACGTCAGGGTCATGGCCGTCGAGGGTGGCAAGCGGCTGCAGGTCCGCCCGCTCACCACCCGCAACCTGGTTGAGCTCGTCTCCGGGCCTGACGGCAAGGACGCCCTGAAGGCGCTGGGCCTTCCCGAGGGCGTGATCCGGGGCACCACGGTCGCCAAGGGCGGCAAGCTGGCGCCCGGCGATGGCGGCTATCCGATCTACGGCCTGAAGATGAACGGCAAGATCAACCTCGAC
>CAMAOY010000101.1 GCA_945859865.1 Phenylobacterium deserti
GCCACGTCCGCATCCAGGGACTCGCAGAGGGCCGCGATTTCCTCGACCTTCCCGGATCCGAACAGCGTCGCTGGCGTGCGCTTACGAAGGTGGACGAGCAGGCTGTCGCGGATCTCGAGGTCAAGCGCCCTCGCCAGCCCTTCGGCTTCCTCCAGCCGTGCCTCCGGACTGCGCCCGGAGACCCTTCCGTCCCGCTCGGGATGGATGACCACTGCGCCCTGGACAGGCGCCTCACGGCTGACGCTGTGACCGGTCAATCGATTTCGTCTTCGGAGGGCTCGTAAAGCTGGACAGGCTGTGCGGGCATGATGGTGGAGATGGCGTGCTTGTAGACAAGCTGGGCCTGGCCGTCCCGGCGCAGGAGGACGCAGAAATTGTCAAACCAGCTGACAACGCCCTGCAGCTTCACCCCGTTGACGAGAAAGATAGTCAGGGGCGTCTTGGTCTTCCGGACACTGTTGAGGAAGGCGTCCTGCAGGTTCTGCTTTTTATCGCCGGACATGGCTTTTCGCTCTCTTGTGTTGGGCGGGACTCCGCATCCCGCCGACAGCCGCTAGATCGCCGCGGCCCTGGCCGTTGCAATATAGAGGCTGCGAAGCCGGGTTGCTACGGGTCCAGGGTGCCCCGTCCCGATCTGCCGGCCGTCAATGGCGACAACAGGCATGAGCAGGGCTCCAGCGCCCGTGAAAAAGGCTTCCCGGGCGGCCAGGGCCTCCTCGAGGCTGAAGGCGCGTTCCTCGATCCGGATGTTCTCGCTCCGGGCGACGTCAAGCAGGGTCGCCCGGGTGACTCCCCGGAGGATGTTGGCCGAGGTGTCCCGGGTCACCAGCACGCCGTCGGCGGTGACGATCCAGGCGTTCGACGAGGCCCCCTCGGTGACTTTTCCCTCAGCATCGATGAACCAGGCCTCGCCGGCGCCAGCGGCCCGCGCAGCCTGCTTGGCGAGGACGTTGGGCAGAAGGCCGACCGTCTTGATGTCGCACCGGCCCCAGCGGTTCTCCAGCGTGGTGATCACGCCGACGCCGGCCGCGGCCCGGGCCTCGGCAGCGTCCGGATCGACGCGCTTCACCGTCACGACAACGGCGGGGGGCACGGGCTGGGTGGGAAAGGCATGGTCCCTCGGGGCCACGCCCCGGCTGACCTGCAGATAGACAAGTCCCTCCCGGATGTGGTTCCGGCGGACGGTCTCGCGAAGCACGGTGGTCAGGGCGGCCCGGCTCATCGGCATGACGATGGACAACTCCCCCAGGCTTCTTTCGAGCCGGGCGAAGTGACCCTCGGGGTCGCAGAGCCGGCCGTCCGACATCGACCAGACCTCATAAATGGCGTCGGCCAGTTGATAGCCCCGGTCCTCAATGTGGACGGCGGCGTCCGCGTGGCGGACATAGGCCCCGTTGACATAGGCGATGCGCCCCATCAGCCCTCCCCCCCTTCTGTGACGACCCGTCCCCCTGAGAGCCCCAAAGACTTCAGTTTCCGGTGCAGGGCGGACCGCTCCATGCCGATGAAGGCGGCGGTCCGGGAGATATTGCCCGAGAACCTCAGCATCTGGGCGTGCAGGTAGTCGCGCTCGAAGACCTCGCGCGCCTCCCTCAGCGGCAGGGCGATGATCCGCTCGGCCGCAAGCCCGGAGCCCATGTCCGCCCTCATCTCCTGCTCAGGCGGGATCATATCGGCGGTGATCGGCTCGGCGGGGTCGCCGGAAGCCAGGATGAGCACGCGCTCGATCTGGTTGCGAAGCTGGCTGAGATTGCCAGGCCAGGTGCGGACCTGCAGGGCCACAAGGGCGTCATCGGACAACTTCCGCCTCGCCAGGCCGGCACCCTCCGATATCCGCTGGACGAAGAACTCCACCAGTTCCGGAATGTCCTCACGCCGCTCCGCCAGGCCGGGAACATGCAGAGGCACGACGTTAAGCCGGTGGAAGAGGTCCTCCCGGAACCGTCCGTCGGCGATCTCGACCCGCAGGTCGCGGCAGGTCGAGGACACCACCCGGACATCCACCTGCACATCGGTATCCCCGCCCACGCGCCGGAACCTCTGCTCTACCAGCACGCGAAGGATCCGGCTCTGTGTCTCGCGGGGCATGTCCGCCACTTCATCGAGGTAGAGGGTGCCGCCATGGGCGCGCTCGAACACGCCGATCTTGGCCGGCCGGCCCGCGTCGCCCTCCTCGCCGAAGAGCTCGATATCGACCCTTTCCGGGGTCATGCCGGCGGCGCTGATCGCCATGAACTCGCCGCGCGCCCGGGGGCTGGCGGCATGGATCATCCGGGCGACGGTTTCCTTGCCAGAACCCGCTGGACCCGAGATCAGCACCCGGCTGTTTGCAGCGGCCAGCTTGGAGATCAGGCCACGCAGTTGCTGGATCGCCGGCGAACGGCCGATGAGACCGTCCGGGGTGACGGCCCGCGCCCGCAGCCGCCGGTTCTCCCGCCGCAGCTCAGAGGCCTCGAGAGCCCGCTCCACCACCAGCAGGAGGCGGTCCGACTTGAAGGGCTTCTCGAGAAACTCGTAGGCACCGCGCTTAATCGCGCTCACCGCGGTCTCGATGTTGCCGTGACCGGAAATCATGACCACTGGCAGGTCGGCATCCAGCGCCTTGACCAGGTCCAGAAGTTCCAGGCCGTCCATGCCGCCGCCCTGCATCCAGATGTCCAGGATCAGCAGGGAAGGTTTGCGGGCGCGAATCTCGGCCAGAGCGGACTCCGAGTCGTTCGCCGTCCGCACGGCGTAGCCTTCATCGGTGAGGATCCCGGCGACGAGGTCCCGGATGTCGGCTTCGTCGTCAACGACAAGCACATCAGACGCCATCAGACACTCTCCTGTTTGGCAGTCATTGGGGTCGCAACGACGCCCAAGATCGGCAGGCGGAGCAGGATGCGGGCGCCAGAGCCGGATCCGGCGTCCGACAGGACCAATTCCCCGCCATGCTCCTCCATCACGCGCTTGACGATGGCCAGGCCCAGGCCCGTCCCCTTCTCCCGCGTCGTCACATAAGGTTCGGTCAGCCGATCCCGGTCCTTTGAAGGCAGGCCCGGTCCGTTGTCCTCGACGACAAAGGCCAGGGCCGCCCCATCGACGCGGAGGTCTGCGAGGATCCGGCCAGGCGGATCCGGAGCGGTTGCGAGCCGGGTCCTCACCGCTTCTGCGGCGTTCTTGAGCACATTGGCGAGGGCCTGGGCCAACATCCGGCCATCTGCCGTCAAGGTGGCGCTCGGCAGGGGCTCTGCGACCACCCATTCGATATCAGGGTCCGCCACCCGGCGCGCGAAGACGGCCTCCCGCAGCAGTTCCGCCGCATCCTGTTCCGAGGGCTGAGGTGCGGGCATGCGGGCGAAGGCTGAAAACTCATCGACCATCCGACCGATATCCCCGACCTGCCGCACGATGGTCTCCGTGCACCGATCGAAGGTATCGAGGTCTGCCGGCTCTATGGTGTTGCGGAACTTCCGGCGGATGCGCTCCGCCGACAGCTGGATAGGGGTCAGGGGGTTCTTGATCTCGTGGGCGATCCGTCTGGCCACATCCCGCCAGGCGGCGTTCCGCTGGGCCGAGACCAGCCGGGTGATGTCATCGAAGGTCAGGACGATGCCGTCGCCCGTCCGACTCGCTCGGACCCGAAGCCGCAGGGTCTCCCGGCCGCGGCTGACGTCGATCTCGCCCTCGGCATGACCCACCTTCCGCGCCGCCGCGAGGATCTCGCCGGCTTCCGGCGCGGCGTCCTCCAGACTCAGGGGCGCAGCGAAGACGGGATCCTCCGGCAGTTGCAGGAGCCGAACGGCCTGGCGGTTCACGACGGAGATCTGCCCATCCGGGCCCGCCGCCACGACACCGGCGGAAACCTCGGACAGGACCGTCTCGATGAACTGCCGCCGGCGTTTGGCCTCGTCACTGGCCCGGGTCAGGGCTTCCTGCTGCTGGGCGAGGTCGCGGGTCATGTCGTTGAAGGCCCGGGAAAGTACAGCGATCTCCTCGGGATCGGACTCGGCGTCCACCCGGGCGGTCAGGTCACCCCCGGCCACACGCTCCGCCGCCTGTACGAGCCGACCCACCGGTGCCGAGATCGAGCGCGCAGCGCCAGTGCCAAGCCAGATCGCACCGATCAGGACCAGGAGCGCCGTCTCGGTATAGGCCAGGGCGAAGGCGCGCTGGATGCGGCCGCGACTCTGGGCGGCGTCCCGGTAGGATACCAGCGCCTGCTCCGCCTCGGTCAGGTTCTCCACCACCCCCTCGCCCACCGGACGCACAAGGTAGAGATAGGCGTCGGGGTAACTCTTGAGCCGGAACAGGCTCCGGGTCAGGTTGGAGGAGACGAAGATGTCCCCCTCGTCCGCCGCCCGGAAGGCCGACTCCGGCGGGGCCAAGAATCCAGGCGCGCCTTCCGTCTCCGCCCGGGCGAGGACCCGTCCCTCACGGTCGATCAGGTAGGCTGCGGGAAAGTCGTTGTCTGCCGCCTGCTGGGCCAGGAAGAGACCGAAGGTGACGGGAGAGTCCGTCAGTGCGGAGGCGGCACTGTTGAGGTCACCGGCCATCAGGGACACATGGTCGCGGACGTAGCGCTTCTGCTCCTCCAGGAAACTGCGGAAGACCGTCGCGGAATTCTCCACCACGGTCTGGACACGGGTCGAGAACCAATCCTCCACGCCGCGGTTCACCAGCACCCCGTAGAAGAGGGCCACCACAAGGGCCGGAACCGTCGCCGCCGCCGCGAACAGGGTGACGAAGCGCAGATGAAGTCGGGCACCGGGATCGGTCTTCCTGTCCCTCAGAAGCCCCAGGACGGTCCGGCCTGCGGCGACCAGAAGCCACAGGATCAGCAGCAGGTTGATCCCGAGGATCCAGAGGATATTCAGGCTCGCCGGGGCCAGGGGTCCGGACTGGGGCGGAGAGGCGGCCAGAAATATGGCGACGCCGGTCAGGCCCGCCGCCACCAGGAACACGCCGCCAGAGGTCGCCTGCGAGCCTGCGAAGGCTCGGAGACGGTCCAGTCGCCGTTCCGCGACCCCAACGATCGGACTCAAACCCATCATCTGCAGATGCTAGAGCCGACTGTGCCCCAAGATCAACAGGTCGTTGCTTAAATACGTCAGTTTCGGGGTGATCTAGCGCCGTCCCCGGCTCATCTCGACCCCAAGGTCCTGGATCTTCTTGCGCAGGGTGTTCCGGTTCAGGCCCAGGATCTCCGCCGCACGCACCTGATTGCCCCGGGTGCCGGCGAGGGTCAGGGCGATGAGCGGGCGCTCGACGTCCTCAAGGACGCGGTCATACAGACCGGCGGGCGGCAGGCCGTCGGGAAAGGTGGCAAAGTGGCTGGCGAGATAACGCTCGACCAGGCCGGACAGCGTCAAGGGGCCCTCCTGGCCCTTCATCGGCGCCTGCTGGTCGGCAAGTTCGAGCTCGATGATCCGCGCGGTGATCATGTCTTCGCCGTAAAGGGCGCAGACCCGGCGGATCAGGTTTTCAAGCTCGCGGACATTACCCGGCCAGGGGTGGGCCTTCAGCCGATCCAGGGCGGCGGCGTCGATGGTCTTGGATGGCAGCCCCTCCCGATTGGCGCGCAGGAGGAAGCTACGGGCGAGGTCGGGAATGTCCTCGGTCCGGTCCCTCAGGGGCGGAATGCGAAGGGGCGCGACATTCAGCCGGAAATAGAGGTCCTCGCGGAACAGCCCCTGCTGGATGAGGGCCCGCAGGTCCCGGTTCGTGGCAGCGATGATGCGTATGTTCGGCCGCCGGCCGGTCCTGGGATTGACCGCCGTCTCCGAGCCGTCGATCACCCGCAACAGGCGGGTCTGGGCATCCAGGGGCATGTCCCCGATCTCGTCCAGGAACAGGGTGCCGCCGTCGGCTTCGACAAGTTTGCCGATGTCGCTGTCACTGCGGCCGAACAGCTCGGTCTCGACCCGCTCCCGAGGGACGGCGGCCAGGTTGATGACCACGAAGCGACCGTCCCGGCGTCGGCCCATGTCGTGCAGGGCCCGGGCCACCAGCTCCTTGCCCGTCCCGCTCTCGCCAAGGATCAGCACCGTCAGGTCAGCGCCAACCAGTCGGGCGATGGTGCGGTAGACCTCCTGCATGGGTGCCGAGCGGCCGATCAGGGGAAGTCGCTCGTCCCGGGCAGCCCGGGCCTGGGCCCTCGAGGCCTCGGCGTCCGCAGGCCGGGACAGGGCCCGCCGTACGATGGCGGTGATGTCCTCAAGGTCGAAGGGCTTGGAAATGTATTCGAACGCCCCTGCATCGGCGGCGTTGACCGCCGTCAGCAGGGTGTTCTGGGCGCTCATCACGATCACCGGCAGGCGTGGACGCACCTTCCGGATCCGCGGCAGGACGTCGAAGACGTTCTCATCGGGCATGATCACGTCGGTGATGACGAGGTCACCCTCGCCCTCCGAAACCCATTTCAGCAGGGTGGCAGCGTTGCCGGTCGCCCGGACCTGGTAGCCCAGCCGGGTGAAGACCTGGCTCAGCACCAGGCGGATGGAGCTGTCATCATCGGCGATAATGATCTTCTTGGCGGCGTTGGCGGCGGTGCTCATGCCGGCTCCTCCGTGTCTATGGGCAAGAGGACCCGGAAGACCGTCCTTCCAGGTTCGGAATCGAAATCAATCAGCCCGCCATGGGCGGAGACCAGCTTGGAGACCAGGGCGAGCCCCAGCCCGACGCCGCCGTTGCGGCCGGTGACGAAGGGCTGGAACAGGCTATCGCGCAGGGCGGGCGGAACCCCCGGGCCGTTGTCGATTATGCGCACCTCAAGGGGCGTGCTGCGAAGGCCCTTGGCCCCGCCGGTGCGAATGCGCACGCCATGCCGAAAGGCGGTGCGGATGATGATCTCACCCTGCCCGTCCCCCCGTCGATGGGCAGCTTCGGCGGCGTTCTTAACGAGGTTCAGGAAGACCTGGATAAGCTGGTCCTCATCGGCGGGGGTCGTCGGCAGGGAGGGGTCGTAGTCCTCGACGACAGTCAGGCCCTCCGCCACCCCATTGACCGCCAGGGTGCGGACCCGGTCGAGGACGAGGTGAATGTTGGTCGGGCGACAGGTGGGTGCCGCATCGTCAGAGAAGGCCTCCATGCGGTCCACCAGGCGCTTCACCCGGTCCACCTCGTCGACGATCAGCTGGGCTAGGGGCGTGTCCTCCGCCCGGACGCCCGACTTCAGAAGCTGGGCCGCGCCGCGGATGCCCGCCAGCGGGTTCTTGATCTCATGGGCCAGCATCTGGCCGAGACCGACGATGGTCCTTAGTCCCGCACTCTCCACGCCGCCTCGCTCGCCACTCAGGGCACCGGAACGGACCGTCAGGGTCAGCAGCACGGACCCTGCGTCCAGGGGTGCCGCCGAACCGTCGGCCCGGAACATCGACTGGCCGAACAGGCTGACCTCGAAGCCCCGCTCGCGGACGGGACCGCCCTCGCTCCGTGCCCGGTCCACCAGGCCGATCAGCGGAGAGCCTGAAGAGACCGCTGCGGAGAGGCCGTTGCGGGTCATGACGCCAAGGGACCGACCGAAGAGCCGCTCGGCCGCTTCATTGGCGGCCTGCACGCGCCCGTCTTCGCCAACCACCAGGGCTGGCTCCGGCGCGAGGTCGAAGGCCGCGGCTCTCACCGACTGTCCAGCAGGAACCGGGGTCACGCCAGCGCCTCCATCTGCCAGAGCTCAGTCAGGCTGCGCTCGATCTCCCGGGGATCGTCCATCCGGCAAAGTCGGCGCCGGGCCTCAAGCCTCACCACCGGATCAGCGGGGGTCGCCGCCTCGTCCACATAGGCCGCAAGATGCTTGCGGAAGATCCGGACCCCGTTGCGATCCCCATAGAAGGCCAGGCTTTCGGCGAAGTGCTCAAGGACCACGCCCAGCCGAGCCTCGCGCCCCGGCTCCTCGGGAGCCTCGCCGGCGAGACCCCCCTCGATCCAGGGGGCGATCCAGGGCCGCCCATAGACGCCCCGGCCGACCATGACCGCATCGGCGCCAGACTCCCTCAGCGCCCGCGCAGCATCGGCGGCGTTACGGATGTCGCCATTGACGATCACCGGGACGGAGACTTCAGACTTCACCCCGGCCACCGCCTTCCAGTCAGCCACACCCTTGTAGAACTGGCAGCGGGTCCGGCCATGGACGGTGATCGCCCGGATCCCCCGGGCCTCGGCCCCGGCGGCGATCTCCGGCGCATTGCGCGAGGCGTCGTCCCAGCCCAGCCGCATCTTCAGGGTGACGGGGGTATCCACGGCGTCCACCACGGCGTCGATCAGCCGAAACAGGAGGTCCGGCTCCCGCATCAGGGCCGATCCGGCCAGGGCCCCGCCGGTGACCTCCCGCGCCGGGCAGCCAAAGTTCAGGTCGATGACGTCAGCTCCGGCCGCAGCTGCGAGGCGGGCGCCGGCGGCCATGTCTTGGGGCGCACGACCGACCAGCTGGACAACCATGCGGGGAAGGCCCTCGCCCACCGCCGCCCTTCGGACCACATCGGGCCGACCCGCGGCAAAGGCTGCGCAGGCGACCATTTCCGTCGCCACATAGGGCGCACCCAGGCGCGAGGCCGCACGCCGGAAGGGCAGGTCAGAGACCCCCGTCAT
>CAMAOY010000102.1 GCA_945859865.1 Phenylobacterium deserti
CGGGCGCGACCGGGTGGCGCAGATCATCACCTTTGGCACCCTGCAGGCCCGCGCTGTCCTGAGAGACGTGGGTCGGGTCCTCCAGATGCCCCTGGGCCAGGTGGACCGGCTGGCCAAGATGGTGCCGGCCAATCCCGCGAGCCCGGTCACCCTGGCCCGGGCTATTGAGATCGAGCCGCGCCTCCAGCAGGCCCGGGATGAGGACGAGTCCGTCGCCCGCCTCCTGGAAATCGCCCTGCGCCTGGAAGGGCTCTACCGCAATGCTTCCACCCACGCCGCCGGCGTGGTGATCGCCGACCGGCCCCTGACCCAGCTGTCCCCCCTCTACCGTGACCCTCGCTCCGACCTGCCCGCCACCCAGTTCAACATGAAGTGGGTGGAGAGCGCCGGCCTGGTGAAGTTCGACTTCCTGGGCCTGAAGACCCTGACGGTCATCGACCGGGCCATGAAGCACCTGGCCCGCCGGGGGGCGGACTTTGTCCTCGAGGGCCTGGCCCTGGATGACGCAGCCACCTACGAGCTGATGGCCTCGGGCCAGACGGTGGGCGTCTTCCAGCTGGAAGGGCAGGGCATGCGCGACACCCTGCGCCAATTGCGGCCCAACTCCATCGAGGACGTCACGGCGCTGATCTCGCTCTACAGGCCCGGCCCGATGGACTCCATCCCGGCCTATGTGGACACCAAGGCGGGCCGCAAGCCCCTGAACGTCTACCACCCCCTCCTGGAGTCGGTCCTGACCGAGACCTACGGGGTCATCGTCTACCAGGAGCAGGTGATGAACATCGCCCGCATCATGGCGGGCTATTCCCTGGGCGAGGCCGATCTGCTGCGCCGGGCCATGGGCAAGAAGAAGAAGGAGGAGATGGACCAGCAAAGGGCCCGTTTCCTCTCCGGCGCCGCAGAGCGCGGGGTGGATCCGGACCTGGCCGACACCCTCTTCGAGCTGATGGCCAAGTTCTCGGGCTACGGGTTCAACAAGGGTCACGCCGCCCCCTACGCCCTGATCGGCTACCAGACCGCCTGGCTCAAGGCGAACGCCCCGGTGGAGTTCTTCGCCGCCTCGATGAGCCTGGACATCTCCAATACCGACAAGCTGACGGTCTTCTACCAGGACGCCCGGCGGTTTGGCGTGGTGGTCCGTCCGCCAGACGTGAACCGGTCCTCCGCTGACTTCACGGTCGAGGATGGCGAAGTGCTCTACGCCCTTGGCGGCATCCGGAATGTGGGTCTTCAGGCCATGGAGCATCTCGTCGAGGTCCGCGCCTCCGGCGGGCCCTTCCGCGACATCTTCGACTTTGTGGAGCGGGTCGACCCCCGGCAGGTCAACCGCCGGACCCTGGAGACCCTCGCCCGGGCCGGTGCCTTCGACAGCCTGGGACATGACCGCGCCCAGCTGATGGAATCCTCCGAAATCCTGGCCAGCTATGGCCACAGCGTCGCCGATGAGCGGGCCTCGGCCCAGGGATCCCTGTTCGGTGGCGACCAGGTGGAGGCCCAGCGTCCGCGCCTGCCCCGGGTGGAGACCTGGTCCCCGACCCGGCGCCTGGACGAGGAGCTGGCGGCGGTCGGGTTCTATCTTTCCGGACACCCCCTCGAGGACCTTATGCCCGCCCTGCGTCGCCGTCGCACCGATCTGCTGACCGAGGTCATTCCCAAGGCCGAGGCGGGGGCCGAGGCCTTTCGCATGGCCGGCGTGGTGCGCCGCCGCCAGGAGCGTGCATCCCAGGCCAGCGGCGACAAGTTCGCCTTTGTGACCTTTTCCGATCCCTCCGGAGAATACGAAGTGCTCTTCCCACCGGAGGCCCTGCGTCGCTGCCGGGACCTGCTGGAGCCCGGTCGGGCACTTTCCCTTAAGGTGCGAGCCAAGGCGAAGGATGGCGAGGTACGTTTCTTCGGCGACGAAGTCGAACCGGTCGAGACCGCCATCGAGAACGCTGTGGCCGGCTTGCGGGTGCATGTGGCCCCGCGAAGCCTGGAGATCGAGGCCTTGAAGGCTCGCCTGACGGCCGCCGCACCGGGGCGGGGCGGGGAGATCGTCCTGGTCGCGCCGGTAGAGGGCGGACGCGAGATCGAGTTGCGCCTGCCAGGTCGTTTCGACCTCGGGCCAGCCATGCGCGGGGCCCTGAAGACGGCGCCGGGCGTCGTCTTCGTCGAGGACGTCTGACGCCGGGTCTGGCTTCTGGACTTGCTTTTTCGCCGTTTCGGGCCTAAACGCCGCGGCATTCCACACGCAGGTGTTCGGTGGAGCCGGGGAGACATCCCGGCGGCGCCGTTCCGGTCCCCCGTTCGGGGGGTTTACCTGCGGAGGCTAACCGGAAGAAGAGGACCATCACCATGGCGCTCCCCGATTTCTCTATGCGTCAGCTGCTTGAAGCCGGCGCCCACTTCGGTCACCAGACACACCGCTGGAACCCGAAGATGGAACGCTACATTTTCGGCAGCCGATCGAATATCCACATCATCGATCTCTCGCAGTCGATCCCCTTGCTTCACCAGGCCCTGGTGAAGGTGCGCGAAGTCGCCGCCGGCGGCGGCCGCGTCCTGTTCGTGGGCACCAAGCGCCAGGCGTCCGATCCGGTCTCCCAGGCCGCCCGTCGTTGCGCCCAGTACTACGTGAACCACCGCTGGCTGGGGGGAACCCTGACCAACTGGCGCACGGTGTCGGGCTCGATCAGCCGCCTGCGCGAGCTCGAAGCGGTCCTCGGGGCTGGCGAAGGCACCCGCACCAAGAAGGAGCTGCTGCAGCTGACCCGCGAGCGCGATAAGCTTGAGCTGTCACTGGGCGGCATCAAGGACATGGGCGGCATTCCTGACCTGATGTTCGTCATCGACACCAACAAGGAAGCCATCGCCATCCTGGAGGCCCGCAAGCTGGGCATTCCGGTGGTGGCTATCCTGGATACCAACTGCAATCCTGACGGCATTAACTACCCGATCCCGGGGAATGATGACGCCGCCCGCGCCATCCAGCTCTACTGCGACCTGCTGGCCGACTCCGTCCTTGACGGCCTGGCGGCTGGCGCTGCCGCTTCCGGCGTAGACCTGGGCGCTTCGGCCGAGCCGGTCGAGCCCGCCCTGGCCCGTGAAGCCCCTGTAGCGGTCCAGGCCGCTGCCGAGGCTGCACCCGTGGCCATTGCCGAGGTTGCACCCGTAGCCGTCGCCGAGGCTGCACCCGAGGCCGTAGCCGAACCCGAAGCCGTAGCCGAGGCCTGATCGCCCTGAATTCCGTCAGACCCTCCGGGTCCGACGTGCCCATAGACCTAAGGAGCTCCCGATGGCGGAGATCACTGCTGCCCTGGTGAAGGAACTGCGCGAGAGGTCCGGCGCAGGCATGATGGACTGCAAGAGGGCCTTGCAGGAGAACGACGGCGACGTCGACCTGTCCATTGACTGGCTGCGGACCAAGGGCCTGTCCAAGGCTGCCAAGAAGTCGGATCGCGCTGCCGCCGAAGGCCTGGTGGGTGCCGCTGTTCGCAAGGATGGCGCAGGCATGACCGGTGTCGTGGTCGAACTGAACGCTGAGACCGACTTCGTCGCCCGGAACGAACTGTTCCAGAACGCGGCCAAGGAAATCGCCGGTATCGCCCTGGACCATGACAGCGTCGAAGCGATCGCGGCCTCCAGGACCGCCGGTGGCGAAGCCGTGTCGGACCTCGTCACCAACCTGATCGCCACCATCGGCGAGAACATGAACCTGCGCCGTGCGTACCGGTTCACGGTCTCGGAGGGGGCTATCGCGTCCTACGTCCACTCGGCCATCGTCCCTGACCTAGGGAAGATCGGGGTGCTGGTGGCGGTCGAGGGCAAGGGTGACCAGGCCAAGCTCGCCGAGATGGGTCGCAAGATCGCCATGCACGTGGCGGCCACCAATCCCCTGTCCCTGTCTACCGATGACCTGGATCCGGCGGCGGTCGATCGCGAGAAGGCCATCTTCACCGAGCAGGCCCTGGCCTCGGGCAAGCCCCCAGGTGTCGTCGAGAAGATGGTTGAGGGTCGGATTCGCAAGTTCTTCGAGGAAGTCGTGCTGCTGAAGCAGGCCTTCGTGATGAACCCGGACCAGACCATCGAGCAGCTTGTGGCCGAGACCGCCAAGGAGACCGGCTCCCCGGTCGTGGTGAAGGGTTTCGTGCGCTTCGCCCTTGGCGAAGGCGTTGAAAAGAAGGTCGACGATTTCGCCGCCGAGGTCGCTTCCATGACCGGCCAGGGCTGATTTCATCCTGACGGGACGACTTTTCCGGGCGTGGTGCGTTCAACGCGCACCACGCCCTTGGTTTATGTAGAATACCGTCAGATTCCCTCGCCCAGGCCCTTACGGTCCCGGGTGCCACCCGACGGATCCGCCCATGACCGCCCCCAAGCCCCGCTACCGGAAAGTCCTGCTGAAAATATCCGGCGAAGTGCTGATGGGGGACTCCCTCTTCGGCATCGACACCGTGACCCTCGACCGGGTCGCCGCGGACATCAAGGAAGTGGTCGACGCCGGGTTCGATCTCTGCCTTGTCGTGGGCGGCGGAAACATCTTCCGGGGCGTCTCCCTTGCCGGCCGGGGGATGGAGCGGGCCAGCGCCGACTATATGGGCATGCTGGCCACGATCATGAACGCCCTTGCCCTGCAGGGCGCGCTGGAGAAGGCCGGGGTCGATACCCGGGTGCAGTCGGCCATCCCGATGGATGCGGTCTGCGAGCCCTATATCCGCCGCAGGGCCCTGCGGCACCTGGAGAAGGGCAGGGTGGTGATCTTCGCCGCGGGCCTGGGCGCACCCTTCTTCACCACCGACACCTCCGCCGCCCTCCGGTCTGCGGAAATGGGCTGCGATGCCCTATTGAAGGGCACGAGCGTGGACGGTGTCTACACAGCGGATCCCAAAAAGGACGCCTCCGCACGTCGATACGATTCTCTCAGCTACCACGACGTCCTGGCCCAGGACCTGAAGGTCATGGACGCCTCGGCCATCGCCCTAATGCGGGATAACCAGATCCCCATCGTCGTCTTCTCGATCCGCGAGCCGGGGAACTTCATGAAGGTCCTCACCGGCGAGGGCGTCTTCACCACCATCAACTAACTGCTTCCCGGAGCCCGACATGCCAGCCGAAAAGCCCGTTCTGTCTCGATATCGCGACCGCATGGACAAGGCCATCGCGGCCCTCAAGGAGGAGTTCGCCAGCCTGAGGACAGGCCGCGCCTCCGCCAGCCTGCTCGACCAGGTGATGGTCGAGGCCTACGGCGCCACCACCCCCATCACCGCGGTGGCGGCGATCTCCGTGCCCGAGCCCCGAGCCATCAGCGTCAGTGTCTGGGACCGCGGCGTGGTCGCCGCCGTAGACAAGGCGATCAGGTCGTCTGGCCTGGGCCTGAACCCCGTCGTGGAGGGCCAGACCCTCCGCGTCCCCATCCCGCCCCTGACCGAAGAGCGACGCCGCGACCTCACCAAGATCGCCGCCAAGTACGCCGAGCAGCAGAAGGTGGCCATCCGCAACGTCCGGCGCGACGCCAATGACGACCTGAAGAAGGCGGAGAAGGACTCTGTGATCAATCAGGACGAGCAGAAGCGGATGGAAACCGAGGTCCAGAAGATGACCGACGAGGCCGTCAAGCGGGTCGACGAAGCCTTGAAAACCAAGGAACAAGAGATCATGCAGGTCTAGCTCGGAGGCGAGCGGAGGCGATATGGCCGCGAGGTCCAAGACATCCCGCGGTGAACCCGCGCTGGCCCCCGCCGTTCCGGCGTCGGGTTCGCCCCTGCATGTGGCCATCGTCATGGATGGAAATGGGCGGTGGGCCAAGCACAGGGGGCTGCCCCGGACCATGGGGCATCGGGCCGGGGTCGAGGCCCTGCGCCGTACCGTGTCGGCGGCGCCGGACCTGGGCGTGCGCTGGCTGACCGTGTTCGGCTTTTCCACCGAGAACTGGAGCCGTCCAGCCTCCGAGGTCCGGGAACTGATGGCCCTGCCCAAGCGTTATTTCGACTCCGACCTTAAGCGTCTTGAGCGGGAAGGCGTGCGTGTCCGCTCCGTGGGTCGCCGGCAGGGCCTGCCGGAAGACCTGGTCACCCTGCTCGACGAGGCTGAACGGCGGACGGCCCAGAACGATCGCTTCTTCCTGCAGATCGCCTTCAACTATGGGGGGCAGGCCGACATCGCAGACGCTGCTCGCCGGCTGGCGGAAGCCGCCGCAGCTGGCCGCCTCGACCCGGCGAGCGTGGATGAGGCGGCGTTCGCCGGGGCCCTGTCGACGGCCGGTCTGCCGCCGCCGGACCTGATCATCCGCCCTTCCGGAGAGCAGCGCCTCTCCAACTTCCTCCTCTGGGAGGCGGCCTATGCCGAACTGGTCTTCCAGGACGTTCTCTGGCCGGACTATGCCGCCGGGGACCTCTCCGCAGCCATCGACACCTTCCGATCCCGGGACCGCCGCTTCGGGGGAGCCGTCGCCGATGACATCCTTGTCGCCGGCTAGGGCCTTTGATTGGAGCAACCTGGGGGTGCGGGCCGCTTCCGCTGCCGTCCTGCTGCCGGCAGCCCTGGGAGCGGTCTGGGTCGAGATGGGTCCCGGACAGCCGGCCTGGCCCTTCCTCCTGCTGGTGGTGACTGCGGTCTCCCTGCTGTGCGTGGAATGGGGGGGCATGGCGGCACCCTTCGCCAAGACCCGCGTTTCCACAGCGGTCTGCGCCGCGGTCTTGACGGCGGTCTTCTTCGCCCAGCGTGAAAACATGGCGGTCGCCTGGGGCGTGCTGGTAGCGGGCGGGGCCATGGCCGCAGTCGTGGCCCGGGGCGTCGCCGAGCGGCCGGGCAACGCGGCCCTCGGGGTCTTCTACATCGGTACCGCCGCCGTGTGCTTCATCTGGTTGCGCTCCATGCCCCAGGGGCGGTGGTGGATCTTCATGACCTTCGCCGTGGCCTGGTCCGCCGATATCGCCGCCTACCTCGTTGGCAACCTCATCGGTGGCCCCAAGCTTTGGCCAAGGTTCTCGCCGAACAAGACCTGGGCCGGGTTCCTCGGGGGTCTTGCCGCGGCCATGCTTGCGGCGGTGGCGCTGGCCGCCTTTCCGGTCTTCCGGCTCAATCCCTGGGCTGCGGCGCTTGCCGGCCTCTGCGGGGGACTGGCGGGCATGGCGGGCGACCTTTGCGAGTCCATGCTCAAGCGCCGCTTCGGCGTGAAGGATTCCGGCGACCTGATCCCCGGTCATGGCGGACTGCTCGACAGGGTGGATGGGCTGATGTTCGTGGTGGTCGTCCTGTCCCTGTTCCGCCTGGTCAACCACCTAGGTTGGGGGCATTGAGCCTGGTCCGTACAGTCTCCATCCTCGGATCGACGGGATCGGTCGGTGTCTCCACCCTGGACCTCCTGGAGTCCCTCGGACGGCCCGTGCGCGTCCGGGCGCTGACGGGTGGGCGCAATGTCGCCCGGCTCGCAGACCAGGCCCTGGCCTGGCGTCCGGAAGTCGCGGTCATCGCGGATGCGACCCTCGCCGGAGAGCTTGCCACCCGTCTTCGGGGCTCTGGTGTTGCAGTCGAGGCCGGAGCGGCTGCCGTTGCCGCAGCGGCGGGTCTTCCAGCAGACTGGGTCATGTCCGCCATCGTCGGTTTTTCGGGCCTTGCGCCAACCCTGGCCGCCGTCGATACGGGTGCCATGGTTGCCCTCGCCAACAAGGAGAGCCTGGTCTGCGCTGGCCCCGCCCTCCTGAGGCGCGCGCGGCTGGCCGGTGGTGAGGTTATCCCTGTAGATTCCGAGCATTCTGCCATCTTCCAGGCCCTCGATCCCCGGCATGCAGCTCAGGTCTCGCGCCTGATCCTGACGGCCTCCGGTGGCCCCTTCCGGACCTGGTCCGCGGAGCGCATGGCCTCGGCGACGCCGGACGAGGCCGTGGCCCACCCGAACTGGGTCATGGGCCGCAAGATCTCGGTGGATTCCGCGACAATGATGAACAAGGGCCTGGAGATGATCGAGGCCGCCTACCTGTTCGGGGTCGATGCGGATCGTATCGAGGTGGTCGTGCACCCCGAGTCGATCGTCCACAGTCTGGTCGAGTATGCCGATGGCTCCAGCCTGGCCCAACTAGGGGCGCCGGACATGCGCACACCCATCGCCGTCGCCTTCGCCTGGCCGGACAGGGTGGCCTGGCCGGCACCCCGCCTGGACCTGGGAGCCATCGGACGTCTCACCTTCGAGGCCCCTGATATGCAACGTTTTCCAGCCCTTGGCCTGGCTCGGCAGGCCCTTCGGGAGGGCGGGTCGGCACCTGGAATTCTCAACGCCGCCAATGAGGTTGCGGTGGAGGCCTTCCTTGACCGTCGGATCGGCTATCTTGATATTGCC
>CAMAOY010000103.1 GCA_945859865.1 Phenylobacterium deserti
TGGTTAGAGCGGTGGATTCATAACCCACAGGTCGGCGGTTCGATCCCGCCCCCAGCTACCAATCCCGGAACGACGACCGGCGCTGCGATCCCGGCTCAGGCGTCCGCCTCCAGCGCCCGGACATCCCGGCGCATGAACACCCTTCGGCTTTCATCGAGACCGCGGGCGAGGTGCTCGCTCCGGAGGGTTTCCAGTTCGGGCGGCAGGACCGCGATGACCTCGAAGCCGATCCGGCCGTACCAGGGCGCATTCCAGGGAATGTCCCGGAAGGTCGAGAGGACAAGGGCCGCGTAGCCCGCCTCACGGGCGAGGTCGTCCGCCCAGTCCAGCAGGGCCGCGCCAAGCCGCAGGCCACTGAATGCCGGCAGGACATCGATCTGCTCGATATAGAGGCTGTCGCCGAGGGGGCGGAACCGCAGAGCGGCGACGGGCCGCTCCCCGTCGAGGCAGGCGACCCAAAGGCCGCCTTCCTCCAGACGGGCGTCGAGAAGCGACTCTGGCGCTGGCGGGTCCCCGGCGATCCAGGCCTCCGGCGAGCCCAGGAACCTCTGCGCGGCCTCGCGCTCAATGTCGCGAATGGTCGGCAATTCAGGCCGCAGGGCAGGCCGGATGCGAGGGTGCGCGGGCTTGGGAAGGCTCAAGCAATCCAGCCAGTTCCCAGGCTATCCAGAGAGACTCCGACCAGGATGACCTGGTCGCCATTGCCCATGTCGACCACCACGTCGGCGCCGACCTGGCTGATGGTCCGGGACGGACCCCCATCCAGCACCAGTCGGTCGCCCTCGGCAAAATTGAAGTCGAGGATGCGGTCGATGGCCGCGCCGGTCAGGCTGTGGAAGATGTCCGCCCCGGTGCCGCCGCTGATCGTGTCATTGCCCTTGTCGCCCCAGATCCAGTCGTCGCCGGCCCCGCCCAGGATGGAGTCCTCGCCCTGGCCGCCGCGCACCCAGTCATTCCCGGCGCCGCCGTCGACGGTGTCATTGCCCATATTGCCGTAGACGATGTCCCAGGCTGAATCGCCGAAGATCAGGTCGTTGTCCTTGCCGCCAACGACCCAGTCCTCGCCGTCATTCCCGTGCAGGGTGTCATTGCCCATATTGCCATTGATGTCGTCGAAACCCGTGCCACCGGAAACGGAATCGTCGCCAGCGTCGCCGCGCAGGTAGTTGTATCCGGAGGCGTAGCTGATGACGTCATTGCCCTCGAGGCCATAGACCGTCTCGCCACCGGTCCGGCTGATGGTGTCAGCGCCTGTCGATCCGCGGATATGGTCCCACTCCACCACGGAATAGAGGCTGTTGGCGGGGTTCACGTCGTTCCACTTGTAGGCCACGCCGATGCCACCCGAGGGCTGGGGCCAGGACTGGAGGCCGAAGGCCATGGCGTCCTGCACGCCACCATAGTCATCGGGCTCCACGCCCAGGGCGCCGGCACCCCAGTTGGAATAGCCCGAGGTGACCAGGGTCCCGTCGCCCCAGCGCCAGGTCCCCTCAACGTCGGCATCCGAGCCACCGAGCCAGAGGTAACGGGCCCCGCCGCCGTCGGAGGCGCTGGGCGCGACGTCGAGCCCGGCCTCCATCTGTGTCATGCTGACCAGGGCCTGGTTCTCCGTGGCGCTGGTGATGTAGGCCAGATGTCCGCTCTGGCTCTCCGCCGAGGCCTTCGCCGCTGACCATGTCATGGCGGTCTTGACGATCTCGTAGGTGTGGCCCGCGTAGTAGTATTTGCCCATGATCATCTCTCCCTGCGCTAGCAAGCCTCCACAAGGCCCGGCAGGGGTTAAGATGACCCCAACCTTCAGGATGAAGCCGGATTCACCACACTGGCCTCTCCCAGGATGTTCCAGCCGGCGAAGCGGGGGACATTGGGCAGGTAGGCGCTTTCAGCCCCTTCGGTGGAAAAGCCGGCGCCCTCCAGGAGGGGCAGGATCGGGCGGGTCAGGCGGCAGCCGCCAGCAAGGCGCTTCCAGAGCGGTTCGATCCGACCCTGCCAGCGGGCCACCTCGGCGTCGGGGGCCAGGCCGTGCTCGCAGTAGAAGATGCGCCCGCCGGGCCTGAGCACCCGCCGGGCCTCCGCCAGGGCGCGCTCAGGGGAATGCACTGAGCACAGGGTGAAGGTGCAGACGACGCTGTCGAAGCTGTCCGTCTCGAAGGGCAGGTCCTCGGCCACACCGGGCAGGATCTCAACCTTCAGGCCTTCGGGGCGCGGCGCAGCCTCGGCCAGAGCGCGGAGCTCCGCCGCCGGATCGACGCCGCTGACCGAGGTCACGCGGGCCGGATCGTAAAAGGCCAGGTTGAGCCCCATGCCCACCCCCAGCTCAAGGACGCGGCCCCCGGCCCGGGGGATCAGGCGCGACCTCTGGCGCATCATCTGCGGCCCCGAACAGGCACAGGCGAGGAATTTCGGCAGGATGTTTCGTTCGTACCAGCTCGCCATCGGTGTCCCCTCCTGATCCGGCAGGGCGTACACTGCCCCTGAGCCGACCCTTTCGCCAAGGGATCAGGCGGCGGCGGAAGCGTCCAGTTGCGGCAAGGCCAGGGTGTCACGGACCACCTGCAGCAGCTGGTCCGGCTTCATCGGCTTTTCGACGACGCCGTTCATGCCGGCGCCGAGGTAGCTGGCGGTCTCATCGGCATCTGCATTGGCGGTCAGGGCGATGATCGGAATGCAGCCGATGGGCTTGGGCATGGCGCGGATCCGCCGGGTCGCGCCCACCCCGTCCAGGCGCGGCATGCGGATGTCCATGAGGATCAGGTCGAACCGGCCGGTCGCCGCGGCCTCGACCGCTGCCTCCCCGTCTTCCGCCAGCTCGGTGGTGCAGCCAAACATGCTGCAGAGGGTCTCCGCCACCATGCGGTTCGTTGCATTGTCATCGACGACGAGGATGTGGGCGGCGCGGTCAGCGCTCTTGACCTCGGCGGGCCGCTCGGGCGGACGTTCAGCGCGGAAGGCGAAGCTGAGGGTCTCGCCCTGCCCCGAATTCTGGAGGATGCGGGCCCGGCCACCCAGTCGCCGCAGGACGTGGCGCCCAAGCATGAACCCCATGGCCGCCTCGAGGCCGAACATCTCCTCGATCTCGCGGACGTCGACCTCGGTATCGGTCCGCAGGCCGGTCCGGGACGACCGCACCCGACCCTCGAGGACCAGAACGTCACCGCTTTCGCGGACGCGGAGCATGACCTCTGCCGCGCCCTTCCGGACCCCGGAGAGGGCGTGGGCGAGGAAGCCGTCAAAGACCTGAAGGGTTCGGTCGGCGTCCAGCATGGCCGCGCCTTCGGGCGGGCCGTCGTAGGACACCATGAGGGTGAGGGCCGAACCGGTGAGGCGCTCGCGCCAACGGTCGTCCAGGCGGTCCACCAGGTCCCGGAGGGCCACCGGCCCGGGCGTGAGGATCAGCGAGTCGGAAAGGGCTGCACGGATATCCGCAGAGGCCGCCGTGATCCGGCGCACCGTCTCCGCCGCCACGGCGACGCCTTCGACGCAGGCCCGGGAATCCGCCGCCGGCAGGGGCGAGGCCAGCCGGGTGGTGAGGGCCAGTATGCAATCCATCTGCTGACGGATTTCCTGGGTCACGCGGTCGAAAAGGTAATCGGGAACAGACATTTTAGAACGGTGAGCCTTCTGCCTCAGGCTCCACTTTGACGGCTCACTCTTTCGCGAAGGTTAATTCGGGTAAAGCGTATGGCCTGTGTGGCGGCGGCGCGGTCGACCCTGAGACGGTCCTTCCAGGCGGAAAATCACCCCCCAGGAATCGAAACCGCGCCTGGCGTCGACGCCAGGCGCGGTGGACTTCCAATCGATGACCCGAAGGCTGCCAGCCAGCACCCGGTGGGGCGCTGGCCGGCGGCCGGGGATCAGAACTTGTACTGCAGTTCGATGCCGTAGGTCCGCGGCGGGGTCACCGAATAACTCTTGTTGATACCCTGGATGACCCGGGTCACCGCGCCGTCGGCGGCGAGGATGTTCCCCGCCTCCCGGGTTCCCGTGGCACCGGCGTCGTAGCCGATGTCGTCGGTCAGGTTCTTGCCGTAGGCGATGATCTTGTAGCGGCTGTCTGCCGAGGACCAGGTCAGGCGCGCGTCAATCTGCGACCAGTCGGGAGCCTCGGTATAGGCGCGTTCGAAGACCGTGCCGTATTGCTTGTCCCGCCAGAAGTAGCTGAGCGAGCCGGCAAGGGACCCAGCCTCGAACTCCCAGGTATAGTTGACGTTCACCGCCACCTTGTTCTTGGCCGCGTTGGGCAGGGAACTGCCATCGAGTCCCTGCTCACGTGTGTAGGCCTTGGTGGGATCCGACGTGAAGACGTCGGCCGGGCAGGCCGACTGGCCGTTCGTAATTACGGCGCACTGGGCGAAGGTCAGGACTGGCTTGGCCTTCGGGTCGATGGCGGTCGGGTCGACCGAGTCCACCGCCGTCCCCCCCTGGATCTCGGTGTTGTTGTAGGAGTAGTTGAAGAGGATCTGGAGATTGTCGATGGGCTGCCAGGTTGTCTCCAGTTCGAAGCCCTGCGAGATCGACTTCGGCACGTTGTAGAAGTCGGTGGCTGTGGTCGGTCCAGGCCCGAAGGCTGGGACGGCACCCGAGGAGACCCGGGTGATCGGGATCTGCAGATTGTCGTACATATAGTGGAACACGGCCATATTCGTCTGGAGGGTCGGCCCGAAGTTCTTCTTCAGGCCGATCTCGAACGAGTCCACGTTCTCCTTGTCCGTCGTCGGGAAATAGCTCAGCACGGTGAAGATACCGATGTTGAAGCCGCCCGCCTTGTAGCCCTTGCTGTACTTTCCGTAGAGCATGGTGTCGTCGTCGGGCTTCCACTCCAGGCCGGCCGTGCCGGTCACCGCCTCCCAGGCCTGGCGCTGCTTGCGCGTGGCGAAGCCGGTGGCGGGATCATAGGTCGTCGCACCCTCTACGCCCGGTTTCAGGACGTCGCCGGAGGAGACGACGGATCCCAACTGGGTCAGGTCGATGATCGGGGGCAGCCCAAACGCGGCCGAGAAGTCGCAGCCCGGAACGGCGAAGCAGGTGATCCGCACCGACTCCTGGCCCCACTTCTCGTCATGCGAGTAGCGCAGGCCGAAGGTGGACTTCCAGGTCTCGCTCATCTCCCAGTCGATCTGGCCGAAGGTGGCATAGGACTCCGAGTGGACGTCCGGACGGTTATCGAAGCGCCGGAAGTCACCCGTGGTCGCCGGGCATGCGCCGCCTGTCTGGGCGCAGAGAAAACCGAAGGCGAAAGGACCGTTCCACTCGGGCTGCCGCGGGTTCGTCGTATAGACCGGCTGGGTGTAGTGCTGCTTGAAGTAATAGACACCCGCCACCCACTGGAGCGGGCTGTCGTTTGTCGAGATCAGGTTGATCTCGTGGCTCCAGAAGGAGTTGTCCTCCTGGTAGTTGAAACTCTCGCTGGGGTTGATCACCAGAGGCCCGCGATTGCCCAGGGCCGGTAGGGTGTAGGAGGCGATCGGCGCTGCCCGGTTGGTGTCGGTGGTCCCGGACAGGATGTAGTGGTAGCGCACGCCGCCGGTCAGGTATTTCACGTCGAAATTATCGGCGTGATAGATCCACTCGTTCGCAATAGTCAGGGCGACCGGCAGGGTGACCTTGTAGGGAACCTGCCGGGCGATGGTCCAGGGGCTGTTGACCGCAGGGTTCTTGCAGCCGCCGGGGTTCAGGTTGACCACATTGGTCACCCCGGTGTTGATCGGACCTTTGTAGCAGGCAAAACCCTGGTTCGGCTGGGTCGCCCCGGGCGGTGAATAGTAGGTGGGCCATTCAGCGGGGGTCCAGGCACCGGACGCCGCACCAGGACCGCCGGCGCCATTGCGCCACTGGGTACCAATGACCTTCAGCCAGGTCTCAAGCTTGTCGTTGAAGTCGACCTTGACCTGGAGTTCGGTAGTCCACTCGTTCCGGACGTTGCCTTCGTCGGGCATGCCGGGGACAAGGTTGTCGATCCAGCCATTGCTCTGGTTGAACCAGTTGCCGGAAAGCTTGATTCCCACCCGGTCGCTGACCGGTAGGGAGTAGGTCGCCTCGAGGCTGGT
Source organism: Phenylobacterium deserti (assembly GCA_945859865.1). GTDB lineage: Bacteria > Pseudomonadota > Alphaproteobacteria > Caulobacterales > Caulobacteraceae > Phenylobacterium > Phenylobacterium deserti_B. The sequence goes on from CAMAOY010000103.1 coordinate 6,048, forward strand.
GGCGCCATAGTTGTCGACGCCGAAGCGCGCCTCGCCGCCGGCCTCCTTGGAGGGGCGCTTCGAGATGATGTTCAGCGCGCCGCCGATGGAGTTCCGGCCGTAGAGGGTGCCCTGCGGACCGCGCAGGACCTCGACCCGTTCGATATAGAGGGTGGACGACCCAGCCCGCACGGCGAAGGTCTCGTAGATGCCGTCGGAATAGTTGGCGACGGCGGCGTCGGCGGAAAGCACGTTGGTCAGGCGGCCCACGCCGCGCAGCGACACCCGGTCGGTGGAGCTATTGTATTGCAGGCCGGGCGTGAAGTTGGTGATGTCCTGGATCGTGTTGATACCGATCAGGTCTCGCTTGGCGGCAGAGAAGGCCGAAACGGCCACGGGAACATCCTGGAGGCTCTGTTCCCGCTTCTCGGCGGTGATCACCAGTTCCTCAATCGTGTTGGAAGACTGGGCCGCTGCAGGGTGCGCCAAGCCCGTAAGGGCGGCGACCGAAACGGATAGGCAGAGCAGGCGCTTCAGACCCGAAGAACTCATAGCTTGATCCTCCCCCCCGGCAGCAAAGCACCGGTTTTCATGACTTTTTTTTAGACGTAAAACACGTTGCAAATCGCCCGACGCAGTCAGACTTGTCCAGCATTACAGACAGGTTACCTATGGGGTTCCAAGTCAATCTAGCCCGGCTCAATATTCCGTGAGGGTGCGATGCACCAAAAACAGGGGATTCTGTACGTTTGGATTTCATTTTCCTTAGCCACAAAGGCAGTCCGGGGTTTTGCAATGCAACATCGGGAGGCGTATTGGGGGTGACATGATCGGAACCGAGACGGCCCTTGTCCTCTTCTCCGGCGGCCAGGACTCGGCCGCCTGCCTCGCCTGGGCGCTGGAACGCCATACGCGGGTCGAGACCGTGGGATTCGATTATGGCCAGAGGCATTCGGTCGAGATGGTCCAGCGCGAGGTCGTGCTCTCGGCTGTCCGGGCGGGCTTTCCCGCCTGGGCGGAGCGGCTGGGCCCGGACCACCGACTGGACCTGACCGCCTTCGGCGCCATTGGCGATACGGCCCTGACCACCGAGCGGGCCTTCGAGGTGGACGCCCGGGGCCTGCCCAACACCTTCGTGCCGGGCCGCAATCTGGTCTTCCTGACCTGGGCGGCGGCGCTCGCGGACCGCCGGGGGCTGTCGCGGCTGGTGGGCGGCATGTGCGAGACGGACTTCTCTGGCTATCCTGACTGCCGGCGGGACACCCTCGACGCCCTCCAGGCCGCCCTGAACCTGGGGATGGACCAGGCCTTCGTCATCGACACCCCGCTCATGCGCCTGACCAAGGCCCAGACCTGGGCCCTGACCCTCGGCCTGGGCGGACAGGCCCTTGTGGATATCGTCCTGGAGGATACCCACACCTGCTATGCGGGCGAACGCGGGGTCCGCCACGCCTGGGGCCACGGCTGCGGGGCCTGCCCGGCCTGCGAACTCCGGGCCCGTGGCTGGCGGGAGTGGGAGGCGGCGGGTCGCCCCGTCCTGGCGTCATGAGCTACGCCGTCAAGGAGATCTTCCTGACCCTCCAGGGCGAGGGCGGCCAGGCCGGAAGGGCGGCGGTGTTCTGTCGCTTCGCCGGCTGCAACCTCTGGTCGGGCCGCGAGGAAGACCGGGCGACGGCGGCCTGCAACTTCTGCGACACGGACTTCGTCGGCATGGACGGCCCCGGCGGGGGTCGCTTCGCCGCCGCAAACGCCCTGGCCGACGCCATCCTCGCCGCCTGGCGGGGCGGCGCAGAAAACCGCCTGGTGGTGCTGACGGGGGGCGAACCCCTGCTGCAGGTCGACCCGGCCCTGGTCGATGCCCTGCACGCCCGGGGCTTCAGCATCGCCCTGGAAACCAACGGCACCCTGCCGTGCCCGCCCGGGATCGATTGGATCTGCGTCAGTCCCAAGGCCCAGGTCCCGGTGGTGCAGAGGGCCGGGCAGGAGCTGAAACTGGTCTTTCCCCAGCCCGGCGTTGATCCGGCCGCCTTCGAGGCCTGGGACTTCGAGCGCTTCCTGCTCCAGCCCATGGACAGTCCCGGCCTGGCCGGTAACACCCAGGCGGCGATCGACTATTGCCTTTCGCACCCGCGCTGGCGTTTAAGCGTCCAAACTCACAAGACCCTCGGTATCCCCTGACCGGTTCGCCGGCCTTCCCGACATGACCCAGCGCCAGTTCGAAATCACCAAGGCGGCGACCT
>CAMAOY010000104.1 GCA_945859865.1 Phenylobacterium deserti
GTCACACGACGTCTGAGGGCCGGTCTGAGTGCGGCGAGGCTTGGACGCGCATCCTTGGCGGCAACTGTCGGTAACACTTTAAGGAACGACCCCATGATCAAGACCACGGCGTTCTCATTAGGCCTCAGCCTACTTCTGGCCATCGGGACCGCCGAGGCTCGGGTTTCAGGAGGGGCGGCGGATCGCGCCTCGCCGGATCGGGTCCGCGTGACCTGGACCTCAAGCGCGCCGGTCGATGTCTACCTGGCCAGTACGCCGGATACGCCTCGCGACAAGATGAAACTGGTGTCTGACGACAACCGCGACGGCCAGTTTGAATGGGGTGCGGACCTGCTCAGCCGGCCCTATTTCCTGCTCGTCGACACCCGGGATGGTCATGGGACCTGGGTGGCGGAGCGTGTCCTTCCGCTGACCCAGGGCTCTAACTTCCGCGACATCGGAGGGTACTCAACGGCGGATGGAAGGACCGTCCGCTGGGGACAGATCTATCGGTCCGGCGCCACGCCCACGCTCACGGATGAGGACATGGAGAGGATACGGAACCTTAAGCTTGCCGAAATGGTCGACCTCAGGTCGAGCGACGAGCGGGTTCTGGCTCCGACCCGGATCGAGGGCGTCCCCTACTCGGCGGTGGGCTACTCGATGAGTGCCCTGTCGCTCGGCGGGCAACCCGGCATCCCCGCCATGGAAACTGTGTATCGAGGTTTCCCCGAATTGCTGGCGCCTCAGATCCGCGTTCTCTTCGCAAGCCTGCTGCGGCACGACGGCCCTGTCGTCTACAACTGTTCAGCTGGTCAGGATCGGACCGGATTTGCGACCGCGCTAATCCTGCGCGCACTCGGAGTGCCGATGGAGACCGTTCTTGCGGACTACCACCTCTCCACCACCTACCGGCGCCCCGAATACGAGATGCCGAAACTGACACCTGAGCTCATCGCCGCCAATCCAGGCGCTGCGATCTACGCCCAGTACCAGATGGATCCGAAATACCTGACGCCGCAGCCCCTGAAGGATGCCTCCGGCCAAAGCTACCTGACCTTCGCCCTGGACGAAATTGATCGGCGCTGGGGGTCCGTCGACACATATCTTCAGGCTGAGGCCGGGGTCGGCCCCGCGGAAATGGCCCGGCTCCGGAAGCTGTACCTGGAGTGACCTCCGGTTTGCGCTCAGATCCCGAGATACCAAGCCTAAGGATTCTGGGCGGGCCTGGGATCAACCGCCCCGAAGGAGACAGGGGGCGCGGCGGCCGGCTGGGGACAAGCCGCCTGAGTTCCACAAATCCTGAATAGGTTGAGCCTGCGCGCCGGCCTTCGTCATATCCGCGACATGAGGCTAGGCCACGTAGACGCTCCGGATCGCGTTCACGCATTGGCTGTAATCGGTGACCCCCAGGATGCGACGTCTGGTTTGCCTGCTCTTTATGGGGGGCCTTGTCGCAGCGCTGTCGGCCTGTGGCCGCGCGCCGGAAACGGCGGACCGTGAGCTGCGCCTCTCCATTCAAGGTTCAAACAATGATCCCGCCCTGGTGAAGCGGCGCGATGGTTACCAGAGCTATCTTGCAAAGGTGACCGGCCGCCCGGTGAAGCTGTTCGAGGCCTCCGACTACAACGGGGTCATTCAGGCCCTCGCCTCCGGACAGGTCGACGTCGCCACCCTGGCTGGCGCCGCCTACGCGAATGCTGATGCCCAGGTCGGAGACAAGATCGCCCCGATCCTCACAGTTCGCCATGCCGATGGAGGAACGGGATACTACTCGGCGCTCGTCGTCCGCGCGGACAGCCCCTACCAGAAACTGCAGGATCTGCGGGGTAAGACCCTGGGATATGTCGACTTCAATTCGACCTCTGGCTACCTCTTCCCCAGAGCGAAGATGAGGGAAGCTGGCATTGATCCTGAGAGCTTCTTCTCAAAAACCACATTTGCTGGAGGCCATACACAGTCCGTAATGGCGCTGGCGAACGGGCAGTTTGACGCCACCTTTGTGCAGGTCGCTGGCGGCGATCCTGAGCATGGTTTCACCACGGGGTCGATCTACACCATGGCCGCCCGCGGGCTGGTCAACATCAAGGACTTCAGGATCATCTGGGTATTGGGCCCGATACCTGACACCTCCATCGTTGTTCGGACGGACCGGCCTCAGGCGGATATTGACCTGTTACGCGGGGCCATGGCCTCCATGGCCTACGACGAACCTGACCTCTGGACCGGAATTGGGCAGCCGGAGGGGTCTTCCTTCATGGCGATCGACCGGAGCTACTATTCCGAGATCATTCGCCTGCGCAATGCAGACGCGGCCGAACGCCGCAGAGGTGGCCGGCCAGGAGAAGGAAAATGAGAGGACTCTCGGTCATTGCGTCGATTTTCCTCCTGGTTCCCACCGCCGTCCATGCGGACCCCTTCCGCCTGGCGAGCATAGGGGCCGCTGGTGCCTGCCGCCCCCTGCCTGCTAGCGCGCCACCAGGCCTGATGAGCCTTCACAAACTGCTGTCCACACGTCTCGGTGTTCAGGTTCTGGACTGCCCTCTCGCGGACAGGCGCTCGGCCGCCGCAGCGTTGGCCAGCGGAAGTGTGGATATGGCGGAACTTGACCCAGGGTCCTACGCCCTTGCCGCGGACAAGGTCCGCGCCATCCTGACAGTGACCCCAAAAGGCGAAGCCGGCCGGGTCCCGGTCGTCGTCGCAGTCGCGGCAGCATCCGGGATCACGTCCTTTGCGGACCTGAAGGGTCGCAGAGCCGTATTTGCGGGTTCCGCAACCTACGACTTCACCGGCCCTCGCGCGGCGCTGTCTGACCAGGGGGCGGGAAAGGGTTTCTTTTCAAGCGAAATCAGGGCCGGAAGCGCCGCCGCGGCGGCACAACTCTTACGTTCCCGCAACGCCGATGTACTGGTTCTCAACGGGGACGCCTGGGAGAGGACCTGTCGCGGGGATACGCCAACCGCAAAGCCATGCAGCGACCTGAAAATCGTCTGGCGGGGACGGCCCCGGGCGAAGACGGCGCTGGTTGTACGGCGGGATATGCCGGACCAGATTCGTTACCGGCTTGTGGGGATCTATGTCGCGATGCACCTGGAGGCTCCCGAGGCCTTCGCAGCCGCCTCGACATTGAAGCCAGGGGCGGGGAGTTTTGATCCGACTGAAGCCGAAGCCCTGTCGCCCGCGATGGCCGCGCCCTCAAGGTGAGCCCAGACAACGCCATAGCGGACTTCGAAGCCGCTCGGCGACGGCAACTTCGCAGGCAGTGGCTGAAGAGCGGCGCCGGCCTACTTATCGCCAGCCTCCTGCTCGCAGCGGCCTTCCATCAAAGTCAGTTCTTCACGGCGGATATAGGCGGCGATCCTGCCCGCAGGATTCTTGATTTTCTCACGCGCCTGGTCCCGGACCTCAGGGGCGAGGTTCTCTTCCGGGGGACGGACACGCCAGGTTCCCTGAGCGCCTGGTTCTACGACCTGCCCAGGTGGCTGGATGCGATACGCGAAACCGTGGAGATGGCCGCTCTGGCCACGGTGTTCGGCGCCATTGGCGCGACCCTGGCCTCATTCCTGTGTGCGCGTAACCTCATGCCCTGGGCACCTGTCAGGTTTGTCGTCCGCAGGGCGCTGGAAGTGATCCGGACTCTTCCGGACCTCGTGCTCGCCCTGATACTGGTTGCTGCCTTCGGAGCGGGTCCTACAGCGGGGGTCATCGCCCTTACCGTCAGCACAGTTGGCAGTCTGGGCAAGCTCTTCGCGGAGATCAATGAAGAGGTCGATCCGCGGCAACTTGAGGCTTTGGATGCGGCGGGCGCTGGCCTGCTGACCCGGATACGCTTTGGACTCATCCCGCAGGTGCTGCCTAACTACGCTTCCTACAGCCTGCTGCGACTGGAGGGCAACGTCGCGGCGGCCGGGGCTCTTGGGATCGTGGGAGCCGGCGGCATCGGCCTCGAACTTCAGCGAGCGATCACCTACACAGAGTTCAGCACCTACCTTGCGATCCTGCTCCTCCTGGTATCGGTGATCTTTGTCATCGACCTGACCTCCGAAGCCATCCGCCATCGCCTCATACTCTCGCAGGACAGAGAGCCATGAGCGTCATGTCCGCCCAGACAAGGCCGGTGACCCGGAACTGGGGTCTGGTCCGGGGCATCCTTTGGACCGCACTGGGCCTCGCGGCGGTTGTCGCGATGATCATGGATCTGGGTCTCTCGCCGAAAGGGATGGCGGCCGGCTTTGGTAAGCTCGGGCAGTTCCTCGCAGCCATGGTCCCTCCAAGCGACGGAGGCGATTTTTCCCGGATACTCGCTGCACTGATCGAAACCCTGGCCATGGCCCTTGCCGGCACATGCCTCGGAGTGCTCGCGGCCATTCCGCTTGGCATCATCGGCGCGAAAAACGTCGTCAGAAACCCCGTCTTCCACTTCATCTACCGCCGTGGCTTGGACATCTTCCGGGGCGTTCCCGCCCTGGTGTGGGCCCTGATCTTTGTCGCCGCCTTCGGCCTCGGTCCGTTCGGCGGGGTACTGGCGCTTGCCGCCGCTGATATTCCGAGCCTGTCCAAACTGTTCGCGGAAGCGTTGGAGAATGGCGACCCGGGTCCCGTCGAAGGCGTGCGTGCGGCCGGGGTTTCTCCCCTGCTCGAACTGCGGTTTGGCCTCGCGCCCCAAATGGCTCCGATCATGGCCAGCCAGTGCCTGTATTTCCTGGAAAGCAATTTCCGTAATGCAGCGGTACTGGGGATCGTTGGTGCCGGCGGGATCGGTTTTGAGCTTGAAGAGCGGATCCGGGTTTTTGCCTTCGATCAGGTGGCCTTCATCATCCTACTTTACATTGTGGCCGTCAGCCTGCTCGACACGGCTTCAGCCTGGCTGAGACGCACCCTGAGATAACGCCGTAAGCACAAATCCGCGATTGGTCGTCCGGATGGCTCCCCTATCGTCACCTGAAGTTCACCGGGCCGGGTTAGCCTTCTCGCTGGCTGTCCGGAGGTCATCGCGTGCTGGAACTGACCGCTCTTACAAAGACATTCGGCGAGACCGTTGCCGTGAACAACGTCTCGCTTCGGATCGACAGGGGAGAGATCGTCGGCGTCATCGGCCGGTCAGGCTCGGGGAAATCAACCCTGCTTCGGCTGATCAACAGGCTGACCCCGGCGACTTCAGGCACTGTGTCCTGGGACGGCCTGCCCATCTACGACCTGAAGGGGCGAGACCTTCGTCGTTGGCGTCGCCGGTGCGCGATGATCTTTCAGCAGTTCAACCTGGCCCCTCGCCTGGATGTCATCACCAACGTCCTGATCGGCGTGGTGGCGGAGCGGCCTCTGGCGACTTCCCTGGTGAAGCACTTCCCAGCGACCGACCGGGCCCGAGCGATCCGCGAGCTGGAGGCCCTGGACATGGTGCATGCCGCCCTCCAGCGCGCCGGCACTCTTTCGGGAGGTCAGCAACAGCGTGTGGCCATCGCCCGGGCGTTGATGCAGGACCCCGAACTCATCCTTGCCGATGAACCGGTCGCTTCCCTGGATCCCATGAACGCCGAGGCGGTAATGGAAGCCCTGAAGACCGCCACGAGGGAGCGCGGCATTCCGGTGCTCGTCAGCCTCCACAGCCTGGAGATCGCACGGCGCCATTGCTCGCGCATCGTGGCCATGTCCAAGGGCCGGATTATCTTCGACGGTTGCCCCTCCGGCCTGTCTCACGAGGAAGTCGAGCGAATCTATTCCGGTCGCCTGGCCGGGGTCACCATCGCATCCCACAACGACCTGGAAGTCGCCGCATGAGCAAACTCAAGCTGGCCGATCAGGCGCTTTCGCCGGGCGACGTCTATGTGGAGCGCTTCCAAGGGGTGGCCGACCCCCTGGCCCAGGCCAAAGGTCCATGGCCGTTTGTGGATCCTGAGGGGAGTGTGCACGACAGCATTCTTGGGCAATGGTCCAGGGTCGGAGCCCGAACCAGCCTGTCCGAGACCGTTCTGGGTGCCTACAGCTACATCGTTACGGACTCGAGCGCGACATTCACGACCATCGGCAAGTTCTGTTCGATTGCGCGGGATGTCCGCATTAATCCCGGCAATCACCCAACCTGGCGGGCCGCCCAGCATCACTTCAGCTACAGGGCGATCTCCTACGATCTTGGGGATACCGACGATGACGAATTCTTCGATTGGCGGCGTTCCCATCATGTGACCCTCGGCCACGATGTCTGGATCGGCCATGGGGCGACCCTTCTCGCTGGCGTCTCGGTCGGCACAGGTGCCGTGGTCGGCGCTGGGGCGGTCGTCTCGAAGGATGTGGCCCCGTTCACAATCGTCGTTGGTGTTCCGGCCCGTCCCCTTCGGGAGCGCTTTCCAAAAGAAGTACAGGATGGTCTGCTTCAGCTTGCCTGGTGGGACTGGGAACACGATAGGCTGGCAGTCGCCCTAGAGGACTTCCGCACCCTGGATGCTTACGCCTTTGTCGAAAAGCACACCTAGAACCGGGAGGTTGGTCCTTGTCGTCGGCCCTTCGGGGGTCGGAAAGGACACCCTGATAGACGGCGCGAAATCCCGAACCGGTCCCGATGTGGTGTTCCCTCGTAGGGAGATTACCCGGACAGCAGAGTCTGGGGGGGAAGACCATGTCGCTGTCACGGAAATCGACTTCGACAATCGCGAGTCCCAGGGCGCCTATGCCCTCAGCTGGAAGGCTCATGGGCTTGGATACGGTATTCCAGTCGCCATCGAGGAGATGCTCAGTCAGGGGAAATCAGTTGTCGTAAACGTATCCCGCGGCGTTTTGGACGACGCCAGGGCCCGTTTCCCTTCCCTTGTCATCGTCTCAGTCCGGGCAGCTCCAGATGTCCTTCGGTCGCGACTTGTCGCCCGGGGACGGGAGAGTTCCGAAGACATCGAGGCACGAGTTGAGCGCGCCATGGCGTTCGAGATCTTCGGGTCCGATGTCGTCGAACTCTGGAATGATGGCTCGCCTGAGGACGCGGTCGAAAGGTTCCTGGGAGTCCTGATGACACCCTAGCCTTACGCCATCCGGGAAGGCTCAGGCGAAGTCGGCGCGGGCGATGATGACGAAGGGGCTGGAGCGATCCGCCTGTTTGAAAATTGCCACACCATCAAACCGATGCCGGCCCGCCTCATCGCGGAACCAGGCTGACAGCGCGGCATGCATACGCTCACTCAGAGACGGGTCCCTCAGGCTCCCAGTCAGCGTCATGTGAAATCGGAAGTCCTCGAAGATGTAGGGATATCCCCAGCGAACGAGCCGTTCGTCCTCGGTCGGGCTGAGACCGGCCCGGCGGCGGCGCGCAAGGTCAGGGTCCGAGATCGGCGCGCGGAACGCATCGAATTCACGGACGCAGGCGGCATGAAGGTCGTCCATGTCCGGGCTGGGCTGCCTCAGTCGGAAAGCCTGGAAGCTGCCAATCGCCCCCGCCTCAATCTCTGCCTCGAAGGCGCGGCGTCGGGCGGCGAAGTCGCTCGCAAAGGCGAGGAGTTCAGCCTCGTTGCGACCCTCTGCCAGTTCAAAGGGGGCCTTCAGGGTGGCGTGGAATCCATAACCCCGAGGATCCGAGGTCAAGGCGTCGAGATCAAGACCCTCGAGACCCGGCAGGTCGGGGCGCTGGAGCGACCGGCCGTCGTATGCGTCCCGACCAAGCCATGCGGACGCCTTGTCCCAAAGCTGGCTGCCAGGCCGAGGTGCGTAATAGACAGCGTACCGCCCCGTCACGCCACTCTCGCTCCAGCCCGCCAAACCTCCCTAGGCGAAGGCCAGCCGGCCGTTCCCCTGGCCACCCGTACAAGGTCGGCGCGTTGACCCGGCGCGATCTCGCCCCTATCGAGCAGACCGATGCTTCTCGCGGGGTTGACGCTGACGGTCGCGATCGCCCGTTCGGGGCTCCACTTTAGGATATCCATTAGAATGAAGGCCGAGCGCAGCATCGAAAGCGGAACATAGTCGGAGGCCAGGATGTCGAGCAGCCCCGCCTCGGCGCAATGTCGGGCGCTCAGGTTGCCGGAGTGAGATCCCCCGCGCACCAGGTTGGGGCCTCCCATGCAGATGCCCATTCCCAGCTCATTGGCACGGCGCGCGGACGCCATGGTGACCGGGAATTCGGAGATGCTGCATCCGTCAGCTGCAGCCTCGTCTACATGCTCGACCGTTGCGTCATCATGGGCGGCCAGAGGCACCCGCAGGGTC
>CAMAOY010000105.1 GCA_945859865.1 Phenylobacterium deserti
CTTTCCGGCGTGCGTTCGATGCAGACCCTGCCGGACGGTTCGGTCCTGGTCCTGTCGGATGTCACCGGGGCTCTGGGCGGCCAAAACATCCGAGGCGACCGCGACGTTGTCCTGCAGAAGTTTGATTCGGCCGGAAAACTGCTCTTCTCCCGGGATCTGGGGGCGTCGGATGAAGCCTCAGGCCTGACCATGTCGGTCGCCGATGACGGCCGGATCGCCATCGCCGGCAAGGTCAAGGGCCAGATCATCGGCGCCGGGACAGGCCCCATCAACGAGGCCAAGGGGACTACGACCGACAGCTTTGTCACCGTCTACAATGCCGCCGGCGAGGAACTCTGGACCCAGAAACGCGGCTCTGTCGGCGATGACGAGGCCACGAACCTGGCCTGGGACTCCGCCGGCAAGCTCTACGTCGCGGGCAACAGCAGCGGCGGCCGGGGCGGGCAGTCGGGTCTCGGGATGTCCGACGTCTACCTTGAGACCTACGCGCAGGGCGCCGACAACAAGGTGACCTATTCCGCGGCGACCATAGCCGGGACCGCCGGCAAGGATTCGGCGCGCGGCCTCTACATCAACGGAACGGACCTCTATCTCGCCTCCAACGATGGCGGATTTGGCGTGGTCCGGCGGTTCGACATCTCCGGCGGCGACCCCGTCCTCGCTGCGACCCGCGATCTCGGGAGCCTGAAGGGCGGCGACCTGACCGGGATCGGCATGGCCGGCGGCCGAATTGTCGTGGCCGGCAACACCTCTTCAGGTGACCTCGACGCCGGAAGCGTGACCCGGGCCTATTCCGGAGGCCAGGACGTCTTCATCGCGCGGCTTTCGACTTCGCTCGACTCCTCCGGCCAGGACCGCCTGACCTTCTTTGGCGGGCAGGGAGACGACACCGCCACGGGCATGGCCATTGCCAATGACCGGGTTTTCCTGACCGGGACCACAAAGACGGATCTTCCGTCCCTGCCGGCGGTCGGAAAGGTCGATGGCTTCCTGGCGCAGATCAACCCAACCAATGGCGACATCGAGTGGTCCCGGCGGTTTTCGGGCAAGGACGGTTATGTCGCCCCCTCTGCCATTACCGTCGATGCGGGGGGCGCAAGTGTCCTCGATCGCCTCGGCCTACCGACGGGCGCGATCAACGCCGGCGACTCCCTCCGTCTCGACGCCATCAGCTCGGTGCGGGTCGGGGACCAGTTCCAGGTGCGGACCCGTCTGAACGGGCCCATGACCACGCTCACGGTGCTGGAGGGTGACACCCTGACGACCTTTGCCGACCGCATGAAGCGGGTGCTGGGCGGCCAGGCGGACGTCAGGGTCATGGCGGTCGAGGGTGGCAAGCGGCTGCAGGTCCGCCCGCTCACCACCCGCAACCTGGTTGAGCTTGTCTCCGGGCCTGACGGCAAGGACGCGCTGAAGGCGCTGGGCCTTCCCGAGGGCGTGATCCGGGGCACCACGGTCGCCAAGGGCGGCAAGCTGGCGCCCGGCGATGGCGGCTATCCGATCTACGGCCTGAAGATGAACGGCAAGATCAACCTCGACGACACGGGTGAGATCAACCACGCTGCAGCGGAGCTGGCGGGGGCGATCACCGTCCTGCGGGCCGCCTACCGCGAGCTCAAGGACGCGGCGACACCGGGGACGGTCAAGGCGGCGCAGGCCGCGGGCGGAGGAACCGTCCCGGCCTACCTCAAGAAGCAGATCTCCAACTACCAGGATGCGCTCTCCAAGCTCACGGGTTCGGCTTGAACCGCCTTGCTTCGGGGCCCTTCAACCTCTAGCCAGACGTAATGGACACGCCTCCAGAAGCCGGAGACAAGCCCGGCACCCTTCGCAGGGTCCTGCTGGTTGGTGGCCTCTTTGCCGTCATCGCTGGGATTGGTTCGGGGCTGGTCCTGTTGACGTTCGGCCGATCCGGCGATGGCCCCCCACCTGCCATGGTGGGCGGACTGGTGGTGGAGTCCGGGCCTCGGGCGGACTCCCGCCTCGGCACAGGAACCCAGCTCCGCTGCTATGTTGAGGGCCAGTTTGTCGGCGACCTGACCCTGGAGGTCTGCGCCCGCCGTAACGGCGTTGCCTCGGGGGCCCTCGACGTGGGGATCGATCCCTCGGGCGCCCTGGGCGCCGGCGCCGGCGTGTTGACGCCGCTTTCGCAGGCCCCGCCGAGCCCTCCGGACTCCGTGCCTGTCGAAGTCATCAGGCCGGCCGAGCCCGAGATTCCGAAGTCGTTGCCAACGCCCTCCGCGCCTCAGGCCGCCTGCTGGCGACATACGGGGTCGGAATGGCACCAGCTGCCGGGGGAGATGACCCAGTCGTCCTGCGTCCAGACCCTCTTCGCCGGCCAATGCGAGCGCCCGGGCGAGGCCGCCTATGGTCGGTGGGGCGCGCAGACCCTCAGGCGGGTTCCCGGCCGCATTGAGGTATCGGGGGACAACCGGACCTTCCGCACCCTTGTCGAGCAGGGATCCAACTGCAGCCTCTCCAGTGTTCCGTGACGTCTTGGGACAACAGGGCTCGCGTGAAGTCGCCCCGGGAGTTAGCCTAGCGCCATGAGACTGTCCTCGACCCTTATCGCCCTCGCCATAGCCTCCACCCTTGCAGCCTGTTCCAAGCGGACAGAGCCCCCCGGCGGTGCCGGGGTCTGCTATCATGTCCAGGTGACTAAGGAGGGACTGAGGTACAATCCTCTACCGTCCAAGCAGCCCGACATGGAGCACTGCGCTGCGGCGCTCGAGGCCATGCGCATCCGCTTCCTGAACCTGGGCGGGAACCAGACCGAGATTGCCGGTGCCTATCAGGCCAGCTTCATTTTCCTGCAGTCGACCGGCATCTATGTTTCGACCTCCTGGGAGGGGAATCGCTTCCCGGCCCTCGTCAGGTCCGGCGATGGCCGGCTTGTCGTCCCCGGGGCCATGCCGATGTCGCCCGGGAACTGAAAATCCCCTGTGGATGAACCCTGGGGATCAGAACAAAGGCAGAACAAACGTATTGCCCAGGGTCCGGGCCTCGTCTAGGCTTTCTTTCGGGTTCGTGCCCACACCTACGGAAGCTGATGGAGAGTCACATGGCGGGCAGCGTCAACAAGGTCATCCTGGTCGGAAATCTCGGTGCCGATCCCGAGATCCGTAGCCTGAATTCCGGCGACAAGGTCGTCAACCTGCGCGTGGCCACCTCCGAGACCTGGCGCGACCGCGGGACGGGTGAGCGCAAGGAAAAGACCGAATGGCACCGGGTCGTCATCTTCAATGAAAACCTGGTCAAGGTGGCCGAGAGCTATCTTCGCAAGGGTTCCAAGGTCTACATTGAGGGCGCAATCCAGACGCGGAAATGGACGGACCAGTCCGGTCTGGAGAAGTTCTCCACCGAGATCGTCCTGCAGAAGTTCAGAGGTGAACTGACCATGCTCGATGGGCGCGGCGACGATGCCGGCGGCCGCGAGGGCGGCGGGGACTCGGGCGGTGGTTTCCAGTCTGGTGGTCGCACCCAGCCCTCCGGACCGCGAGAGGATTTCTCTGCAGACCTGGACGACGAAATCCCCTTCTAGAGCCGATAGCGCGCCTCTCTGGAAGCCCTTTGAGCCCGGGGGATTCCAGCCCGTGTCCGGTTGGCCGGAAGCGCTGGGAATGCTAAAGAAAATCAGGCTACTTCCTGCCTGATTCTAAGGGCAAAAAACCCCCTTGAGCACCATCGGCTCCCCCCCGTCCGAAGACGGACGCGCGCCCGGTATTATGCCGATTACCATCGAGGACGAGCTTCGCCGCTCGTACCTCGATTACGCCATGAGCGTGATCGTCAGCCGTGCCCTTCCGGATGTCCGTGACGGCCTCAAGCCGGTCCACCGGCGCATCCTGTTCTCGATGAACGACCTGGGCATGAGCCCGGACCGCCCCTATTCCAAGTCCGCCCGCGTGGTGGGCGATGTGCTGGCGCGCCTGCACCCGCACGGCGACCAGTCGGTCTATGACGCCCTTGTCCGCATGGCCCAGCCCTTCTCGATGGGCCTCCTGCTTGTAGACGGCCAGGGCAATTTCGGATCCGTTGACGGCGATCCCCCGGCCCAGATGCGCTACACCGAATGCCGGATGACCCGGGCCGCGACCGCCCTGCTGGCGGACATCGACCTCGATACGGTCGACTTCAAGGACAACTACGACGGCAAGGAGAAGGAGCCGGTCGTCCTGCCGGCGCGGATACCCAATCTCCTGGTCAATGGCGCCAGCGGCATCGCCGTGGGCATGGCCACCAATATTCCCCCGCACAATCTTGGCGAAATCACCGACGCCGCCCTGGCCCTGATCGATCGGCCGGACATTCCGCTGGATGACCTTCTCGACATGGTCCCGGGTCCCGACTTCCCGACGGGCGGAGAGATCATGGGCCGGTCCGGCGCCCGCACCGCCCTGATGACCGGCCGGGGATCCGTGGTCATGCGTGGGGTGGCGACCATCGAACAGGTCCGCAAGGACCGCGAAGCGATCATCATCACCGCCATTCCCTTCCAGGTGAACAAGGCGGTTCTGGTTGAGCGGATCGCCGAACTTGTCCGGGATAAGCGGGTGGAAGGTATCGCAGACCTTCGCGACGAGAGCGATCGTCAGGGCATGCGGGTGGTGGTCGAGCTCAAGCGCGACGCCTCGGCGGACGTAGTCCTGAACCAACTCTTCCGCTTCACTCAGCTTCAGTCCTCGTTCGGCGTCAACATGCTGGCCCTGAACCGGGGTCGCCCTGAACTGATGGGCCTGCGCGA
This sequence comes from Phenylobacterium deserti, assembly GCA_945859865.1. Classification (GTDB taxonomy): domain Bacteria; phylum Pseudomonadota; class Alphaproteobacteria; order Caulobacterales; family Caulobacteraceae; genus Phenylobacterium; species Phenylobacterium deserti_B. The sequence continues at coordinate 4,745 of CAMAOY010000105.1, forward strand.
GATGCTGCAGGCTTTCGTGGATTTCCGCGAGGAGGTCGTCTTCCGGCGCACCCGGCATGAGCTCACCCGCTCCCGCGACCGGGGGCATGTGCTGGTGGGCCTGGCGATCGCGGTCGCCAACATCGACGAATTCATCCGGATCATCCGGTCCTCCAAGGATCCCAGCGAGGCCCGGGAGCGCCTTGTGTCCCGCGACTGGCCGGCGGGGGACATGCTGCCCCTGGTGGAGCTGATCGCGGATCCCCGGACCCTGGTGGTTGGCGGCGACCGCATTCGCCTCACGGAGGACCAGGCCCGGGCCATCCTGGCCCTGACCCTGTCCCGGCTGACCGGCCTGGGCCGTGATGAGATCTTCGAAGAAGCCGGCGAACTCAAAGGCGGGATTTCACACCTGCTCGGCATATTGGAGTCCCGGGAACTCCTCATGGGCATCGTCCGTGACGAACTCCTGGAGGTGAAAACCAACTTCGCCATTCCCCGGCGCACCCAGATCGTGGATGGCGGCGGCGACCTTGAGGATGAAGACCTCATCGCCCGCGAGGACATGGTCATCACCGTGACGCATGGCGGGTACGTCAAGCGTACGCCCCTCGTGACCTATCGCACCCAGCATCGCGGCGGCCGCGGTCGTTCCGGCATGGCGACCAAGGCAGAAGACGCCGTGACCCGGGTGATCTCGGCCTCGACCCATGCCCCCATGCTGTTCTTCTCCTCCGGCGGGAAGGTCTACAGGCTCAAGGTCTGGCGCCTGCCGATCGGCGCCCCGACGGCCCGCGGCAAGGCCTTCGTCAACCTCTTCCCGATCGAACCGGGTGAGACCATGACCTCGATCGTCACCCTTCCGGAGGACGAGGCCGAATGGCAGGGTTTCGACGTGATGTTCGCCACGCGCTCGGGGCATGTCCGGCGTAACCGGTTGAGCGACTTCGCCCAGATCAACCGCAACGGCAAGATCGCCATGAAGCTCGACGAGGGCGACTCCATCGTTGGTGTCTCCCTGTGCCGGGCCGAAGAGAATGACATCCTCCTGACCACCGCCCTGGGCCGCTGCATCCGCTTCGCGGTGGATGAGGTGCGCGTCTTTGCCGGCCGGGACTCCACCGGTGTCCGCGGCATCCGCCTTGCCGATGGCGACGAGGTGATCTCCATGGCGATCCTGCGGGCCGTGGGCGCCACGGCTGAGGAACGTGCCGCCTACATCCGACACGCCAACGCCATGCGCCGCGCGGTGGCTGGCGAGGGTGTCGAGGCCGAAGATGCGCCCGTCGTCGAAGATGAGGTCGAAGACGAGGCCGTTTCCGCCCTGGCTGCCCTCAGCCCAGAGCGCATTGCCGAACTCGGCGCCGCCGAGGAACAGATCCTGACCGTCTCGACCGAGGGCTTTGGCAAGCGCACCTCGGCCTACGAGTTCCGCCGCACCGGGCGCGGCGGGCAGGGCCTTCTGGCCCAGGACCTCTCCCGCCGTGGCGGCCGGCTGGCTGCCTCCTTCCCCGTGGAGGAGCACGACGAAATCCTCCTGGTGACGGACCAGGGCCAGTTGATCCGCACGCCTGTGACACAGATTCGCGTGGTCGGCCGAAACAGCCAGGGCGTGATCATCTTCCGGACCACGGAGGAAGAGCACGTGGTGTCCGTCGAAAGACTGGCCGATCCGGGCGGCGAGGGCGAGATCCAGGACCCTGAAGCCGAGGTCTGACGGCTTCAGGCTGAGGCGGCTGGCAGATTTATTTCTTGCAAGAGCCTCGCAACCCGGCGAAAGGCGATTACCGGTTCAAGTTGGGGAAACCTTGATGGCCAAGCGCGTAGGCCTTTATCCAGGCACCTTCGATCCAATTCACAACGGCCACACCGATATCATCGGTCGGGTCGTGAAGCTGGTGGACCGCCTTGTCCTGGGGGTCGCTATCAATACCGGCAAAAGCCCGATGTTCACCCTCGAGGAGAGGGTCGCCATCGTCGAGGCTGAGGCCGCGGCGCTGAAGGGCTCTACTGAAATCGTCGTCCAGCCCTTCGAGGGGCTGACCATGCACTTCGCGCGCGAGGTCGGCGCCAATGTGATCATCCGCGGCCTCAGGGCGGTTTCAGACTTCGAGTTTGAGTTCCAGATGACCGCCATGAACCAGCAACTCGACCGTGAGATCGAGACAGTCTTCCTGATGGCCGATCCGCGCCACCAGGCGATCGCCTCGAAACTGGTCAAGGAGATCGCGACCCTGGGTGGCGACGTGAGCAAGTTCGTCAGCCCCCGGGTCATGGAAGCCCTCCTGTCCAAGGTTGGCCGTTGACCCGCGTCACTTCTGTCGCGCTGGCCGCCCTTCTGACCCTGGCTGCCACTTCTGCCCCGGCGGCGCCGGTCCAGAAGCCGGCCACAGCTGCGCCCTTAGCGGCTGCCCCGCCTGTGGCCTCGGACTGGCGTACGCCGGATCCGCAGGACGTCCTGGTGATCGACACCAACAAGGGCCGCATCCTGGTCGAGCTGGTCCCCCTGGTGGCGCCAAACCATGTGACCCGGGTCCGGGAACTCGCCCGCAAGGGACTTTACAATGGTCGAAGCTTCTTCCGGGTGATCGACCAGTTCATGGCCCAGACCGGCGATCCGCAGGACAATGGCATGGGGGGCAGCGACCTGCCTGACCTGACCGCAGAGTTTACCTTCCGGCGGGGGTCGGACACGCCCTTCGTCCAGGTCGCGGACCAGGCCGTGGCGGAGATCGGATTCGTGGGTCCCCTGCCGGTCATGACCCAAAGCTCCCAGCTCATGCCCATGACTGCGGACGGGCGGATTTCGGGTTGGGCCCTCTTCTGCCCGGGCGTGGCGGGCATGGCGCGGGGCGAGTCGCCCGACAGCGGCAACAGCCAGTTCTTTCTCATGCGCCAGGCCTACCCCTCGCTGGAGAAGCGCTACACGGCCTTTGGGCGTGTGATTTCCGGCCTCGAGGTCGTGCGCGCTATCAAGGCCGGGGAGCCCGTGGTGGCGCCCCAGGACCTGATGACCCGGGTGCAGGTGCTGGCGGACATGCCCGCCGCTTCCCGCCCAAAGGTTCGGGTCATCGATCCCCGCAGCCCCTGGTTCGCCGCTGAGGTCGCCCGGGTCCGGGCCAGCCGCGGCGCCGATTTCACGGCCTGCGCCATCAGCATTCCCTCGGAGGT
>CAMAOY010000106.1 GCA_945859865.1 Phenylobacterium deserti
CCCCACGCGGGCAGCGCCTATTCCTATTCCTACGCCGGCATGGGCGAGATGGTCGCCTGGATCATCGGCTGGAGCCTGATCCTCGAGTACACGGTGGTGTGCTCAGCCGTGGCTGTGGGCTGGTCCGGCTATGCCCAGGGCTTCCTGGCTGCCCGGGGGATGGACCTGCCTCCGGCCCTCGCCGCCGGACTTCTGGCCGGCCAGGCGGGAGGGCTCGTCAACCTGCCTGCAGTGCTGATCACCCTGGCCGTCGCCGGCATGCTGCTGGTGGGCCTGAGGGAGAGCGCCAACCTCAACCTCGGCCTGGTCGTCCTGAAGATCGCCGCCCTGGCAGCCTTCGTCGTCCTGACCCTGCCGGCCTTCGACCCCGAGAGGTTCACCCCCTTCCTGCCCTTCGGGTTTTCTGGACAGGTCGGGCCGGACGGGGCGCCGCGGGGGGTCATGGCTGCCGCCGCCCTCATCTTCTTCGCCTTCTATGGGTTCGACGCGATCTCGACCGCCGCCGAGGAGGCCGAGAACCCCGGCCGGGACCTGACCCTGGGCATCATCGGGTCCATGGCGGCCTGTGCGGTGATCTACATGGCGGTGGCCGCCGTCGCCGTCGGCGGCTCGCCCTGGCAGGTGTTCTCTGAGAGCGCCGAGCCCCTGGCCTTCATCCTCCGCTCAGGCGGGCATGACCTGGCCGCCGTCCTGATTGCCGCCGTTGCCGTCGTCGCCCTGCCCACCGTCATCCTGGCCTTCATGTTCGGCCAGAGCCGGGTCTTCTTCGCCATGGCCCGGGATGGTCTCCTGCCCCGCGCCCTGGCCCGGATCAGTCCGCGTGGTGCCCCGGTCCGCGTCACGGTCTTCACGGGGCTGCTGGCCGCGGTCATCGCCGGTGCCGCCCCCCTGAAGCTGATCGCCGAGCTTGCCAACGCCGGCACCCTGGCGGCCTTCGTCGCCACTGCGGTCTCGATGATGATCCTGCGGGTCCAGAGGCCGGATCTTCCCCGGCCCTTCCGCACGCCCCTCTGGTGGATCGTCGGACCCCTGGCGATCGCCGGATGCCTCTACCTCTTCTGGAGCCTGCCGGCCCTGACCCGCTGGCTCTTCCTGGGCTGGAACCTCGTGGGCCTGGCCGTCTATCTTCTCTGGAGCCGCCGGCACAGCGTGCTGGCGGGCCGTTAGATCGCCCCGGCTGGTCCCGGGACCTGCAGGCGCATATGGGTCTTTCGCAGCCGGTTCTCGGCGACGGCGATTGGACCTAGGCCCGCCCGAGGACGTCCACGGACAGGCCTTCGGGTCCCCGCCGAAGCGCCGTGCGCACGCCGAAGGCGCGGGCCAGGACGTCCGGGGCGAGGGCGGTCTCGGGCGGTCCGTCGGCGACGAGGGTGCCGTCGCCCAGCACCAGGACCCGGTCGGCGATGCGGGCGGCCAGGGTCAGGTCGTGCAGGGTCAGGACCACACCCTTTCCGGACTCCCGGGCGAGGCCCGACAGGGTCGTCGCCGCGTCGATCTGGTAGCCAGGGTCCAGCCCGGCGAGGGGTTCGTCCGCCAACAGCCAGTCGGGCTCCCCGGCCAGGGCCCTGGCGATCATCACCCGCGCCCGCTCTCCGCCGGAGAGGGTGGAAGCGTCCCGCCCTGCAAGGTCGGTTGCGCCCGCCCCGGCCAGGGCCGCATCGATGATCCGGGCATCCTCCGACGACAGGCCCCGGGCGCCCACGTGGGGAATCCGGCCCAGTCCGACCAGGATCCGGACCTCAAGGGGCCAGGCGATCTCATGGGTCTGGGGCAGGAGACCGATCCGCCGGGCCCGCGCGGCGGGCGCCAGGGCGGCCAGGTCGCCACCGTCCAGCAGGACCTGCCCGGAGGCGGGCCGGAGCAGGCCGCAAAGGGCCTCGAGCAGGGTGGACTTTCCGGCACCGTTGGGGCCCAGGAGGACGGTGACCTCCCCGGCGTGGAGGGTCACGTCGAGGTTGCGGACCACCGGGCGCCCACCCCGGGTGAGGGTCAGGTCCCGGGCTTCGAGCCGGCTCATCCCAGTCTCCGTCGAAGCATCAGCAGCAGTCCCAGGAAGAAGGGTCCGCCCAGGCAGGCCATGGCCACACCCAGCCTCACCTCGGCCTCCGAGGGGATGAGGCGGACTGCCAGGTCCCCGGCAAGGACCAGGACGGCGCCTCCCAGGGCCGAGGGCCAAAGGAGCCCGCCGGGCCGGGCGCCGATCAGCGGCCGGAGCAGGTGGGGCGTCACAAGGCCTGCAAAGCCGATCACGCCCGCCACGGCGACCCCGGCACCGACCGCCAAGGCGGTTCCCGCCGCCAGGACGATCCGCGTCCGGTCGAGGTCGACCCCCAGGCTCCGGGCCCCGGTCTCGCCCAGGGTCAGGGCATCCAGGGCGCGCCCGGTGCTGGACAGGAGAAGCAGGCCGGCAAGGATGAAGGGCGCTGCGAACAGGGTCTCCGGCAGGCCGCGGTCGACGAGGGAGCCCATCAGCCAGTCGATGATCCCGTTCACCGCCCAGGGCGTGGGGGCCAGGGACAGGGCGAGCGCCACGCCCGCTCCGGCGATCGTGTTCAGGACCACCCCGGCCAGCAGGAAGACGGTCATGGAGCTTCCCCCGGCGGCCAGGGCCAGGAGGAGGCTGGTCCCGGCCAGGGCCCCTGCCATGGCCGCTGCGGGCTGGACCCAACCTGCGGCGGCGGGGATCCAGAGGGTGAGGACGGCACCGAGGGCGGCGGCGGACGAGACGCCGAGGACGCCCGGGTCCGCCAGGGGGTTTCGGGTAAAGCCCTGCAGGGCGGCACCTGAGAGGCCCAGGCCGGCGCCGATCAGCACGGCCAACAGGGTCCTGGGCAGGCGGAGCTGGACCAGCACGGCCCAACGGGGGTCCGAGGGATCGGTCGCCATCTGAGCCAGGGGCAGGGGTATCCGGCCGGTCATCAGGCTGACCGCGACGAGGGCCGTCAGCAGCAGGGCCAGCAGGGACAGGACGACCAGGCGCCGACGGCTCATGGACGCGCCCCCAGGGCGGAGTCGCGGATCCGCGCCAGTTCCGCCGCAGCCTCGATCAGGACCGGTCCGCCGCAGAACAGCAGGCGTTCGGGAAGATCGCGCTTCAGGACCCGGGCGTCCAGCGCCACGAGGGCCGGGTGTCTTACGGTCTGGTCGGCGCGTCCGGAGCGGCCCCCGTGATCCGCCAGGAGTAGCACTTCCGGCGGCGCAGCGAGCAGGGCCTCGAGGCGCACGAGCCCCCAGCCGCTCACGCCCAGGCGTCCCGCTGCATTGTTGAGGCCCAGCCGGGACAGGAGGTCGTCGGTCAGGGTGCCGGCTCCCGGGCTGATGCCTCCGGACATCCGGATCAGGACCTCGGGCCGCCGGCCCCCCGGCCGCGGCGCTGCCGTGTCGAGGGCGGCCCGGATGCGCGCCGCAAGGGCCTCGCCGCGCTCAGGCCGGTGCGCCAGGGACGCGATGCGGCGCACCTGGTCCAGGCTGGCGGTGAGGCTGGCCGGGGTCTCGAAGACCGCGACGGGCACCCCGAGTCGCTCGAGAGCCCGCCGGGTCGCGGCTGAGGTGTGGGCACTGGCCAGGACCAGGTCGGGCCGCTTCAGGATGACCGCTTCGGCAGTGTCGCCTACCGAGGGCAGGGCGGCGGCAAGGTCGGCCAGGGTCGAGGTGGCCGGATCCCGGGACAGGCGGCTGAGGCCGGCGATCTGGCGACGATCGGCGATGTGGACCAGCTGGGCGTCCAGGCAGGGGTTGAGCGAGACGATCCGGTGGGGACCCGCCGGCGCCGCGCCGAGCCCCGCCGCCGCCGCAAGCCCTCCGGCCGCGACCCTTCGGCTCACCGTCCTGTGGAAACCCACCGCCATGGTCAGAACCGCCCTCTCAGGCCGAAGGTTGCCACCCGGCCGGGCGCGCCATAGCCGCGCACGGTCTCGGGTGCCTCGTCCGTTACGTCATCGATCCGTCCGTATACAGAGAACAAGCGTCCCAAGGGTAACTCGGCCCGCAGGCTGGCGGTCAGGTAGGCCTTCAGGGGCGGGCCGCCCCAGAGGTCGCTGAGACTTTCGCTTACAGAGTTCAGGCTCATCCCCAGGCGGAGGTCCCCGGCGAGGGTCCGGCTGACGTCGAGCGCGGCCATGTTCCTGGGCCGGCGTGCCAGGTCCTGGTCGGGCGCGCCGTCCTGGCCCTCCAGCCGGGCTTGCATCCGGGTATAGCTGGCGTCGAGGTCGAATCCGGCCAGGCGTCCGGAGGCCGCCGCCTCGAGGCCGAAGGCCGTCGTCCGGTCGAGGTTGGCGTAGTAGCCGTAACGCCCACCTGCGCAGTTTGGGTCGCCTCCGCCCGTGCAGACAGCAAAGTTGACCTGGTCCTCGGTCCGTCGCCCGAAGAGGGTCAGGGAGAGGCGGACTTCGCCGGCCTTCTGCTCGACGCCCAGGTCCCCGGCGAGGGCCGTCTCGGGCTGCAGGGCGGCGTTCCCGTACTCGCTGTAGAGCTGGTAGAGACTGGGCGCCCGGAAGCCCTGACCCAGGCTCGCCCGCAGGAGGGTGTCGCCGCCGCCGGGTCGCCAGGCCAGGGCCGCCTGCCCGGAACCGTGGTTCCCGAAGGCGTCATGCCGGTCGAGGCGCGCCGCCAGGGTCAGGGTCAGGTCCGCCGCCGGGGCGCCCAGGGCCTGGACCCAAGCCGAGTCCACGCCGGTCGAGCGGGTCAGGGCCTCAGGTTCCGGATCCCAGGGCGAGGGCGAGGCGATCCGCATGCGGCTGCGCTCGCTCTCGGCACCGAAGGTCAGCCGCCAGGCGGGGGTGAGGCTCGCCTCGCCCTGGTACTCCAGGCGGCGCACCTCCCCCTCGGCGCGGAAGGTCTGGTCGGTCACCGCCTGGTCGGGGTCGTAGGTCCGGCGCTGGGTGTCGGTGAGGGCAAGGCCCAGCCGGTTCTTCACCCGGCCGCCTGCGACCGGGAAGGTCAGGCCGGCATAGCCGAGGGCCTCCCGGGTGCGGCCCCGCTCCCGGGTATCTGCGAAGACGTAGGCGGGGGCGGGATAGCCGTCGAAGGCGTTGCGGGCGTCCGACCAGACGGCCCGGAGGTCCAGGCGGATCTCGGGGGCCAGGTCCGCGGTGAGTCGCCCCGAGGCACCGGTCCGCCGGTAGCCGTCGCGCTCGGTCCCGCCGCGCGCTGCCGAAACCCCGTCGGTGGCATAGGAGTCCGCGGCCAGCCGCCAGGCCAGGGCACCACCTGCGCCGCCGACGCCGCCGCGCAGATAGGTGGTTCCCAGGCCGCCGGCCTCGGCCGCGCCCTCGCCGGTGAGTGCGCCCGTCGGCGGAAGGCGGGTCTCCAGGCTGACCACGCCCCCCATGGCCTGGCCACCCCAGACGGCCGACTGGACCCCCCGCAGGATCTCGATCCGGGAAATGTCGCCCACCAAAAGGTTGGCGGCGTCGTAGGCCCCGCCGATGACGGAGGGGTCGTTCAGGCGCACGCCGTCGATGACGAACAGGGTCTGCTCGGCCTCGGCACCCCGGATCCGGACAGCCGTCACCCCGCCCGGTCCGCCATTGCGGCTGACGCCGACCCCCGGGGTCGAGGCGAGGAGGTCCGGGATCACCAGGGCCTGGCGGTCGCGGATCACCGCCTCTGGGATCACCGTCACGCTGCGCCCGCTTTCGGTGGCCGCCACGGGGATCCGGTTGGCTACCACAACTACGGCCTCCACCGGGACGTCCACCGGAGCGTCCATCGGGGCCTCTGGGGAAATGGCGGCCAGGGCCGCGGCCCCGGCCAGACTCACAAGACTCATCGCGCCCTCCTCCGGACGATATGCGGCCGCGAAATGCAGCCGAACAGGTTTCCCCGGCCCGCAAATGCGGTCCGGTTGTGTCTGTCGCCGGTCGGGAGAGACCCGTCCTCCAGGCACACCCCGGCCCGTCGGATGACGACGGCGTCAGGCAGGTCTCCTGGCTCGCGGGTCAATGTCCCTTGCGCGTCGCCTTCCCAGCTGGGTTCCCGAAGGTTCCTGGCCAGTGGCTTTGTGACACGCGGACTCGCCGCTTACAGTTGCGGGGGCAGCCCGGGCCTTACACCCGAGTTCCCTTTTCATCTCCCTCTCGGGAGAACCTGACGCAGGAGCCGCTCTAGACCTCCGTCCTGCGAGGGTCAACCGGCGTCAAAAGGGTTGCGCGGGCGAGGCGCCCTGCGCCATCAAGCCTGCAGCCTTCGCTCCGGAGTTACCCATGTCTTTCCGCGCCCCCCTGCAGAGCCTGGACCTCGCCCTTGCGGCGGCGGGTCTCCCCGCCCTCCTGGCGGACGGCTATCCCGACCTCGACGCAGAGACGGTGACGGCGGTCCTGGCCTCGGCCGCCGCCTTCGTGGAAGCCGAGCTTGCCCCGCTCAACTCCGACGGCGACCGCATCGGGGCCCGGTTCGAGAACGGCGTGGTCTCGGCCGCCCCGGGCTTCGCCGAAGCCTACCGGGCCTTCGCGGCCCAGGGCTGGAATTCCCTGGCGGCGGACCCGGAGTTCGGTGGCCAGGGCCTGCCCAAGGTCCTTGAGCTGGCCGTCTTCGAGATGGTCCACGCCGCCAACATGGCCTTTGGCCTCTGCCCCATGCTGACCCAGGGCGCCATCGAGGCCCTGACCCTGCATGGTACCCCGCGCCAGAAGCGGCTGGTCCTGCCCCGCCTGGTCTCGGGCGAATGGACCGGAACCATGAACCTCACCGAGCCCCAGGCGGGCACGGACCTGTCCGGCGTCACCGCCAGGGCCGAGCCCGACGGCGAGGGCGGTTACCGGCTCACCGGTCAGAAGATCTACATCACCTGGGGCGACCACGACGCCGCCGAGAACATCTGCCACCTCGTGCTGGCGCGCCTCCCCGACGCCCCCCCCGGGGTCAAGGGCATCAGCCTCTTCCTCGCCTCCAAGCGCCTGATCGACGACGAGGGCCGCCTGGGCGCGGCCAACGCCCTGCGTGCGGCTTCGATCGAGAAGAAGCTGGGCATCCATGGGTCACCCACCTGCGTCATGCTGTTCGAGGGCGCCCGCGCCGAATTGGTGGGAGAGGCGAACAACGGCCTGTCCCACATGTTCGTCATGATGAACGCCGCCCGGCTTCAGGTGGGCGTGCAAGGGGTGGCCATCGCCGAGCGCGCGCTGCAGCAGGCCCTGGCCTACGCCCAGGACCGGGTTCAGGGCCGGCCCGCCCTGGGGGGGGAATCGATCTTCGGCCATCCCGACGTCCGCCGGAGCCTCGCCCTGATGCGCGCCAAGGTCGAGGCGGCCCGGGCCATCTGCCTCCTGACCGGGGTGCTGGCCGACCAGGCCCGCCTCGCCCCGGAGGCTTCGAGCCGGGACCTGGCCCGGGGCCGCCAGGAGTTGCTGACGCCCATCGCCAAGGCCTGGTCCACTGACGTCGGAGTCGAGGTCGCCTCCATGGGCGTCCAGGTCCATGGGGGCATGGGCTTCATCGAGGATACGGGCGCCGCCCAGCACTATCGCGACGCCCGAATCGCCCCGATCTACGAGGGCACCAATGGCGTCCAGGCCGTCGACCTTGCCGGCCGCAAGCTGTCCATGATGGACGGCGTCCTGATGCCGGGCCTCTGCGCCGAAATGGCTGCCGATGCGGTGGCCCTCGAGGCCGAGGCGGGGCTTGAGGGTGTGGGGCGACGGCTTGCCGTTGGGGTCGCGGCCCTCTCCGCCGCCACCGAGTGGATGACCGGACACCGGGGCCCCGACGCCCTGGCCGGCGCCACGGCCTACCTGCGCCTGTCCGGCGATGTCATCGGGGGCTGGATGCTGGCCCGCCAGGCGGTCCTGGCCCGCAGCCGGGCACCGGCCCTGGCGGAGTCCCGGGCCGCCCTGGCCCGCATCTTCGCCGACCAGGTCCTGGCCCAGGCAACGGGCGTCGCCGAAGG
>CAMAOY010000107.1 GCA_945859865.1 Phenylobacterium deserti
CCCAGCAGCCGGTCGAGAAGGACGTTGCCCGACAGGTTGTAGTCCTCGGCCTCCGTCGCCACCCGGGTCTCCAGGATGATCTCGCAGGCGAGCCCGAACCGGGCCGCGGCGGCGGCGGCCTGCCGGACGTGGTTGGACTGGACCGCCCCCTGGGTCACCAGGGTGTCGGCCCCGGCCTCCAGGGCCTCGCCGACCAGGAACTCGAGCTTGCGGGTCTTGTTGCCACCGCCGGCCAGGCCGGTGCAGTCGTCGCGCTTGACCCACAGTGTCGGGCCGCCAAGCGCAGCGGAAAGGCGCGGCATGGGCTCCAGGGGCGTCGGCAGGATGGCGAAGCGGGCGCGGGGGAAGCGGGCCAGGTGCATGGACGGTCTCCTTGTCTCGCCCCATACACCGCCCGCCCTCGCGACGCACCCTGAAGACGTCTGTTCCCGGGCGGATATTCCCCCAGCGTCCCAGTGTCCCTAGATAGGGGCCATGGCTCTCCCGGCACCCCTCAGGATTCGCGACCTCTCCAAGACGGTGCCCGGCGGCCGGGTGCTGTTCGAGGGACTGGACCTTGATCTCTCCGCCGGCGAGGTGGTGGCGATCACCGGGGAGTCCGGCGCCGGCAAGTCCTCCCTCCTGAACCTGGTTGCCGGCCTCGACGCCCCGGACGGCGGCGAAATCTGGATCGGCGGCCGGGCCCTCTCCAGCCTGAATGAGACGGAACGGACCCGGCTGCGGCGAGAGCAACTGGGCTTCGTCTTCCAGGCGTTCCACATCCTTCCCCACCTGACCCTGGCGCAGAATACGGCCCTGCCCCTGGTGCTGGCCGGGGTCGAGGGCGACACGGCCCTGGCCCGGGCCGCAGAGCTTCTGGCCGCCGTCGGCCTCGGCGGCCGCGAGGCGGACTTCCCGTCGCGCCTGTCGGGGGGTGAGCTGCAGCGCACGGCCATCGCCCGGGCCCTGGTGCATCAGCCCGGCCTGATCCTGGCGGATGAGCCCACAGGCAACCTGGATCCGGAGACCGCCGACCGCAGCCTTGCCCTGCTGCTGGATGCAGCCCGGACCCGGGGGGCCGCCGTCCTTCTCGTCACCCACTCAGTCCGCGCCGCCGAGGTGGCCGACCGGACCCTGGTCCTCGGTCGCAGCGGACTCAGGGACCCCCATGCCGGCTGATCCGGCGCTTCCACCGACCCTCCTGGGCTGGATGGTCCGTGGCGAGTGGAGGGCCAATCCGGTCCGTACACTGGTGGCGGTGCTCGCCATCGCCGTGGGCGTGGCGCTCGGCTTCGCCGTGCACCTCGTCAACCGCTCGGCCCTCGCCGAGTTCGACTCCGCCGTGCGCAGCGTCAGCGGTTCGGCAGACATCCGGATCGAGGCGGTGACCCCGACGGGATTTGACGAGGCCCTCTATCCGCGCATCGCCCGCCTGCCCGGACTTGCCGCTGTCAGCCCAGTGATCGAGATCGCCGCCCGGACGACCGCCGGTGATGCCCTGACCGTCATCGGGCTGGATCCGCTGAGGGCGGCGCGGGTGACGCCGGCCCTGGCCGCCGCCTCGGGACCGGGCTCCGGCATGGGGTTCGGTTCGGGGTCCGGGAGGGACGTGGAAGACGCCGTCTGGCTGTCCCCGGCTACGGGATGGCGGGCTGAACCCGGCGCGGGGTCCGCCACCTTCGAGATCCGGGAAGGCGGGCGACGGATCGTCCTGCCCGTGGCGGGCGGCCTGCCCGGGGTGGAGGCTGGCCGGCGGATCGCCGTCGCCGACATCGCCGCCGTCCAGCAGAGGTTCGACAGGGTCGGCCGACTGACCCGGCTCGACGTCATGCTTGCACCCGGGATCCGGCCCGATGCCGCAGCCCGGGAGATCTCGGCAGTCCTGCCCCCGGATGCGCGCCTGGTGACGCCTGAGGCGGAGACCCGCCGCACCAGCGACCTGTCCCGCGCCTATCGCGTCAACCTGGGCATGTTGGCCATGGTCGCCCTGATGACGGGGGGCTTCCTGGTCTTTTCTGCCCAGTCCCTGTCGATCGCGCGGCGGCGACCTGCCTTCGCCCTGCTCCGGGTGCTGGGGCTCCAGAGACGGGGCCTGTTCCTGCAGGTCCTGGCGGAGGGTGCCAGCCTGGGTGTCCTCGGCGCGGCCCTGGGGCTTGTAGTTGGAGCCGGCCTGGCCTGGGGCGTCCTGGGCCTCCTCGGCGGCGATCTCGGGGGTGGCTATTTCAGCGGCAGCCGGCCTGTCCTCGAAATTTCTCCGGCCTGGGCAGCACTGCACGCCGGCCTGGGGATGGCGGTGGCCATCGCCGGAAGCCTGCTTCCCGCCCTCGAGGCCGCCGGGGCACCCCCGGCCGAGGCCCTGAAGGCGGCGGGACGGTCCGGGGACCCCGAGCGCCGACCGCCCCTGGTCCCGGCCCTCGTCCTCGGGTCCGTCGGCCTTGCAGCGGCCTTCGCGCCCCCGGTCGCCGGCCTGCCCCTGTTCGGCTACGCCGCCATCGCCCTCATCCTGGCGGCAGGTGTCGCTGCCATGCCCTGGCTGGCGCGCGTGATGATCGCCCCCTTGGCCAGGATGAGGGCGCCGGTTCCCGTCCGGCTGGCGGCCGCGCGTCTGGCGGGTGCGCCTGACCAGGCGGCTGTGGCCCTCTGCGGACTGGTGGCCAGCGCCGGCCTGATGGCCGCCATGGGCCTTATGGTCTCCAGCTTCCGGGGGTCCGTGGACGACTGGCTGGTCGCCATCCTGCCTGCGGACATCTACCTCAGGATCGCCACGGCCGAGACCTCGGGCCTGGATCCCGGCCTGCAGGCCGCCCTGGCCGCCCTTCCCGGCGTGACCGGCATGGAGTCCCGCCGGTCCCTGACCCTGAAGCTCGCGCCCGAGCGCCCCGCGGTCACCCTGCTGGCGATTCCCGTACCCCCAGGCACCCGCGTCCCCGACCTGCCCTGGCGGCGCGCGCCGACGACGGTCGGGCCGGGAGAGACTCCGGTCTGGATCTCCGAGCCCCTGTCGCGCCTCTACCACCTGGCGCCGGGAGACACCCTTGATCTTCCCCTGGCGGGCCGGTCCACGCCCCTGCGGGTGGCGGGGGTCTGGCGGGACTATGGCCGGCAGTTCGGAGCTCTAGCCTTGCAGCAATCGGACTATGTCCGCATGACCGGCGACACCGGTGCCAACGAGGCGGCGCTGACCCTGGCTCCAGACGCCGACCGGGCTGAGGTGCTGGCACAGGTGCGTCGGGCCCTGCCCCCGGACCTCGCTGCCCAGACCGAGATCGCGCCCGCTGGCGAGATTCGCCAGGCCGCCTTGAAGATCTTCGACCGGAGCTTTGCGGTCACCTACGCCCTGGAGGCAGTGGCGGTGCTGGTGGGGGTCGCCGGGGTCGCCGCGACGGTATCGGCCCAGACCCTGGCCCGGCGAAGGGAGTTCGGCATGCTGAGGCACGTCGGTGCGGGGCGGGGCCAGATCCTCGCCATGCTGGCCCTGGAAGGCGCCTTCCTCGGTGCCGTGGGCGCAGTCGCCGGCCTCGCCCTCGGTGCGGCCATGGGCCAGGTTCTGATCCAGGTGGTGAACCCGCAGTCCTTCAACTGGACCATGGACACCCGCTGGCCCTGGGGCCTGCTGGGCGGCCTGACCCTCACCCTGACCCTGGCCTCGGCCCTCACCGCCCTCCTCGCAGGCCGCAGCGCCCTGTCGGCGGATGCGGTGCGGGCCGTGCGGGAGGACTGGTAGGATGGCGGACCTCACGCGCAGGACCCTCCTCACCGCGGCAGCCACCCTTGCGCCTGCATCCGCCGTCGCGGGTGCCCCCGCCTTCGCCCCGGTGGTTCCGGGCCGCCGCCTGGTCTTCCCGAGGGACCACGGCGCCCACCCCGAGTTCCGGACCGAGTGGTGGTACATCACCGGCTGGCTTGAAGAGAACGGCGCGCCCCTAGGCTTCCAGGTCACTTTTTTCCGTACACGGACAGGTCTGGGCGAAGACAATCCCAGCCGCTTCGCGCCCCGTCAGGTCCTCTTCGCGCACGCCGCCCTTTCCGACCCCCGGACCGGTCGCCTGCTCCACGGCCAGAGGATCGCCCGCGAGGGTTTTGGACTGGCGGAGGCCTCCACCCGGGACATGGACGTCGTGCTGGACGACTGGCGCCTGGTCCGCACGCCCGCAGGCGTGCTGAAGACCCAGGCCGCGGGCGACGGCTTCAGCCTCGACCTGACCCTGACGCCCACCCAGCCCCTCCTGCTCCAGGGCCAGGAGGGTTTCAGCCGCAAAGGGCCCCGTCCCGGGCAGGCCAGCTATTACTACAGCCTGCCCCACCTGAAGGTCACCGGCGTCCTCGGCCGCCAGGGACGGCGCCGGCAGGTCCGCGGCCAGGCCTGGCTGGACCGAGAATGGTCCTCGACCCTGCTCGACCCCTCGGCGGTGGGCTGGGACTGGATCGGTGTGAACCTCGATGACGGCGGCGCCCTGACCGCCTTCCGGGTGCGTGACGCCCGGGGGCGCTCCCTCTGGACCGGCGGCTCCCTGCGTACGGCCGAGGGTCGGACCTGGAGCGCGCCCGACGGCGCCGTGGCCTTCGATCCCGGCCGAACCTGGAAGTCGCCCCGCACGAGCGCGGTCTATCCGGTGGCACCGACCGTGCGCATGAAGACGCCCCAGGGGGAGAGGCGCTGGACCCTGACGCCCCTGTTCGACGACCAGGAACTGGACAGCCGCCCCTCGGGGGGACCTGTCTACTGGGAAGGCGCCGTCCGCGTCCCCGGCGGTTCAGGCTACCTGGAGCTGACCGGCTACGCTGCGCCGCTAAGGCTGTAGGCCCAGGTCACCTCCCGTCAGCTGACCCCCGGTGTGGCACCGGCTTCCGCGTTGAGGCGGCATCTATAGGGCTTCCGTCAACCCGCTCTCGGATAAGGTGGACAGGCAAAAAGCCCGCTTGATTGCAGAGGGCCATTACACTCGGCTGCGGAGACCATCACGCACCCGGAAGGCACTGCTGGCCATTCCTGCTCCTGGCGAACTCGCCAGGAGCAGAAGCCCTAGGTCACGGTAATCAGAGCAATACCAAGTCATACGCGGCAGGCGAAACGCTCGCCAACTCTACAGTACCAGCCTCCCGCGAGGTGTCTCGAGTCGCGATGTCGCTGGCCATTTCGATCTCGCGCGATGATTGTTCACTTCCAAGAGAAGCCCTGAGAACTGCAAATGAGACATCGCCGACGGTACCCTCGGACCCATCAGCAAAGCGGAAGGTCGTCGTCTGGTGCACGATGTTCCCATTCATCTCGGAAGCATTCCCCTTCAGATCGAGCCCGATCGAAACAATGCCCGCTTCCGTGAGCGTAACGAGTTCTCCGTGTTCAGACACACCATTCCCATTCGCATCCTTCCAGATCATAAACTGATCCCAACTGAAACTACCGTCGGCATCAGCCGAGGAGAGATGACCGTCACCATCTGTATCGAAATGCGACAACCCTTCCAAGTCTGTTCTCGCACCTTCCTTCCAGGCTACAAATGCAAATTCGACTCTATCATCAACTGATCCGGATTGGTTAGAGTCGAATACAAGAATTGCGTCGCCACCAGAAATCCACCCTAGCTTCTCATCTATGCCGTCTCCATCGAGATCGAAGTAGGCTTTGGAGTCTGCGACAGAGACAAGCTCAAGGCCGTCTCGATCAATGTCCAATACGACAGGACTTTCAGATTCACCCTCTTCTTCATCGTCATCTTCTTCGCGTCTGTCGGGACGAAAAATTCGGTTGAAGACGTCGCTAAACCAAGATGAGACTCCCTCTACTGCATCATTAAAACCGCTTAGTGCGCCTTCAACTACAGCAGCTGTCGCCGCAACTAATCCAAACACCCCAACTAAACCTGCTTGCAATGCTCCTTGATGACTATCAGCTTTGGCACCGGGATCGCTGTCAGGAGTCGTATGATAAAGAAGTACCTCACCAAAGAATATTTCTGTTGCATCTTTAGACAATTGTATATCTGACTTTACCGTATCTCCCAGATTTTTATCATATGCAGCATTTGTCCTCGAGATATCGTGATCGAATGCCGCCCGGTCTAGGTCAGACAAAGCTGGACGGAGCTCCAGAATTTTCTTCGCTTCCGCCGGAGTAACATATCCACTTCCGTCAGGATCTCTTTTGCCGGCATCCCTATCGCCGTTTCCAATATGATTCTGCCAACCCGGTACATACTTATAATACAACGGATCTGAGTTGATTTGATCTTACTCAGACATGATTACATCTCCTTATTGACGGGAAAGTTGGATTCAACAAAAGATAAGAAGTTCATAGTTCCCACTCGGTCTAACCTCATCGGCACTTCACCGGACTTGAAAATCGCGAACGGCACTCTTTCGAGATCTTTCTCATCATCAAGTACGGAACGACCTTTGAGTGCGATCCCATATCTTGAATTAACATCGTAATCGATATGAGTACCCCAATCGCGCAACTCCGGAGGAGTTCCAGTTATTCTTGTGCGCAAGTCTTCTTCATATGTGATCGAAATGCGGAAAATTTCTGCAGCAATTCGAGTTTCCTCTAATTCTCTTATAGAGAATTGATTTTTTGTTGTGATATGATCAACGGAATCTTTTAAATTAGAGAATTTTTTCAGTGATCCATTCTTGATATCTCTCATGCTAAATGCGGAGAATCTATAAACATCACGCTCATCTTCACCTCGATCATAACGATGAAACAGGTATCCGATGCCAGGTATTGCGATCCCATCGCCTATATAATTAAAGCCATCATGCAGAGGTCCGAAGGCTGGAGCCTTTCCCTCTCCCCCGAGGCGCACCGTCCGGAGGGCAAATTTCTTCGCCCGACCCTTGAGATACCCCCTTGGGAAGAACTCCACGGCCTGCAGGTAGATCAGGTAGGATTCGCCCTCCACCTGGAACACGGCTTGAGGAAGGGCCTTGGCGGAAACCTCAAGAACAACCTCCTGGGCCCCGCTCTCCAGGTTCCGCCTGATGATCCGTGTCAGGGCGCGATCCTTGAACCGGGCCTCATCCGCCTGCGAGACCCGAGAAAAGTACAGGTGCGACCCTTCGTCTCCAAAGACGGGCAACCAGTCATCGAAACCGGGTCCACCCTGAGGGCTTTTCGCGACCAAGGTCGGGCCTCGCTCACTGCCCAAAGCCTCCAGGCTGACGAGCGCGATTCTCTCTCGAAAACGCCCTCCGGGGCGCTCCTCCAGCACTCCCACAGCACAGGTACGCCCGAAATTGTCTATCTTGAGGGTCTTGAAGCCCAACCCGCGGCCATTGCGGAACGGATACGGGCGTCGAGGCGCAGGCATATCGCATCCTCCGAGGGCCGTGGCGGCGCCGATAGACGCCAGAAAATCTCTTCTGTTCTTCATCCGCGCACTCCCGGTTGAGGACCTGAGGGTGTTCCCACTGGGCCCGCGCGGCTCTTTTCACGGCCAAGACCCGTCGCCGGCTGAGGCTTGCGCGCCTCTCGTATGAGACCGTCGCGCGAGGCGGGTGGACGGTCAATCTCGCCAGTGCGTTTCACGCCCGTATTCACGGAGTTTTCATGCGATCCGGACGGGGGCCCCGGCCGGAGGGGGTCAGCTGAGGGGCCGCAGACCCCCTCACCGATCTTCGGCCGGAGCTCCCCCTTGGGGGAGCAATTTCGCTCTAACTTCTCCCCGCGACCGGGTCAGCCGGCCAGGGAGTCTGCGTCCAGGAGGGCCAAATCCCCGCCGCCAGCCATGACCCCTTCGGCGACGCCCGTTGCCTGGGCCAGGACCTGGTCGGCGAAGATGCGGGCCAGGGCGGCCCGGGACTCCGCCAGGGCCGGTGCCCGGCTGCGGGCCAGGACCGCCTGGCGGGCCAGCATCCAGCCCCCGATGACATCGCCGGACAG
>CAMAOY010000108.1 GCA_945859865.1 Phenylobacterium deserti
GGCAGGTGGGTCAGGTGCAGATTCAGGATGCGGATCTGACCCCCGGGGCTGTCCACAGACATCGCCACCCGCTCGCCGTCCCTCGGGTCCGATGGGAGGTGATGGTGCCTTGCGGTCGTCGGCCAGCGCGTCAGGATCGCCATGCCCGAGGCGCATAGCTGCATGGCCCCTGCATGGGGCCGGACTTTCAACCGCGCCGGCACGGTGCAGGCATGAAGCCCGAGCCGGCTCGCCAGCCATCCGGCGGAATCCCATCCCGCGCCGATGAACACCTCCTGGAGGAGGACGACGTCAGGATCCAGGCCCGCGAGGCCCTCCGCCATCCCTTCCAGCCGTCGGGGATAGGCTCCCTCGTTCTTCCAGGTATTCAGGGTGACCAGCCTCACCTTCCCTAGGCCACACGCAGGCCCTGTGCCCAAACCCCTCGAAGGATCGGCAGGTCCTGGACGGGCTTGACGCGCAGCATGTCCGCCCTGAGACCCTCTGCGACGACGCCGCGGTCGCTCAAACCCGCCGCTCGCGCCGCCGTCGCCGTCACGGTCCGCACCGCCTGCGAGAGCGACCAGCCGAACTCCGGCCGGTTCAGGATGAAGGCGCACTCAATCAGGCTGCGCGGGACATAATCGGAGGCAAAGGCTTCCAGGAGTCCCTCTTGCACAAGGACCGAGGCCTGGACGTTCCCGGAGTACGAACCTCCACGCACAAGATTCGGTCCGCCCATGACCACCACCATACCGCGTGCGCGGGACCGTTCCGCCGCCTCAAGTGTCACCGGAAACTCCGCGACCGTTGCGCCGAGGTCAGCAGCGCGGTCGACATGGGCAGCCGTCTCGTCGTCATGGCTGACGAGGACGGCCCCTCGGTTGCGGGCGGTTTCGGCCACAAGTCGGGCATTGGCGTCGGCGTTTCGCCCCTGGCGCTCCCGGCACTCCTCGAGCCTGGCGGTGACCGCCGCCTCGTTCAGGCCCTGGTCCCGCCAGTTCTTCAGATAGTTGCCGAGGTTGCGGTACTGCCGCTGGCCCGGCGTGTGGTCCATGAGCGAGAACATGGTGGCCATCGGATGATCCGCGAAGCCATTAAGCCAGTCTTCCAGGGAGTCTGAAGCCGTCTCGCAGCGCCAATGCAGATGATGGTCCGCCTTCAGCATGGCGGTATCGCGAGCGTGCATCAGACCGTCCGTCAGCGCCCGAAGGTTATCCTTCCCGCGGGCAGGGGATCCGTTGAAGGATCCAATGCTGAGAGAATCGAAGACCGTCGTCACGCCCACCGACAGGCAGGCCGCATCGTGGGTCACCGCCGCGGAGACCGGCGACCAGTCGATGTTCGGCCGGGGAAAAAAGTGCTTCTCGAGGTTGTCGGTATGGATGTCGATGATCCCCGGCATGAGGATATCGCCCTCCAGGTCTTCACCGACCTGTCCAGGGCCCGGGTCCACGGCTGCGATCTGGCCATCCCTGACCAGGACCGAACCGATGAAGTCATCGTCATGTGTGACGATGCGAGCGTTTCTGAGGGCGTACTCCAAGATGGATCTCCAGAGGCTTCAGTGGGCGGGATCTGTGAACTCGACCATGACTTCGCCCCCACTGAGGGACTCGCCATACTCGAGGGGGCGACCCAAGCCGTCGATGTTGAGGTACCTTTGAACCAGCAAGGGAATGTGACGGGGCAGGCGGAGAAACTCCGCCTCCCGCGCTTGCGACATCCGAGCTGAGATCCGGGTCTTCTGACGCGTGTAGTCGGGGATGCCGCTGTCGATCAGGGTTTGGGTGATGGTTCCGCGCACCCGGTACATCTCCGGGAAGCCCGGAAACCTCTCTGCGCTGAAGTGGTGCAGGCTGAGCCCTACCGGCTCGTCATCGACGATCCTCAGGCGCTCGAGAAAGATGACGGGCGCTCCAGGGTGCAGGTTCAGCTCGCCGGCGACAATGGGAATGGCGGCCCGCACGTCGAGACGGAGCAGACGGGAATCCGGACGTCGCCCCTGGTTCAAGACGGCTTCGGTGAATCGGGGACGCCGATGGAGGGTGGCGGGTTGACGCCGGCTGCAGACAAACGTGCCCCGTCCCTGCGTCGATTCGACGACCCCCTTCTCCTGGAGGTCCGACAAAGCCCTACGAACCGTGTGCCTGTTGACCATAAACTGCCGTGATAACTCGTACTCGGTGGGCAGTTTATCTCCCGGAGTCCAGCGTTTTTCTTCGATCTGGAGCTCAATAGTTCGCACTATTGACTTCCATAGACTGATTCCACCAGCCTCATTTATTGGATTAAAACGGGTATTTTCTGGATGTCTAGACAAGTTTTATGTCCGTCAAATAAGCTTCATAGTTCAGATGTTGTTACTTATTCACCATCTAGATAACCTTCTACATGAGTTGATGCAACAAACGGCTTGGGTGGAGAAGCGGTTCGTGTCGGACACAGGATTGGAAATCACTGCCTCAGAGGGGCGGCGCGAATGGATGGCGGTACTCGCCAAGGCGGAGGCTTCAGAGGTCTCCGCCGCCTGGGAGAGGCTTGAGAAGCCGACCTACACCCTGCTTCGCTCACCAGAGCCGGGCCTTGTCCTGGTCCGCGGGCGAATGGGGGGGCTTGGCGATCCGTTCAACCTTGGCGAAATGACGGTCACCCGGTCCGCTGTGCGGCTTGCGACCGGTGAGACCGGCCTTTCCTACGTGGCCGGCCGGAACCGCAGGCATGCAGAAATCGCCGCCGTCCTTGACGCCATGCTGCAGTCGGAAGCGCATCATGATCAGGTCCGGGCCGAAGTCATCGCGCCCCTGGAGATCGCCCAGGCGGCCCGTCGAAATCTTGCCGCCCGGAAGGCGGCTGCGACACGCGTCGACTTCTTCACGCTGGTTCGGGACAGGGAGCCATCGAAGTGACTCTCGGCATTGACCTCTCGCGAATTCACCCCGGTTTTCCCGACCCCGTCCGCGGCTCCCAGACTGTTTTCAGGGCGATCATGGACGCCGTGGCGCGGCCCGGGCTCGCTGTTGCGCTCAACAAGGCTCCAGAGGCACCGGCGCCCCTGGCGCGGGCGACAGGCGCTATCGCCCTTACCCTGCTTGATTTTGAGACACCTGTTTGGCTGGACGCTGGCGTTCTCGCTGGAGAGGCCCAAGCCTGGCTTCGCTTCCACTGCGGGTGTCCCCTGACGTCCGAGACCCAGGACGCGGCTTTCGCCTTCATTACCCGGCCCGAGGATGGCCCGCCGCTCTCGGCCTTCAACGCCGGCGACGCCAAGTATCCGGACCGTTCCACCACCGTGGTGATCCAGCTTCCTCACCTCGAGGGCGGTCGACCTGTCCGCCTCAAGGGGCCGGGCATAAAGGGTGAGCGGACCATCGCCCCCCAGGGGCTGCCCGGAGATTTCTGGGAGCAGGTCGCTGACAACAATTCCGCCTTCCAGTTCGGCGTCGATGTCATCCTGGCGTCAGGGGACCTCCTGATGGGACTTCCGCGCTCACTCCAAATCCAAACTGAAGGAGCCTGACGATGGCCTATGTCTCGGTTAAGGGCGGCGAAAAGGCGATCGAGAACGCCCACCAGTGGCTGGCTGAGGAACGCCGCGGGGATCCAACCGTGGAAGAGGTCGCGGTGGCCCAGATCCGTGAGCAGCTTTCCCTGGCCGTGGACCGCGTGATGGCGGAGGGCTCGTGTTACGATCGCGACCTTGCGGCCTTGGCCGTCAAGCAGGCGGGGGGCGACCTGCCGGAAGCGATCTTCCTCGTCAGGGCCTATCGGACGACCCTGCCCCGATTTGGGGGGTCAGAGCCCGTGGACACGGAGCGGATGAATGTCCGCCGGCGGATCTCGGCCGCCTTCAAGGATATTCCAGGCGGCCAGGTCCTGGGACCGACCTTCGACTACACCCACCGGCTTCTGGATTTCAGGCTTGCTGCCGACGGCGCTGCGCCGCCCGAGCCGGCTCCCCTGGCGAACGAACCCCAGGCCTGGCCCATGCCCACGATCGGATCCGTCTTCGCGCACGAGGACCTTCTTGAGCATGACGTCCGCTCCGGCGATGACGCGCCCTTCGATCTCACGCGGGAGCCGATGAGCTTCCCGGCGGGGAGAGACCAGCGCCTTCAGGCCCTGGCCCGGGGGGACGAGGGATTCCTTCTCAGCCTGGCCTATTCCTCCCAGCGCGGTTGGGGATCGACGCATCCGCTTTGCGGTGAAATCCGCCTCGGCGAAGTCGCCGTGGAGTTCATCCCGGAAGAACTGGGCTTTCCGATCGAGATCGGTGAAGTCACCCTGACCGAGTGCCAGATGCTCTCCGGGTTCGCCGGTTCCGCCCAGAAGGCTCCGCAGTTCACACGCGGTTACGGGCTGGCCTTCGGACACAGTGAACGCAAGGCGATGAGCATGGCCATTGTCGATCGCGCCCTTCGGCGCGGCGAGGTCGGCGAAGACGTCGATGCCCCGGTGCAGGATGAGGAATTCGTCCTCTACCACTCCGACAATGTCGAGGCCTCGGGTTTCGTCCAGCATCTGAAGCTGCCGCATTACGTCGACTTCCAGGCGGACCTTCAGCTGGTGCGCCGGCTGCGCCGGGAGCACTTCGAGCGACTCAACCCCTCCAAGGAGGCCGCCGAATGAGCACCGCTGCAACCCGTCCCAATGAGGCCGAGCGTTACTACAACTACGCCTACCTCGATGAGCAGACCAAGAGGATGATCCGCAGGGCGATCCTCAAGGCGCTTGCGATCCCCGGCTATCAAGCCCCCTTCGGATCAAGGGAAATGCCCGTCCCGTATGGTTGGGGCACAGGCGGTATTCAATTGACGGCGGCGATCATCGGCCCCGACGATGTCTACAAGTGCATCGACCAGGGCGCTGACGATACGACCAACGCCGTATCGATCCGCAAGTTCTTCGCCCGGGTGGCTGACGTGGCGACGACCGAAGATACCGCGGAGGCCACGATCATCCAGACCCGTCACAGGATACCTGAGCAGCCACTGAAGGCGGGTCAGGTGCTTGTCTTCCAGGTGCCGCAACCGGAGCCACTTCGTGGTCTCGAGGCCCGCGAAACCGAGACGCGGGCCATGCACGCCTACGAAGAGTACGGCCTGCAGTATGTCTCCCTCTACGAGAACATCTCGGCGTTCGGCCGGATCGCGGCTACGGCGGGCTACCCTGTAATGGTCGAAGAGCGATACCTGATGTCGCCTTCACCCATTCCCAAGTTCGACAATCCGAAGATGGATGACAACGAGGCCATCCTCCTCTTTGGCGCCGGACGGGAAAAGCGCATCTACGCCATCCCGCCCCACACGCGGGTCAGAAGCCTCGACTTCGAGGACTATCCCTTCGAAGTCCAGACCTGGGAGGAAAACTGCGCCCTGTGCGGGGCGGAGGACTCCTACCTCGACGAGGTGGTTCTGGACGACGCCGGCAACAGGATGTTCGTCTGCTCGGATAGCCACCATTGTGGCCAACGCCGCGCCGAGGGGCATGTGGGGCCGATGGCCGGTCATCAACTCGCCAATCCCGTCGCAGAGGATGGCCAATGAGCGCTGTCGAACAGTTGGCTTCAGAGCCCCTTCTCAGGGTTACGGACCTTTCCCGGTGGTATGGGTCCATCGTCGGATGCCGGGATGTCAGCTTCGAAATGCACCCTGGGGAAGTTCTCGGCATCGTCGGTGAGAGCGGATCCGGCAAGACGACCCTCCTGAAGTGCCTCTCCGGTCACCTAGAGCCGACCTCAGGCCAGGTGGAGTTCGATACACGGCGTCACGGCATGTCGGATATCTATGGCCTTTCCGAACCTGATCGCCGTCGGATGCAGCGGGAAGACTGGGGATTTGTGCATCAGAATCCCAGGGATGGCCTGAGGATGCGCGTTTCGGGCGGTGCCAATGTCGCCGAACCGCTCATGAACCTGGGCCGGCGTCACTACGGCGAAATGCGCAGCGCGACCATCGCCTGGCTGGAACGGGTCGAACTCGACACCAGTCGCATTGATGACAAGCCCCGGAATTTTTCCGGAGGGATGCAGCAGCGCATCCAGGTCGCCCGGAATCTCATTCATGGCCCGAAGCTGGTCTTCATGGACGAGCCGACAGGTGGCCTTGATGTCTCTGTCCAGGCGCGGCTTCTCGACCTCATGCGCGAACTGGTTCGGGATCTTGGCCTTGCGGTCATCATCGTGACCCATGACATGGCTGTTGCGCGGCTCATGGCCGACCGTCTGCTGGTGATGCGCAGGGGCCAGGTGGTCGAGACCGGCCTGACCGATCAGGTTCTGGACGACCCCCAGCACGCCTACACACAGCTCCTCGTTTCCTCCGTACTTCAGATCTAGGTCGCCATGTCTGAACCCTCAAAGCCCCTGATCATCGTCGAGGACCTCGCGAAGACCTTTACGCTTCACAATGCCGGAGGCACCGTGATCCCGGTCTTCGAGCATCTGTTCCTCGAGGCGTCACCGGGGGAATGCGTTGTGCTCTCGGGGGAGTCCGGTGTGGGAAAATCCACCCTGATGAGGTCCCTGTTCGGGAACTATGTGCCGAGCACGGGCTCTGTGCGGGTCCTGCACAAGGGTGCTTATGTGGATATCACCGGAGCCAGTCCTCAGGTCATACTGGAGATCCGGCGCCGGACCCTTGGATATGTCAGCCAGTTCCTCCGGGTCATTCCGCGCATCCCCACCCTTCGCCTAGTCATGGAGCCCTTGCTGGAAAACGGTGTCTCCACAGAAGAGGCCGAGGCCCGTGCGCGGGCCTTGCTCTCCGATCTCAGGCTTCCCGAACGTCTCTGGACCCTGCCTCCATCGACGTTCTCCGGAGGCGAGCAGCAGAGGGTGAACATCGCCCGGAGCTTCATCCGCCGCTATCCCGTCCTGCTCCTGGACGAGCCGACCGCCTCCCTCGACGCCGAGAACCGTGCGATCGTGGTTCAACTCATCCGTGACGCCCTGTCTGAGGGTGCAGCCATGATCGGGATCTTCCACGACGAGGATGTGAGGGACGCTGTGGCCACGCGGCTCTTTCCCGTCCTCGCCTACAAGGCCGCAGCATGATCAGGGTATCTGACGAGAAACGCATCTATTGCCCGGCGATCATTACGCCTGAAGGACAGATCTGCGGAGAGATCGTCATCAGGGACAACCGGATCCATGCCGTGGAATCGCGGCCGACAGCGCCTCGGGGCGCCGAGGACTGGAGCGGAGATATTGTAACGCCGGGCCTCGTCGACATCCACACCGACAACCTTGAAAAGCATTACCAGCCCCGGCCGGGTGCGCTCTGGGACGCTTATGGAGCGGCCCTGGCGCACGACGGCCAGTGCGCCTCGGCCGGCATCACCACAGTTCTGGACAGCCTGAGCCTGCATGGTGCCAAGGACGGGCTGGACCGGAGAACCGCTCTGGCTCCAATGATTGCCGCCATGGATGCGGCTGCGGCGGACGACGCCCTGAGATCGGAACACTTCCTGCACCTGAGATGTGAGGTAACCAATCCGGAACTGATGGATCTGGTCACCCCCTTCAGCAACCATGCCCGGCTCCGGCTTCTCTCGGTCATGGACCATACGCCTGGGCAGAGGCAGGTTCAGGATCTGGCCAGACTGGAACGCCTACTGGCGGAGGAGGGCCGGGATGCCAATGAGATCGCCAGCATCATGACCTGTCGCCACGATGGCAGGGACCCAGGCGTTGCAGATCGAAACCGGCGTGCGGTCGTCGACCTCGCCCGGACCCTGCGGGTGCCTCTGGCCGCCCATGATGACGCAACGGTCGAGCATGTAGACGAGGCTGCAGCTGACGGATGCAGCATCTCCGAATTCCCGGTCACCATGGCGTCCGCGCGCCGTGCCAATGAGCTGGGAATGGGCATCTGCATGG
>CAMAOY010000109.1 GCA_945859865.1 Phenylobacterium deserti
GGCAAGGCGGCGATGGAGGAGCAGACCCCGTCGAGCTGCCGGCCTCCATGGTTGGAGACAATCAGGCCCTGGGCACCGGCGCGGACGGCGTCGCGGGCGTCGTCGGGGTCCAGCACGCCCTTGATGACGCTCGGGCCGTCCCAGATCTCCCGGACGAAGTCGAGATCCTTCCAGGTGACCGACCGGTCGAAGTTGCGAGCGATCCAGGCCAGGAAATCATTGACCCCGCCGCTGCCCTCGACGGCCGCCTGAACATTACCGAGGGTGTGGGGACGGCCCTTCACGAAGAGATCCCACGACCAGGCCGGGTGGGTCGCTCCCTGCACCAGGGTGTTGAACGCCGCTGGAAGACCGCTGAGCCCGGTGAAGCCGGACCGAACGTCCCTGTAGCGGGCGCCTGGCAGGGGCAGGTCGACGGTGAAGACCAGTACGGGGCAACCTGCGGCCCGGGCCCGGGCGATCAGGTCGCGCATATAGCCCCGGTCCTTCAGCATGTAGAGCTGGAACCAGGGTGGGGTCCCGGCGGCGGCCACCTCCTCGATGGAGCAGATCCCCACGGTGGAGAGGCAGAACGGGATTCCGGCGCCCGCCGCCGCCCGGGCGGCCTGGACCTCGCCCCGGGCCGCATACATGCCGGCCATTCCCAAGGGGGCAAGGGCGACTGGCATGGCGAGGGTCTGCCCGAAGAGTGTGGTCGAAAGGTCCACCTTCGACATGTCGCGCATCACCCTCTGGCGCAGGGCGATGGCTTCAAGGTCGCGGACGTTCCGGCGGAGGGTCTCCTCAGCGTAGGACCCGCCATCGATGTACTCGAAGAACATGGGCGGTAGGCGTCGCCGGGCGAGTTCACGATAGTCCGACATGGAGGCGGGCTTCATCTCGGCCTTCCCTCTTCCTTCCGTGCGGTCCCAGGCGGGCTCAGACGGCGATCGGCGGCCCGGGTGAGGCACCCATGACGATCCAGACCTGGTGGGCCCGGGCCAGAAGTTCACCCTCCGCCGAGAAGAGTGCAACCCCGGCGGTCTCCTTGCGGCCAGACCGCTCAAGCGGCCATGCGGTGACGATGCAGGGCTCCCCGGCCCGGGGACGGCGCAGGACCTCACCGGTCATGGTGCCCAGGAGGGCACCGTGGCGACCCTCCCGGACCACCCAGGCGAAGTAGCCGGGACAGTCCAGGGCCGCCCAAATGACCTCGACGGGTGTCAGGCCGTCGGCGCCCGCGAAATTAGCATGGGGGGTCCAGGTCCAGGCCAGCTGACCCGCGTCCGCCCCGGCGACCTGGCCGGCGAAGACCCGGAGGCCATCGCCTTCGCCTCGCTCGGGACCGCAGGAAAAGCAGATGGGGTGGAAGCGCTGACCGATCCCGATGTGCCGGGCCTCCGCCGCCAGGGCCTCCGCCCAGGAGGGCGGCGGCGGCGGTTCCGGGAGGGCGAAGCCGGGATCGGGCCGCGCCTCGCCGATCACTTCCCCCGAGGGCCCGGAGATGACCGTACCCTCAGGGCCGGTCTTCAGGTCCAGGGCGATATCAAGCGGGATACGCGCCTTTAGCACCGCAGTGGCGGGGCCCGGCATGTCCCTCGCCAGGAGGCCAGCGCAATATCCGCCATTGCCCGAAGTCGGGGGGCCGCAAAAGCGCTGGGCGATGACAATGCCCGCCATGGGAACTCCCTGGAAAGTCTGACGCCTGAAAGAGGCTGGAAGTGCAATCGCGCCGCTTTTCCCGCAATCCGCCGGCGGGCGAAAGCCGGATTTTGGCACTGTCGCCGTTGGAGACGCTCCGAGTTCGCGCTAGAGAGATGTCTTCGCCTTCGCAGACGAGGAACCACCATGAGTAACCAGATCGAGCGCCCCTGGGCCCTGATGCGTCATCACGCCGGCTGGGCCGATGTCTTCCTCATCGAAAACGAGACCGCAGATTCCATCACCGGGGTCTATCCGGATCGCGAGTCCGCGGGACCGCCCGTCAATTACAGTGTCCGGGCCGTCCTCGCTCGGTTTGAGACCCTCGAGGCCGCACGAAGTGCTCGTGAGGGCGCAGTGCTGGAGTGGCGCAAGCATGACGCCGGCGTTCGCGAGGCCGACGACAAGCTCAGGATTGCGGAAAAGGCCCGGGAAGACGCCTGGCTGAACTGCCTGAGGGACGCTGCGGGCGCCTAAGGCCCGTTCCCTTCGGATGGAAGGTCTGAAGGGGCAAAACAGGCTTTAAGTTCAAAACGTGAGATCCTGTTTCGATCCAATAACCGGTTCCCGCCCATCGTAACAGGATCTAGCCCAGCTTGAAGCCCCGGGACGCTGCAAAGGCGACCGCCAGGCCGATCCCGACGCCCACGGCGAGCCTCCACAGCGGTACGCGCACCAGGCCCTGAACCGGGCCGCTGAAGCGTCTCACCCCGGTCACCATGGGCCGGAGCAGATCCTCGCGCTTGCGGAAGACGTGGTAGAGGATGGCTGCGAGATGCAGGACCACCAGGGCCTGGATCAGCCGGAAAGACAGCTCATGCCATTCGGCGATCTGGCGGGCGAGGTCGAAGTCGATGCGGTCGGACAGCGGACCCCCCTCAAAGCCGTCCGAATCGATCGCAAAAAGGCCGAGCCCCGCCTGCAGGGCCACCGACCCCAGGAGGGCGATGACCGACAGGGCGCCCAGAGGATTGTGCCCTGCATGCTCGGGGGCCTGGCCCTGGCGGCTGGCGGAAAGATAGGCCCGGATCGCTGAAGGTCCGCGGACAAACTGCGAGAACCGCGCCGTGGATCCCCCGGCAAAGCCCCACCAGACCCGGAAGGCGAGCAGGCCCAGGATGGCGTAGCCCGCTCCGCGGTGCAGGGTCATCTGCTCGCCGGCGGTCAGCCAGGCCACCAGGATAAGAATGGCGAGGGCCCAGTGGAAGAGGCGGGTCGGACCGTCCCAGACCGGGGTAGGAGACTCGCTCATGGCGATACCCTTCCTTGGGGCGCGATCAGTCCTCCCTGAACTTGTCGTGGCAGCCCTTGCAGGTGCCGCCAACTATGCGGAACTGGGCGCGGACACCGGCCACGTCGCCGGCGCGGGCGAGGGTTTCGAGCTTGGTGATCTCAGGCTCCAGCCGGCTGGCGGCAGCGGCGAAGCCGGCCGGATCGGTCCAGATTTCGGCCTTGGCTTCGGTCTTTACACCGGCCTCGGGGCCCGTCCCCTTGGGAAACCAGGTGCTGATCTTGGGGGCGAAGCCCCGGATGGTCGAGGCATTAGCGGCGATGGCGGCCATATCCGGCGCATCCGCCTTGAGGCCATCGTTCATGGCCTTCATGGCCTTCCCCATGGTCTTGAAGTTGGATTCCCGCGTCTCGATCACCGCCTTCGCGTTGACGGCGGCAAGGGCGGCTCCACCGGCCAGCGCCAGGGCGGCGGCGCAAACAGCGGCGGAAAGCAGGCGGCGGGATGAGGGCATGGGGAGGTCTCCGACTGGGAAATGCGTTTCACCAATATACCAGGAACTGGCCGCGCCGGGTCAATTGCTGGCTCCGCGGTCAATTGTCGGCTCAGTGACGGACATCGCGCCCGATGAAGGCCCGGCGAAGGGTCAGGATCAAGATGGCGACGTCAAACCCCAGGTTGCGCCGGGCGAGGTAGTCGGCATCAAGCTCCACCTTGCGCTCAAGGTCGATGACATCCCGGCCATTCACCTGTGCCCATCCGGTCAGCCCAGGCCGCAGGACCTGAATGCCGGCGCCTGTCCGTAGGGCGATCAGGTCGTGCTGGGTGTGCAGGGCGGGCCTTGGGCCCACCAGGCTCATCTTGCCCGCAAGGATGCTCCACAGCTGGGGAAGCTCATCGAGGCTGGTCCGGCGAAGCCAACGCCCTGCGGGCGTGATCCACCGGTCCGGATCCTCAAGCGCCTCGGTCGCCACGTCCGGCGCATCGGTGCGCATGGTCCGGAACTTCGGCATCAGGAAGAGCCGGTTGTCCCGCCCGAAGCGGGAGGACCAGTGCAGGGCGGGTCCGGGAGAGTCCCGCCTGACCAGGACGGCGAGGACGAGCAGAAGGGGAAGGAGCAGAAACAGGCCTGCGCTGGCGCCCGCGACATCCAGGGTGCGCTTGATCATGCAGACCCCCAGAGCCGGGCCCGACCGCCCTCGCCAAGGCGGGAGGCCGTCCACTCGCAGATGGCGGCGAGATCGAGGTCCAGGCCTTCAGGGGCCGCCGCCAGGACCAGGGCGCACCCGTTCATGCGCATGGGATCCAGGAGGGGCCTGAGACGCACCTCGGCAATGCGGACCGGGCGGATCTCCTCGGCGCGCCGGACGAAGGCGTCAAAGGTCTCAAGGTCCTTGATGGGAAGCCAGATCAAGATGGCGGCCCCGGGACTGTGCCGGGTGATCGCCTGCAGGGTGGCGAGGCACCGGTCATAGTCGTCGGGGCGCTCGAAGGGGGGATCGATCAGGACCAGGGCCCGACCGTCCGGCGGCAGACTACGAACAGCACCGTCGTAGCCGTCGGCGGTCTCGACGGACACGGCCCTTGCGCCGGCGAGGGACGCCGTCAGGACCTCGGCTTCGCGGGGATTGAATTCAAAGACGGTGAGCCTGTCCTGCGGGCGGAGCCTTTGCGCCGCCAGAAGGGGAGAGCCCGGATAACGGCGCCCGCCTGTGGCCTTCGAGGCGGCGAGGACCGCCGTCTTCAGCTGGCCGACCGCTTCGGGGGGGGCTGGATCTTCGAGTAGCCTTGCGATCCCGCGCTCCGCCTCAGCCGACCGGCGCGCCTCCGGGGCGTCGAGGTCATAGAGGCCGCGCCCGCCATGGGTGTCGATCACCGCCAGGGGCGCGGGGTCTGCCTGCAGGCGTCCGAGCAGGGCCAGAAAGGCCGCATGCTTGACGATGTCTGCAAAGTTCCCTGCGTGGAAGGCGTGACTATAGTTCATGGCCGACTAGTGCCATGAGTGCGCGCCGTGCCAAAGCCCAAGGCCTCAGCGCCGGAGGGAAACGCCGATCCGTACAAGACGCGGCGCCGCGAGACCGACCACGCCGTCGCCGCTGACCGCCGCCTGGACGGGGGCATTGGCGAGGTTGTCCACGGCAAGGTAGAGCCGGGTCTCGCCCGACAGCGCCCAGGTGACGCGACCATCCAGGGTGAGTGCGGCCTTGAGCCGGCGGGTGTTGAGGTCATCGTCAAACCTTTCGCCCTCATACCGGACCGAAAGCTCGAATCCGGCTTGGGCCCCGACGGTCCAGGCGGCCGAAGCAGTCGCGGTCAGCCGGGCTGTCTGGGCGGGGCGCAGGCCCGTCAGTTGGGGAGCGGACGTTCCGCCGTCGACCTGGGTGTCAGTCCAGGCGAGCGCGGCCCTCAGGTCCACCGGACCGGTCTTGCCCCTGGCCTCCGCCTCGAGGCCATAGGCGTCGATCCGGCCTGCATTCCGGCGCTGCCGGAGCACCCCGCCGGCGGGAATGAAACCTGCAACCGGAAAGACCCCCGGGCCTACCGCCACCGTGACGTTCGTGATCGGGTCCGACAGTCGGTTGGCGAAGAGGCTGGCGCTCCAGGTCCAGGCCCCGACTGCGCCTCCGGCTCCCGCTTCCAGGCCCGCCAGTGTCTCGGGCCGAAGTGAAGGGTTGGCCTCGGTGACATCATTCCCAACCCGGAAGGGGCGGTGCAGCTCATTGAGGGTCGGCGGCCGAAATCCGGAATAGGCGGCGGACCGGACCCAAACTCCCGGGGCCAAATCCTGGCGGATGCCGGCCCGGAAACTTCCGGTCACGCCCGAGGCGTCGGGAGCTGCCGAGTTCAGGACCAGGGCTCCGGTCGCAAGGTCGCGCTCCTTCCGGATGGCATCCGTCTGGCTCCAGGCATCAAGGCGGGCACCCAGGGCGAGGACCTGGCCTGGGGCGTCATGGCTTGCCTCCAGGTAGACACCCGCAACCGAGGTCCTGCCGCCGCTTTCCCGGCCGCGGGTAAAGCCAGCCCCCTGGTACCGGAAGCGTTCGTACGCCCGGCCCTCGGCAAGCCGGGCATCTGTACCGAGTTCCCAGGACCAGTCGCCCGACGCGATGCGCCAGGCCGCATTCAGCCCGACACCGAGGGCCGGCGTCGCATACTGGTCGGAGGCGGGTGTTGTTGTGAGCCGGCCGGCGCTGACGCTGGATGCGCTGTTCTTGAGGTCGGAGGCCCGGACCCAGCCCTGTACACGCCAGCCATTGCCCGCGCGTATATCCGCCAGGGCGGCATCCGCCGCCACTCCCGAAGATTGGGAGGCTGCACCGGCCAGGCCGGAGTCTCTAGACTCCCGCCAGCCGGACAGCCCTGTGGCGAGGGTGACCGCACCGAGGTCACGGCGAAGGCGGGCCGAGAGGGAATACGCCTCCAGGTCCAGAGGGCGGTCGGCGGCGCCGCGAGATCCGCCCCGGACGGGCGTGAACGCCGGCCCCCGGGTCGCCGAAACTGACGTCAAGAGGCCAGCCTCGCCCGCCGCGCCCGCGGCGCGGAACTGTCCATGGTCCCCGGCAGACAGGTCCAGGCGCAACAGGCCCGCTCGGGGCTCAGCTTCCTCCAGGCTAATGACCCCCGTCAGGGCTCCCGCGCCCCAGACGCCCGCCCCGGCGCCCCGGACGACCTCGATCCCGTCCAGGCGTTCGACCGGAACAGCCGACCAGATCACCCAGCCTCCAAAGGGATCGTTGAGCGGAGCGCCCTCGAGAAGCACCAGGGACCGACCGGCGCCTGAGGGCGCAATCCCGCGCAGGGAGAGCCCTTGCGTTGTGGGATTGGCCGCCTCTGAGCCGTTCCGTCGGAACAGGTTCGCCGTGGGAACCGACCTGAGAACCGCATCGGGCCGCGCCCGGCCGTCGAGATCTGAACCCTCCAGGCGCAAAGGCGCGAAGACGGCGTCAGCCGCCCTGGAAGGAAGGCGAACAGGGCGGATCACCAGGACTTCGACTTCGGCGGCGGCCGGTGCCGGCGGGGGAACTGTAGCTGGAAACATGCAGCCCTGAATACACCCCGGCTGGCCCCCGGACGAGACCCGAAACCTGCCTCCAGCGAAAACGAAAACAGCCCCCCCGGATAACCGGAGGGGCTGTTATTTAACTGGGTGCGGGGACAGGATTTGAACCTGTGACCTTCAGGTTATGAGCCTGACGAGCTACCGGGCTGCTCCACCCCGCGGCAAGACCTCGATTGAGGGCAAGAGGGTATCGGAATTGAAGGGTTGACTGTTCATCCGTTCGGCAGACCTGGCGGCGACCTACTCTCCCGCGCCTTAAGACGAAGTACCATCGGCCCAGAGAGGCTTAACGACCGAGTTCGGAATGGGATCGGGTGGGGACCTCTCGGCATAACCACCAGGTCAACGAAACGGATGAAGAGAAGACATCAGGCCGAAACCACGGCCATTAAAGCATTTCATGAGTTCAACTAAGAACGATCAAGCCGATCGAGCGATTAGTACCGGTAAGCTCCATGCGTCGCCGCACTTCCACACCCGGCCTATCAACGTGGTGGTCTACCACGACTCTCGGCGAAGCCTTGTTTTGAGGTTAGTTTCCCGCTTAGATGCTTTCAGCGGTTATCTAGTCCACACTTAGCTACCCTGCTGCGCGGCTGGCGCCACGACAGGTCCACCAGAGGTGTGTCCATCCCGGTCCTCTCGTACTAGGGACAGATCCTCTCAAGCTTCGTACACCCACGGCAGATAGGGACCAAACTGTCTCACGACGTTCTGAACCCAGCTCACGTACCACTTTAATCGGCGAACAGCCGAACCCTTGGGACCTGCTCCAGCCCCAGGATGTGATGAGCCGACATCGAGGTGCCAAACTTTGCCGTCGCTGTGGACGCTTGGGCAAAATCAGCCTGTTATCCCTAGAGTACCTTTTAT
>CAMAOY010000110.1 GCA_945859865.1 Phenylobacterium deserti
CGCGCAGATGCGTGGTGAAGAACCGGATCACCTCCCGGTCGAAGGTCTCGTGAAAGTCCGCCCTGTCAAAGCCGGGCGTCGGCGCGCAGATCGCCGGCGCAAAGAGCTTCAGCTGGGCCGAACAGGGCGGCATGAAGTCGTAATGGCCAGCGCCTTCGACCCGAAAGAACTCCGGTGGCTTCGGCAAGGCAGCTCTCACGGGCTCCGCATAGCTCGGTGCCGGCAGGATCTGGTCTGCGCCAGCCTGCCACAATTGGACGGGCTGGGTCACCTTGGCCAGGCCCTTGCCGGCGAAGGTGAAGCCAAGGGCAGGCGCGGCGATCACAAGGGCCTTCAGGCGCGGATCCCGATGGATCACCAGGGCGTCCCGGGCAGCCGGACTTCCCGTCGAGGGAGTCTTGGCGACTATACGGCAGTCGAAATAGTCGGGATGGGAGCGGCAGTGTTCGACCACCCGGGTCATGTCCGGCTCGCCGCCAGCTGCCGCCAGCATGGTGAACCCGCCGGCCGAATATCCGAAGGCGCCGATCTGCTTGGCGTCGATCCCGCCCCGGCCCTCCCACGCGGTCAGCATGTAATCGATAAGCACAGAGACCTGGCGCGTCCGCCCGCCCAGGTCGGTCGCCCGGCTCTGGTCGCGCCAATTGTCGCCCGTATGGGTCAGGGCGACGACGACAAAGCCCGCGCGGGCCAGGCCCTCGGCAGTGGCGAGGTGGCTACGGAAGTCCCCTCCCGTTCCGTGAGAGATGACGATCAAGGGGCGAGGCGCCGCCACCGGTCCCACGGCGCGCCACACACCCGCTTCGATATCGGGCTGATCGCCGTCGGGGACCAGGAACCGGGTGAAGGCGACGGACTCTTGAACCGCCGCCCCGGTCTTCTGTGGCGCGGCCGGGGCCATATCCGGAATGGAGCAGGCCGCTGCCGCCAGGGCAGCGGCGGCAAGCGTCGCCAGGGACAGTGCGGAGAGAGGGCGTGTGCGTATGGACATGCTGGGGGCTTTCGAGAAGAAGAAGATATTGACTTTGGACCGTGCACCCTCCCTCTCCGCCAGCGGTGATGGGCAAATGGGCGAGTGGGTTCGCCGGCCGGCGAATGGTCCCGCCGCCCAGGGGTTGCCGAGGACAGGAGACTGAGATGGCGTGGGCCTGGGGAAAGGCGGCCTTGCAGCGTCCGGCAGTGGTCGGCTTGGTCGCCTCCACGGCCTGCGGCCTGGCGCTGGGTGTCCTGGGCCCTTTCGGCAGCTATCTCAGCGGCTCGCTCGGCGTGCGGATCGGCTACTGGCTGGTCTGTTTCTGGGCGGGGTCCCTGACCTTCGCGATCGGCGTGCCGGCCCTGGCGCGGTGGGCGCAGACCCGAGGGCTGGCCACCTGGGTCTGGGCGCCCCCCGCCGTCGCCCTCCTGACCCTGCCGCCGGCCACCCTCAGCCGGCTCCTCGCCCTGAAGCTCTGGCCGGTCGTCGGCCGGGTTTCGGTGGTGGAGTGGTTTGGCCAGTGTCTGGCGATCAGCGCGATCGCCATGGCGGTCATCCTCTGGGTCACCCGAAGGCGGGTCACATCGGTGCCCGCAACGGACCCGACTTCAGCCGACCTGCGGGACCGCCTGTCGCCCCGCCTCGGGCGCACTGTCCTCTGCCTGCAGGTGGAGGACCACTATGTACGGGTGCACACATCACAGGGCTCGACCCTGATTCTGATGTCCCTGTCCCAGGCCATCGCCGGCCTGAAGGATATCGAAGGGGTACAGACTCACCGGTCCTGGTGGGTGGCGCGCGCCGCCATCACCGGTGTGGTCGAGGATGGCCGTAACCTGCGCCTTCAGCTGGTTGGTGGCCTGGAGGCGCCTGTCTCTCGCTCACGGGTAGGCCTCCTGCGGCAGGAGGGCTGGCTGGCCGGGGCCGTGGCGGACTGAGCCGACGCGACCCTGCGGCGGCTACGGCCCCTATCGCTCGGCCCCGATCACCCAGGCCCGATCACCCCGTCGATCACGGCGGTGACGCGCTCGACGAAGGCGGTGCGCTCAGGGCCCTCCAGGGCGGCGCCGCGGATCAGGCGCTCGACCAGGAAGCCGATGTAGATGGCGGCCAGAACGCGGGCACGTTCCTGACCGGCCTCGTCGCCCAGCCAGTCCCGGATGGGCGCCAGGAAGCGCTCCTGCACCGCCCGCCCCAACAGGGGCGCGGTGGTGGGCGAGGTCGCCGCCTGCAGCAGGAACTGAAAGGTCCGGGTCCGGGGGTCGGCGATGTCGGCGGCGCCGGCCATCATCTCGGCCACGTCCCGGGAAAAGCGGCTCCGGTCCCAGTCGCGCAGTCGGTCGGGGGCGATGGTGGCCTTGAGGGCCTCGGTGAACAGGCCCTCCTTGCCCCCGAAATAGCGCGGGATCAGGGCCACGTCCGATCCGGCCAGGGCGGCAATGTCGCGCAGGGACGTCCGGTCATAGCCGGTGGCGGCAAAGGCGATTCTGGCCGCCTCCAGTATGGCTGCGCGGGTAGCCCCGGCGTCACGACGCCGGGGCGGCGCGGCAGGGCGCACCGGTTCCGCGAGATCGGTCATGCGGTCCGGCCCGGGCTCAGTTCCGGCTCGGGATGATGACCGGCAGGCTCTCAAAGCCATGGACGAAGGCCGAGAAGTTGCGGACGGGCTCGCCGGAGACCCGGATCTCGGGGAAGCGCTTGAGGATCTCTTCCCAGATGATGGTCAGCTGCAGCTCTGCCACCCGGTTGCCCACGCAGCGGTGGACGCCGAATCCGAACGACATGTGATGCCGGGACTGGTCGCGGTCGATGATGTAGCTGTTCGGGTTCTCGATCTCGTCCTCGTCCCGGTTGCCGGAAAGGTACCACATCACCACCCGCTCGCCGGCCTTGATGGTCTTGCCAGCCAGCTCGAAGTCGGTCTTCGCCACCCGGGCCATGTGGGCCAGGGGGGTCTGCCAGCGGATGGTCTCCGACACCATGGAGGTGATCAGGCCGGGATTGGCGCGCAGCTTGGCGTACTGGTCGGGGAACTGGTTCAGGGCCACGATGCTGCCGGAGATGGTGTTCCGGGTGGTGTCGTTGCCGCCGACGATCAGCAGGATGACGTTGCCGCGGTAGGTGTCCCGGTCAATGTCGCGGGTCGCCGGATTGTGCACCAGCATGGAGATCAGGTCGGCCGCGGGCTCGGCGTTGACCTTCTGGTTCCACAGGTCCTCGAAGGCGGTGAAGCACTCGCCCATGGCCTGGAACTTGTGCTCCCAGCTCTTCACGGGGCCGTGGCCGGGCGGATTGGTGACCATGTCCGACCAGTAGGTCAGCTTACGGCGGTCCTCGAAGGGGAAGTCGAAGAGGGTCGCCAGGGTCATGGCGGTCAGTTCCTTCGACACCAGGTCGACCCAGTCGAACTCCTTGCCAATGGGCAGGGAGTCGAGGATCAGCCCCGCCCGCTCGCGGACGATGGGGGCCATCCTGTGCAGGTTCGCCGGGGCCACGGTGGGGCTCACGGCCTTGCGCTGGGCCCCGTGCTCGGGTTCGTCCATGGTGATGAAGCCGGCGCCGCCGCCGGTCCGGGGCCGGGCCAGCTCGCCCAGCACCCTCTGCTGTTCGGCCAGGGCCACCAGGTTGGGCAGGGTGATGCCCTGGGCCGACGAGAAGATGTCGTGGTTGGTGTCCACCGCCATGATGTCCTTCCAGCGTGTCACGGACCAGTAGGGCCCGAAGTCGCTGTCAGCGGTAAAGTGGAC
This sequence comes from Phenylobacterium deserti, assembly GCA_945859865.1. Classification (GTDB taxonomy): domain Bacteria; phylum Pseudomonadota; class Alphaproteobacteria; order Caulobacterales; family Caulobacteraceae; genus Phenylobacterium; species Phenylobacterium deserti_B. The sequence continues at coordinate 3,721 of CAMAOY010000110.1, forward strand.
GGGGTCTTCCTTCCGCAGGCGGGCGAAGACCGGAAAGATGGTGTCCTTCTGGAACCGGTCGGCCCGGCCGGGGTTCAGCAGTTCCAGCGGGGTCTCGTGGGCCTCGCGGACGGCCTCGTCGGAATCTATCCTGACGGCGATATTCATGGGTATCTCCCTAGCCTAGCCGCGTCTTGGCGCAGCCTTCCTCAGGGAGAAATCTGCGACGGGCGCTGGCCCATGTCAATGCGCGTTGACTTGTCGACGCCCGCCACAGCTCGCCACGGCCCACCCCGATCTGGGCTGCGCGCCGGGCTCAGGCCTCGAGCAGGTTCTTGGCCCGGGCCGCCACCAGCATGGCCTTCTGCAGCTTCTCGAAGGCGCGGACCTCGATCTGACGTACCCGCTCGCGGCTGACCCCGTACTGTGAGGCCAGTTCCTCGAGGGTGGTCGGGTCGTCCTTCAGGCGCCGCTCGGTCAGGATGTGCCGTTCGCGGTCGGAAAGATCGACCATGGCCGCCTGCAGCAGGCTCATCCTCTGGCTGCGCTCCTCGTTCTCGGCCACCTGGGTCTCCTGGCTGACCGCGTTCGTGTCCTCCAGCCAGTCCTGCCACTCGCTCTCGCCATCGACCCGCATGGGGGCGTTCAGCGAGGGGTCGGGGCCAGACAGGCGCCGGTTCATCGAGACGACCTCGTCCTTCGCGACCCCCAGCTTGGTGGCGATGATGTCGACCTGGTCGGGATGCAGGTCGCCCTCCTGGAAGGCTGAGATGGCGCTCTTGGCCTTGCGAAGGTTGAAGAACAGCTTCTTCTGCGAGGCCGTCGTGCCCATCTTGACCAGGCTCCACGACCTCAGGATGAATTCCTGGATCGAGGCGCGGATCCACCACATGGCGTAGGTGGCCAGACGGAAACCCTTGTCGGGCTCGAACTTCTTGACAGCCTGCATCAGGCCCACATTACCCTCGGAAATCACCTCGCCGATGGGCAGGCCGTAGCCGCGATAGCCCATGGCGATCTTGGCCACCAGGCGCAGGTGGCTGGTCACCAGCCGATGGGCCGCCTGGGAGTCCTCGTGTTCACGCCAGGCCTTGCCCAGCATGAACTCCTCGTCCTTGGCGAGCATGGGGAACTTGCGAATCTCGGTCAGGTACCGGGAGAGGCCCCCCTCGGGGGTCATCACGGCCAGAGTGTTCGCGGACATGCGGATCCTCCTCCAGTCAGGAGGCGGCAAAAGACCCACCCCCCAAGTCGGAAATCACCTAGTGAGAGAAAGCGGCGTCTTCAAGGCGGCGGCCAGCCACAGCCGGTTACAAATCCGACAGGCGCGCCTCCAGGCTGGTCATGTCGGGCGGCGGCGGGGTCTCGAACCTCAGCGCCTCCCCGGTGACCGGATGGACGAATCCCAGGATGGCGGCATGCAGGGCCTGCCGCTCCAGCCCCGAGGCCTTGATCGCTTCGCGCACCGCCGCTGCGGGGGCCCCGGAGCCATAGACCGGGTCGCCCAGGCAGGGGCTGCCCAGCGAGGCCATGTGCACCCGGATCTGGTGGGTGCGTCCGGTCTCGAGCCGGCAGGTCACCCGGGCCGCGAGGGGGGCGGCGGCGGGCCCGAAGACCCGCTCGGTCCGGTAGTGGGTGACGGCCTCCCGCCCGCCAGACTTCAGGACCGCCATCTTCATCCGGTCGTAGGATGAGCGGCCGATCCGTGTACGGATTTCCCCGCCGGTCGGTCGGGGCGCACCCCGGACCAGGGCCATGTAGAGGCGTTCAATGTCATGGGCGGCGAACAGGGCGGCCAGGCCCTGGTGGGCGATGTCGGTCTTGGCCGCCACCATGACCCCGGAGGTCTCCTTGTCGAGCCGATGGACGATCCCGGGCCGGGCCACCCCGCCTATGCCCGACAGCGAGGCGCCGCAGTGGTACAGGAGGGCGTTGACCAGGGTTCCGTCCGGGATGCCCGGGCCCGGATGCGCCGCCATGCCAGCGGGCTTGTTGATCACGATCAGGCTGGCATCCTCGAACAGGACCTCCAGGGGAATGTCCTGGGGTTCCGGAAGCGCCGCCGCGGGGGCCGGGACCTCGACGCGGTAGGCGCCCGCCGCCGGCTTGGCCGAGGGATCCCGGACCGGGACCCCCTCCCGGGTAACGACGCCAGCCTCCATCAGGGCCCTGAGGCGGGCCCGGGAGACCTGCGGCAAGGCGTCGGCCAGCGCCCGGTCCAGCCGGCCGGTGAGGCCTTCGGGCAGCCTGGCCTCCAGACGCGTGCCGGAGGCGGGCGCCTCGTCGTCATCAGGCAGGTGGGACGTGTCAGTCATCCGGCCATGAATCCCATCCGGCGACGGCCCCGCAAGGCCCTGAAGGTCTGGACACGGTATCGTCATCTGGGGTCTTTAGGACACCAAGGCAGGGGTGCTGGCCGCAGCGGCCATCCCGGGGGAGATTTAGATCATGCGCGTGGATCGTCGTAGGGCCCTCGCCCTGTTCGGGGCCGGAAGCCTCGCCACCGGTGGAAGCGCCGCTGCCCAGGGGGCGGGTCAGGTCCGATTCGACCACGGGGTCGCCTCAGGGGATCCCACCGCTGACCGCGTCATCCTCTGGACCCGCATCACGCCCGCGGATCCGTCCAGCGGCGCCATCTCCTACGCGTGGAGCCTCAATCCCATCGACCGGCGAGCCGGTGGCGCGAAATCGGGCCGGGGAACGACCTCGGCGGCCAAGGACTTCACCGTAAAGGTGGATGTCGGCGGCCTCGATCCGGGCCGGGCCTACACCTTCACCTTCACCTCGAACGGCGTGACCTCGCCCCTGGGCCGCACCCGCACCCTGCCCGAGGGCCAGGTCGAGGACGCCGTCATGGCCATCGCCTCCTGCGCCCTCTGGCAGGCTGGGTACTTTAACGCCTACCAGGCCATCGCCGACCTGCCGCGGGTCGATGTCGTCCTGCACCTGGGGGACTACATCTACGAGTACGCTCCCGAGGGCTACGGCGCTGAGGCGGGCAAGAAGCTGGGTCGCCTGGTCCAGCCGGACCACGAGATCTTGACCCTTGGGGACTACCGTAACCGGCACGCCCAGACCAAGACCGATCCCCAGCTGCAGGCGGCCCACGCCCGGGCCCCCTGGATCGTCGTCTGGGACGACCATGAGACCGCCAACAACGCCTGGACGGACGGCGCCGAGAACCACCAGAAGGACGAGGGCTCCTGGAACCGCCGCAAGGCGGCGGCCATCAAGGCCTATTACGAGTGGATGCCCATCCGCGAACCCGACGGCGGCGGCTTCTCCATCAACCGGACCTTCGAGTTCGGCGACCTCGCCAGCCTCTTCATGCTCGAGACCCGGCTGACCGCCCGGGACCTGCAGCTGGATTACGCCACCGACCTGAACGGCCCGGATGGCAAGCCGGATGTCGTCCGGTTCCGCAAGCGCCTGGCGGACCCGGACCGCCGCATGATGGGTCCGTCCCAGTCCGACTGGCTGCGCCGAGGCCTCGCCAACTCGGTGAAGTCCGGCCGCACCTGGCAGGTGCTCGGCAATGAGGTGGTCATGGCCCGGGTGAATGTGCCCGACCTGCGCGCCGCCCTGGGCCCGGACAAGTTCGCTGCCGCCACGGCGGACCTCGGCCCGGACGGCATAAAGCGCATCGACCGCATGTCCGGGATCTCGAAGCTGGGCCTGCCCTATGGCCTGGACATGTGGGACGGCTACCCGGTCGACCGCCAGCGCCTCTACGACCTGATCAGCCGGGCGAAGGCCAACGCCGTGGTCGTTTCCGGCGACAGCCACGCCTTCTGGGCCAATGAACTTTACGACGCCCCCGAGGGCGGCAAGCGGGTGGCCGTGGAATTCGGCACGACCGCCATCACCAGCCCCGGTGCCGGCGATGTCCTGCCGGGCGTGCCCATGGGCCAGGTCATGGCCGACACCAACCGCGAGGTGGTCTATTCCGACCAGGCCGCCAAGGGCTTCGTCCTCCTGACCCTCGGGCGGACCAACGGCAAGGCCGAGATGATGGTCGTCTCCACCATCCAGGAGAAGACCTTCATGACCAGCGTCCTGAAGACCTTCACCTTCACCCCAGGCACCGACGGGGTGTCAGGTCTGAAGGAGGCCTAGC
>CAMAOY010000111.1 GCA_945859865.1 Phenylobacterium deserti
CAGGAGATCGACGCCTGGTGCCGGGCCCGGGATCCCCGGGTCGTGCAGGTGATGGCCTCCCTCGCGGGAGAGCAGCGCACCGTCGAGATCCTGCGGGCCGACGGACAGATCATCCGGGACGTCCGCCCCCTCTGCCGGGTCAATGTCCAGATCACGGTGGAGCGGGATGGCCGGCGGGAGACCGGGTTCGCCGGTGCCGGCGGCCGGGCCGGATTCGAGGCCTGGATCGCTCCCGACCGCTGGCGCGGCCAGGCCGAGGAGGCCCTTCGCCAGGCCCTGGTCAACCTTGAGGCGGGCCCCTGCCCCGCCGGCGAGATGGACGTGGTACTCGGCGCCGGCTGGAACGGCGTCCTGCTCCATGAGGCGGTGGGCCACGGGCTGGAGGGCGATTTCAACCGCAAGGGCTCCTCGGCCTTCGCCGGCAGGATCGGGGAACAGGTCGCCGCCCGTGGCGTGACGGTCTATGACGACGGCTCCCTCCCCGGGCGCCGGGGCTCGCTCACCGTCGATGACGAAGGCACGCCCACCAGCCGGACCGTGCTGATCGAGGACGGCATACTGGTGGGCTACATGCACGACCGCATGAGCGCCCGCCTGATGGGCCTTTCGGCCACCGGGAACGGCCGTCGGCAGTCCTACGCCCACATCCCCATGCCGAGGATGACCAATACGGCGATGGAAGGCGGGAGCACGCCCCGGGACGAGATGATCGCCTCGACCAAGCGGGGGCTCTACTGCGCCAACTTCGGCGGCGGCCAGGTCGACATCACCAATGGCAAGTTCGTCTTCCAGTGCACGGAGGCCTACCTCATCGAGGACGGCCAGATCACCCGTCCGGTGAAGGGCGCCACCCTGATCGGCGACGGGCCGACGGCCCTGACGCGGGTCACCATGATCGGCGACGACTTCGACTTCGATCCCGGCGTCGGCGTCTGTGGCAAGTCAGGCCAGTCCGTGCCCGTGGGCGTCGGCCAGCCCTCGCTCAAGATCACCGGCCTGACGGTAGGCGGCTCAGGCGGCTGATTCCCGGCGGCTGATCAAACGTCGCCGGGCGGCAGTCCGTCAGGAGGTGGCGGTCTCCGCCTCAGAGTCGGTCCGGACTGGCTTGTCCGTGTGGGCCCAGCCGCGCACCAGGAAGCTGATCAGGATAAAGAAGAGCCCGAACCCGACGCCCGCCCACCCAAGGGCCTGGAAGCCGCCGATGGCCGTGTCCAGGGCGAGCTTGGGATCGAGGACCTCGCCGCCGACCGACTCCGTGACCAGGAGCCCGGCAATAAAGCCGCCCACGAACTGGGCGATGGACGAGGCCAGGAACCAGACCGCCATCATGAAGGACACCACCCCGGGCAGGGTGAGCTTGGTGATCTCCGACAGGCCGACGGGCGACAGGAAAAGTTCGCCCGTGGTGTGCAGGAGGTAGAGCAGGCCAAGCAGGACCAGGGGCACCCGGAAGGCGCTGTCGTGCAGGCCGGCGCCCCAGACCACGATCAGGAAGCCCAGGCCGACCTGGACCAGGCCGAAACCGAACTTCAGGGTCGGGTTCGGATCCTTCCCGCGACGTCCCAGCCAGGTCCACAGGGCGGCAAGAAGGGGCGCGAAGATCAGGATAAAGCCGGCGTTGAACGACTGGGTCTGGGCGGCGCCGACCGAGGTGTCGATCCAGCTCCACCAGCTCGTCGGCTTCACACCGATGGCGGCCAGCTGGTCGGGCGTGCCGAAGGGGATGCCAAGGAAGCGACCCGCCGCCTGGGTGAGGGACAGGTCCACATTGGTCGAGGCGAAGAGGTTGAGCGAGGAGCCCGCCTGCTCGAAGAGGGTGAAGAAGACCACCGACCCCAGCACCAGGATGGCGGCCAGTCCCATCCTCTGGCGCTCCACCGTGGTCTTGCAGACCCTGATGATGATCCAGGCCAGGGCCAGGACCGACAGGACGATGGCTGCAATCAGCGCCACTCCGACCAGCCTGCTGTTCTGAACCGTCAGGAAGACGATGCCGATGGCCAGGATCGACATGATGTAGGTCATCCACTCCCGGTTGACGAAGCCGGCGAAGGGCTCGCGCAGCATCTCGGGGTCGGGCGGCTCGCCCTTACCTTCGAGAAGGGGCTTACCGAGCATGAAGACCACCCAGCCCACGAACATGCCCACCCCGGCCAGGCCGAAGCCAGCCCACCAGCCGAAGTGCTGTCCGAGGAGGCCGCAGAGGATGGCGGCCCAGAAGGCACCGAGATTGATGCCGTAATAGTAGAGGGTGAAGCCGGAGTCCCGGCGGGGATCGCCATGCGGGTAAAGGTCGCCCACCACCGCTGAGATGTTGGGCTTGAGGAAGCCCACCCCGAGGATGATTAGCGAAACGGCGAAATAGAACATGCTGGTCGAGCCCGGGTCCTGGAGGGTCCTGATCTGGAACTGGCCGTCAGGGATCGAGGCGCGCAAGCCGGTCTCGATGGGAACCCCCGGAATGGTGATCCCGCCGCCCTCGCGCGGTCCGAACTCGTACTTCTTGCCCTCCACCAGGATGTGGGCGACGCGGTCGTCCATCCGGCCCTCGGAGACGATCGGAAAGACCCTCCCGCCATAGATCAGGTCCTGCCGTGCGCGGGGCCCCTCAAAGCCCATGGAGATGTGACCCGCCACCAACAGAAGCGCGCCGAAGGCGACGGCCTTGCGAGAGCCCAGCCAGCGGTCGGCAATGAATCCGCCGAGAAGCGGCAGGAGATAGACCAGGGCCGTGTAGGACGCATACACCGAGCTGGCCTCAGCTCGGTCGAACATCAGGTGCTGGGTCAGGTAGAAGATCAGTATGCCCCGCATGCCGTAGTAGGAGAACCGCTCCCACATCTCGGCGAAAAACAGGACAATCAGGCCCTTCGGGTGGTCCCGCATCAGCTGGATCAGCACGGGCACGCCCGTGGCGAAGGTGACGAGCAGGCCGAGGAGGATGACGATGTTCATCTCAGGGGATTCCGGCTTCGGGCGGGCGCAATGGCCCCGAGTAAGCGAGGCGCGAACAGAACATGCGCCGCGGGTTCAGGCAAGCAAGCGGCCGGCGGTCAGAAGGCCAGCTCTTCCCAGACCGGGGCTACCCGGCCGGCCCAGGGGCCATGGAAGCGCTCGAGCAGGCGGTCGGCCCGGGTGAGGCCGCTCTCTACGATCTCGGCCAGGGGCGCGAGGTAGCGGCTCTCGTCGGCACCGGAGGCGTCCAGCCGAGCCCGGCGCTTCAATCCGCCAGCAGCGATGGCCACCAGGTCCCGGGCGACATCCTGGACGGTCCGGGTCCCGATCTTCGCCCGCAGGCCCAGGCGGGTCACGTCGGCGCGCAGCCGCTCGTGCGAGTCCCGCGGCCAGTCCCGGCAAAGCTCCCAGCCAGCCTCGAGGGCCTGGCGATCGTAGAGCAGTCCGGTCCAGAGCGAAGGCAGGGCGTCCAGCATGTCCTGCGGCCCGACGTCGGCGCCCCGCATCTCGAGGTACTGCTTCAGGCGCACTTCCGGGAAGGCCGTGGTGGCGTGGTCGGCAAAGTCCTTGAGGCTGGGCCGGTCGCCCGGAAGATCGTCGAAGCCCAGGGTCATGAACTGCCGGAAGGAGCGCCCCGAAAGATCCACGTAGGCACCGTTCCGCTTGACGAAATACATCGGTACGTCGAGCAGGTAGCGGGCATAGGACTCGTATCCGAAGCCCTCTTCGAAAACGAAGCCCAGCATCCCTGTGCGGTCCGGGTCGGTATCCGTCCAGACATTGGCCCGGGCGGTCAGGAAGCCCGAAGGCCGCCCCTCCACGAAGGGCGAGTTGGCGAACAGCGCCGTGACCACGGGCTGCAGGGCGAGGCTGGTGCGGAACTTGAGCCGCATGTCGGCCTCGTCGGCGAAATCGAGGTTGGCCTGAACCGTGCAGGTGCGGAACATCATGTCCAGGCCCAGCCCGCCGACCTTGGGCATATAGGCGCGCATAATCCGGTACCGGCCCTTGGGCATGACCGGGACCTGCTCTCGGGTCCACTCTGGCGTATATCCCAGGCCCAGGAAGCCCAGGCCCAGCCGCTCGCCCACCACCCTGACCTCGTCGAGGTGGTTTGCCGTCTCGGCGGCGATCTCGTGCATGTCGGAAAGGGGCGCGCCTGACAGTTCGAACTGCCCGCCGGGTTCAAGGCTGACATTGGCCCTGCCCCGCTCCAGTCCGATGAGAGTCTCACCCTCGCGGACATCGGTCCATCCGTAGGCCTTCAGGCCCTCCATCAGGGCCAGGATTCCCGCCGCGCCGTCGTAGGGGACAGGCGAATGGTCCGCTGTCCGGAAAACGAATTTCTCGTGCTCCGCCCCCACGCGCCAGTCGGCCGGCGGTGTCTCACCTGCCTGAATCCACGCGACGATGTCAGAGAAATCCAGCGGTCGATCGTCGACCTTGGAGTCGGCCATGCCCGTCTTCCTGTAGGTTCCCTTCCCGGACCCGCCCTTCGGCGAGGCGCGATCTTTACGCCGTTAAGTCGCCTCGGCGCAAATCAGGATTTCTGCAGGCCGGCGAGAATCAGGATCGCAGGTCACCGAGGGCTGCCTGGGCCAGGGCCAGGGCGACCAGGGCGGCGGTATCGGCGCGCAGGATCCGGGGCCCAAGTGACACCGGGATCGTCCCTTCCCGGGACCTGAGGGCCGAACGCTCCGCCGGTGAAAATCCGCCCTCGGGCCCGATCAGGAGGACCAGGGGCCCGGGCGGCAGGCCTGCCAGCGCCTCCAGGAGGGGCGGCGCATCTCCTGCCTCGTCGCAGAAGACCAGGCGCGTGCCATCCCCTCCCGCTTCAAGCACCCGGGAAAGGGACTCCGGCGACCGGATGGCGGGAATGTCGAGGCGACCGGTCTGTTCGGCCGCCTCGATGGCAATGGTCTCCAGGCGGTCGACGCGGGTGTGGTCAGCGTTGCTGCGCTCCGTGATCGCCAGCCGGATCTCGGCAACGCCGAGCTCGACGGCCTTGGCGACCGCTGTCTCCAGGGGTGTCCGCTTGACCAGGGCCATGACCAGGACAAGCGCGCCTGCAGGCGGCTGGACGCGGGTCCGCCGGACCAGTTCCAGACGGGTCCCGCGCTTGCCGGCTTCCGCGATCCGGGCGAGCCACTCGCCGTCCCGGCCGTTGAAGACCAGGACCTCGTCGCCGGGCCCGCGCCGCATGACCTGGGAGAGGTATCGACCCTGGGCCTCGGACAGGGTGAGGCCCCCGTCCCCGGAAAGCTCGTCCCTGACATGAAGGCGGATCATGCTTCCTCCTAGACCCGGCGGCGTCCTTCCGCCTAGGCTTGCATCATGACTGACAAGAACACGTCCGACGACGACTACGACCGGGACCTGCCGCGCCTGCAGCTGGCCCTCGTCCGCTACCAGCAGCATGCCATTGCCGCCGGCGACAAGGTGCTGATCATCTTCGAGGGCCGGGACGCGGCGGGCAAGGATGGCTCCATCCACCGAATCACCGAGCACCTGTCCACCCGGGCGACCCGGGTGGTGGCACCGCCCAAGCCCTCAGACCGCGAGAAAACCCAGTGGTTCTTCCAGCGCTACGTGCCCTGGCTTCCCGCGGCGGGCGAGACGGTCATCTTCAACCGGTCCTGGTACAACCGGGGCGGGGTGGAGCCGGTCATGGGCTTCTGCACCGAGGACGAGCACGAGAACTTCCTGCGGAACGTTCCCGGTTTCGAGGGCATGCTGGTCGACAGCGGCGTGCGACTGGTCAAGCTGTGGCTGGACGTCAGCCGGAAGGAGCAGAAGAAGCGCCTTGAGGAGCGCCGGACGGACCCCTTGAAGGCCCTCAAGACCAGTCCCCTGGATGAGGCCGCACAGTCCCGGTTCGACGCCTACTCCGAGGCCCGCGACAGCATGCTCCGGCGGACCCATTCGGAGAAGGCGCCCTGGGTCTGCGTCCGGTCAGATGAAAAGAAGCCGGCGCGCCTGGATATCCTTCGCCACCTCGTCCGCTCTCTGGCCCCCAAGGATCTCGCCGATGAGGTCGAAGCGCCCGATCCGGGCGTATTGTTCCCCTTCGAACTGGGCGCCCTGTCGGACGGCCGCCTGGCCCGGTGAGCCCCGGCCTTTCCGCAGCCGAGGCCCGTCACCTGGCCCTCCGTGCCCAAGGATTCGGCCGGCCCCGCCCCCTCGCTCCCGGGCGGGCTGATGTCCTCGGCATAGTCCGGCGCCTGGGTGTCCTGCAGATGGACTCGGTCAACGTCCTGGCCCGGTCCCACTATCTGCCCCTGTTCTCCAGGCTCGGCCCCTATCCGCGCGAGGCTCTGGAGGACCTGGCCTGGGGACCCCGAAAGGGCCTGTTCGAATACTGGATGCATGAGGCCTCCCTGGCGCCCCTCGAGGTCCAGCCCCTCCTGCGCTGGCGGATGGAGGACGCCGCGGCGGGGGTCGGGGTCTGGCGGGGCGTGGCCAGCTTTCTGCAATCGCACGGGGCGTTCATCGACCAGGTGCTGGACGAGATCGCCCGCCGCGGCCCCCTTTCGGCATCCGAGCTGGGCCTGGGGGCGAAGGGCGCCGGCGGCTGGTGGGGCTGGAGTGAGGGCAAGCGGGCCCTGGAATGCCTGTTCTGGACAGGACGCCTGACCACCGCCGCCCGCAGAGGCACCTTCGAGCGCATTTATGGACTGCCGGACCAGGTCCATCCGCCGCACCTGCTGCACACGCCGCCGCCGGATCGGGGCGAAGCCCAGCGGGAACTCCTCCGGATCGCCGCCCGGGCCCAGGGGGTGGCGACAGAGGCGGACCTGAGGGACTATTTCCGCCTGTCCGCCGCAGACGCCCGGCTGCGGGTGGCGGAGCTGGTCGAGGCCGGAGACCTGACCCCCGTGCGGGTCGAGGGCTGGCGGGCCCAGGCCTACCTGTCGCCCGACGCCGGGCCGCCCCGGAGGGTGGAGGCCGAAGCCCTCCTCAGTCCCTTCGACAACCTCATCTGGTTCCGCGACCGGGCTGAGCGACTGTTCGGCATGCGCATCCGGCTGGAGATCTACACCCCCGCCCACCGCCGGGTGCACGGCTACTACGTCCTGCCCTTCCTCGAAGGCGAGGCCCTCACCGCCCGGGTCGACCTGAAGGCCGACCGCAAGGGTGGCAGGCTTCGGGTCCAGGCCGCCCATGCCGAGCCGGCTGCAGGTCCGCAGACCCCGGAGGCCCTGGCGCGGAACCTCAGCCGCATGGCGGGCTGGCTGGGGCTGGAGGCGGTGGAGGTGGAGCCCCGGGGCGACCTGGCCGGCCGCCTTGCGGGCGAGGTGGCCCGGCTAGGCTGACCGTCTTGGCTTCATGACCAGCCAGGGGGTCGGGGCGGCGCGGAACTCCCAGACGGCAAGCAGCTGGTCCAGGTGACTGCGGTTGCGAAGAAGCTCAGGCAGGGGCGAGGTCTTCGGACCTGGGCGGACGATAGTGATCTCATGGGTAGCCGCGAAGCGGTCCTGGAGCCGGTCCAGGACGCCCGGCCGGTAGACGTCGTGGGTCTCGACGATCAGTCGCATGCCCGCCAGGGCCGGGGCGAGGTCCGGCCTGAGCAGGTCGTCCTCAGCCCCCTCGATGTCGACGATGACCAGGCACCGGTGGGCGGCGAAGGCCTGGAAGTCCCCAGGATGGAAGAGCCCGCCCACCTGGACCCGGTCGGCCACCCCGTTGAGCTCTGCCATCCGCCGGCAGGCGGCCTGCGCGGTCTCGGAGGTGTCGTGGGCGTGGACCCGGGCGCGAGGGGCCAGCCGGGCCAGGCCCGCGGCGTAGTAGCCCTCGGCGCATCCGATATCGAGGATGACCTCAGG
>CAMAOY010000112.1 GCA_945859865.1 Phenylobacterium deserti
TCCGGTTTCCGGCCTCCAAGCTCACCGTCGACTGGCTGGACGCAGACACCCTGGCGGTGGCCCGGGTCGCCGCCGACGGCGAGGCCACGGCCTCGGGATATCCCTATATACTGCGGACGGTGAACCGCCGGGGCGAGAGCCGGGAGATATTCCGGGGACAGCCCACGGATGTGTCCGTCGCCGCCAGCGTCTTGCGCGACGAGGCCGGCCGCAGCCAGGGCCTGGTGATCAACCGGGCGGTGGACTTCTTCCGCTCGGAGTTCAGCCTCTGGCGGGACGGAAAGCTCATCCGGCTTCCCCTGCCTCTGCAAGCAACCTACCAGGGCTCCGCCCAGGGCCGGATGATCTTCATCCTCAAGGCGGACTGGAAGGGTCTGTCCTCAGGATCGGTCATCGCCCTGCGCCGGGACGATCCTGCCGGGAAGCCCGAACGTGTCTTCACCCCCGGGCCGCAGCAGGCGGTGCAGGACGTGTCAGTCACCGCGGGACTGGTGGCCATCAACCTCCTGGATGAGGTCAAGGGCGCCGTCGACGTGTTCGACATGACCCGCGGCCGCTGGACCGGCGAGCGCCTGTCCCTGCCCAGAAATGCCACCTTCCAGATCGTCTCGGCGAGCGACGTCGATGATGTCCTCATGATCTCGGCGGAGGGGTTCCTGGACCCGCCCTCCCTCTGGCGCGTCGATGCGGCCACCGGGGAGACGGCGCGGATCGCCTCGCTTCCGCCCCGGTTCCCGGCCGAGGGTGCCCAGGTCGCCCAGTATTGGGCGACGTCGAGCGATGGCGTCCGGATCCCCTACTTCGTGGTCTCGCCAAAGGGGGCCCGCAAGGATGGCTCAATACCGACCCTGATGTACGGATATGGGGGCTTCGAGATCGCCAAACCGCCGATCTACCTTCCTGAAATGGGCCGGCTGTGGCTGGCGCGCGGCGGCGCCTACGTCATCGCCAATATCCGCGGCGGCGGCGAGTTCGGCCCTGCCTGGCACCAGTCGGTGATGCGTGAGAAGCGTCAGCTGGCGTTCGATGACTTCGCCGCCGTAGCCCGTGACATGACTGCCAGAGGCCTGACCTCGCCCCGCCGGCTGGGCATTTACGGACGCTCTAACGGCGGGGTCCTGACGACCGTTTCCATGACCCAGCACCCCGAACTCTGGAACGCCGTCGTGGTCGAGAGCCCCCTCGTCGACATGCTGCGCTATCACAAGCTGTCGGCGGGAGCCTCCTGGGTGGGTGAGTACGGCGACCCCGACGTCCCGGCCGACGCCGCCTTCATTGCTCGGTACTCGGGCTATCAGAACCTGCGGCCCGGCATCGCCTATCCGGAGGCCTACATCACCACAAACACGCGGGATGACCGGGTGCATCCGGGACACGCCCGGAAGTTCGCGGCGCAGCTCGAGGCCCTCGGGGTTCCCTACCTCTACTATGAGCAGACCCTGGGCGGGCACTCCAACGACTCGGACCCAGAGCTGAATGCAAGGCGCTGGGCTCGGCATTACGTTTACCTCGCCCGCCGCCTGATGGACTGATCAGGCCTCGCGCAGCGACTCCGCAAGGAGGCGACCTTCGGCCCCGCGGATAGAGCCCGACCGCCAGGCGACAACGATCTCGCGGGTCGGATGGTCGGCCTGGAGGGAGCGGATCTCGATGGTCGTCCCGGCTGTCACACCCGCCTCCACCGCCATGGCGGGCAGGAAGGTGACACCGAGGCCGGACCCCACCATCTGGACCAGGGTCGGCAGGGAGGTGGCGGCGAAGCTGGCGCTGGCCTCACCGGTCCGCGGCGGTCGCAGTCCGCAGGCCGCGAGGGCGTGGTCCCTCAGGCAATGACCGTCCTCCAGCAGGATCAGGTCCTCATCCTCAAGCTCAGACGGCCGCGTCCGGGCCTGGCCGGTCAGACGATGCCCCGCCGGCAGGGCGGCGAGGATCTCATCATCGGCCACATGGGCGTGGTCCAGGCCGGTCATGTCGAAAGGCAGGGCGATGAGGGCGGCGTCGAGGGCACCGGGCTTCAGGGCCGCGATCAGCCTCTGGGTCAGGTCCTCGCGCAGATAGAGGCGCAGCTGGGGAAACCGGGCCTTGAGAAGCGGGAGGGCCCTGGGCAGGAGGAAGGGCGCGACGGTCGGGATCACCCCCAGCCGGAACCGGCCGGTCAGCGGCTGCCCGGAGCTGCGGGCGGCCTGGACCAGTTCCTCGGCCTCGTTGAGGATGATTCGGGCCTTGGCCAGGGACGCCTCCCCGACGGCGGTGAGGATCAGTCCCGATCGCGCCCGGTCGACCACGGGCGCGCCGAGGATCTTCTCCAGCTCCTGGATCCCGGCCGACAGGGTCGGCTGGGTGACGTGGGCCGCCTCAGCCGCCTTTCCGAACCCCCCATGTTCCACGAGGAGCTTCAGATACTGGAGTTGCCGGAGGGTGGGGAGCATGGCGTTCGGACTTCCAAGGGGCGCAGCCGCAAGTCAAACGAAAGCGGCGCGGCCCCCGGGAGGGAACCGCGCCGCTCTTGGTTTCGGAAGGCCAGGAGGCCCCGGTATCAGCGGGCCGACTGAACGCTCTCGACGGCGGCCGTCATGCGGGCGCTGTAGGGCTTGAAGGCCTCGCGGAACAGGGAAGTCATCAGTTCCGTGGTCTTGCCCATCTGGGCGACATAGGCCTCGGCGTGGGTCTTGGCGAGGTCGGTCTGGACCTCCACCAGGTCCTGAAGGCTACGGACGCTGGCCATGGACTGGACGGCGGCGGTCTGGCGCTCCATGGCGGCCTTGGAGAAGGCGAGGGTGTCGGAGCTCAGGGCTTCCGCGCCCTTGGCGGCGGCGGTCACTGAGGCGATCACGGCCTCAAGGTTCTTGCGGGATTGGGCGGTCATGTCGTTGAGGTCGGACATGCCCTTCTCCATGGCGTCATGGAGGGCTTCGTTTCCGACGTTGGCGATCTTGTCGGCGGTGGTCTTGGCGACGGCCATGTTGGCGCTCCTGTCGATGTGGATCTGCACGCATGCAGTTCGTGCTGCGTTGCGGTTTCTCATGTTGCACTGCGGCGGTCAAGCGGATTGTGCGGTGCAACGTAAACAGGCTGTGAAGGGCCTTCAGACGGAATTTACTTTCCCGCAACGCAGCGCCGGTTAGTATGACCGTTCATCCTGAACCCGCCGGCCACGCCGGAGACGCCAGGGACGCCCGACTTGCCAACAGCCGCCAGACGTCGCCCCGCCCGTCCCTTCGCTCGCCTTGTCCTTGGGCTGGCCCTGGCGATCGCCGCCGGGATCTCGGCCTTTGCGCCGGCGAATGCAGCCGCAGCGGCGCCCACGACGCCCTTCCCGGAAATGCGCTACGCCGCCGTTGTCGTCGATGCCCAGACCGGGGAAGTCCTGTTCTCACGTCGGGCGGACAGCCTGAGGTACCCGGCCTCGGTGACCAAGGTGATGACCCTCTACCTCACCTTCGAGGCCCTGGCCTCGGGCAGGGTGTCCCTGAATGATCCGGTCTACATCTCAGCGCGCGCGGCGGCCCAGAGCCCGACCAAGCTGGGCCTTCCGGCGGGCGCCAGCCTGACGGTCTCTGAGGCGATCCAGGCCCTTGCGATCAAGTCTGCAAATGACGTAGCGGTCGCCCTGGCCGAGAAGCTGGGCGGCGGAAGCGAGCGCCGATTTGCCGCCATGATGACCCTCAGGGCCCGCGAACTGGGCATGGTCAACACCCATTTCATGAACGCCTCGGGCCTGCCTGATAGCCGACAGGTCAGCACCGCCCGGGACCTCGCCATCCTTTCACGCGCCGTGCTGCGCGACTTCCCGCAGAACTACGCCCTGTTCAGCCAGCAGTCCTTCACCTTCAGGGGACAGAAGATGAACAATCACAACGGCCTCCTCTGGGCCATGCCGGGGGTCGACGGACTCAAGACGGGCTTCACGAACGCCTCGGGCTACAACCTCGCCGGCTCGGCCGTGCGCGGCGACCGTCGCCTGATCGCTGTTGTGCTGGGCGGCCCCTCGAACGCGCGCCGGAACGCCAAGGTGCAGAATTTGCTGCTCACCGGTTTCGAGCTGGCGGCCCGACGCGACCGCGGCGAGCGGGTCCAGTTCGCACAGGCCAGCTTTGAGGCGGAACCCGCGCCCGCCGTGCTTTACGCCCAGGTCCGGCCAGTTGATCCCTACCCGGCGGGCCCTCAGGGTACGGGCCCGGATCGTGTGGTCCTGACCAGCGCCCCGACGCCCCGGAACCTCTCCCAGTTCGAGATCATCGATCCGCAGGAGACTGGCCTGCGCCAGAAGCCCCGCGCAGAACCCGGCCGTTGGTCGGTGCAGGTCGGTGCCTTCAAGACCCAGGATATGGCCCGGGAACAGGCCTCGCGGGTGCGCAAGCTTGCGCCCGCCCACTTCGCCTCTGGGGGACGCGCAGAACGGGCCGGCTCGAACTGGCGGACCCGATTCACGGGATACTCCGAGACCTCCGCCCGGGCGGCCTGCAAGGCCCTGAAGAGCCGCGGCGAGCCCTGCATGGTCCTGCCCCCGTCCGCCTGAAGGCGAACGGGAACTCCGAGGTTCTTATTCGCCGCGGGTGACGATCGCCGCCGTGGCGACCAGTTCGCCCAGCAGGGACAAGGTGGCCTGGCCGGGCCCCTCAAAGGGGTCCAGCTCCGCGCGCTTGAAGTACTTCAACAGGAGGGAGGGGTTCAACCGCGGGATGGAGACATGCCCCATGCTCCAGTTGCCGAAGCGCCGCTCGGAAATCTCCTCGTAGGACAGCAGCCGGACCTGTCGGTGCCGGTCGTCCCGGACGATGGCGTTGAAGATCTCGCAGACCTCGTCGCGCCCGCCTTCCAGAAGCTGGATGTAGAGGTCATCGGCGACGCACAGGATGCCGGTGATACCCTGCCGCGGATTATTCCGCCGAGACTGTTCGAGGATGCCGTCGAGCAGAGCGCCGTTCATGGGATCGACGGGGCGGCTGGCATAGAGGCAGCGCACGAGCATGGAGGTCAGGTCCTGTTCTTGATGAGGGAGAGGAATTCGGCCCTCAGGGTGTGGTCCTTGAGGAAGGAGCCGCGCATGACCGAGTTGATCATCTTCGTCTCGGTGTCCTTCACCCCGCGCCAGTGCATGCAGAAGTGATCGGCCTCCATCACCACCGCCAGACCGTCGGGACGAACCTTCTCCATCAGGAGGGCCGCCAATTGGGATATGGCCTCTTCCTGGATCTGGGGCCGGGACATGATCCACTCCGCCAGGCGGGAGTACTTGGAAAGACCGATGAGGTTGGAGTGCTCGTTCGGAATGAGCCCGATCCAGAGCCGCCCCATGATCGGGCAGAAGTGGTGGCTGCAGGCGCTGCGCACGGTGATCGGGCCAACGATCATCAGCTCGTTCAGGGAGCTGGCGTTGGGGAATTCGGTCACCGGCGGCGCCTCGGTGTAGCGGCCGCGGAAGACCTCCGTGACATACATCTTGGCGACGCGCTTGGCGGTATCCTGGGTGTTGTGGTCAGCCTCGGTGTCAATCACCAGGCTTTTCAGCACCTCGCGGAACTTGCCCTCCACCTCGGCGAGCAGGTCGTTCATCTCGCCCTCATGGATGTAGGCGGAGATGTTGTCATTGGCGAAAAACCGCTTCCGGGCCTTCTTGATACGAGCTCGAATTCGGGCGGAGACGGGCTCCTGTTCGGGGTCTGCCGGAGGCTTCACAATACGCTCGCAGTGGTTTCAGTTGGCCGGGGCCAAGCCCAATAGCCTTGACCCTACACCGGAAGCTCCAAACCTGTCTCGTGATTGTCGGGGCGGGCTGCGGGATGCCGCGGGGCCTCAGCCCTCCAGCAGCCGATCCCTGGCCGCGTTCAGGTGAGCGGCCAGGCCGTCCGTACCCCCGGCGTCGGGGTGGATCCGGCGGATCAGCCGGGCGTGGGCGGCGAGGATCTCGTCACGGCTGGCTTCCGGGCCCACCCCAAGCACCGAACGGGCGGCGGCGAGGGTCACGTTGTCCGGGGTCGCCCGGGGCGGCGGGGCGGGCCCTCGGAGCGGCGGGGTGCGGGCGACGGCGGCCATGGCCATGCCGGCGACAACCAGGAGCAGGCCGACGGGCCAGGTGCCCCTCAGCAGGCTGAAGACACCCCCGACCACGGCCGCCAGGGCGATGGCGGGGACCAGGAGACGCCAGGCGCGGCGGCCGGCCGGCGAGCCTGTCGTTCCAGCCCAGGCCAGGAGGGCTAGGACCGCCAGTCCAATGAGGATCCAGCTCATTACTGGGCGGCCAGCTGGGCACCTTCGCCGGACAGGCCAAGGAAGCCCATCAGGTCCCGCAGCTCCTGCCGGGCCGCCACGTGCTGGAGGCTCATGGACACCGGGCGGATGGACGGGGACAGGTCAGCGACGGTGAGGCCGAAGGGGAAGAGTTCGCGATAGATGACCCGGTCACGCAGGCCGGGACCGACGCGGAAACCCGCCCGGCGGGACAGGGCCTGGACGCGCTCGTCCACCCTGCGGCGGTTGCGGGCGTCGGCGGGGGCCAGGCGGTTGCGCAGAACGACCCAGTCAATCGAGCGGCCCGAGGCGGCGGCCCGGTCCTTGCGGCTGTTCCAGACGGTCTCGGAATAGAGGCTCGGACGCTTGAGTTCGAGGGTCACGGGATCGACGACGCCCAGGGTGTCAAAATCCACAAAGCTGTCGTTCATCGGCGTGACGATCAGATCCGCCCGGGCGTGCGCCTCCCGGCTCAGCAGGGTATCGGCCCCAGGTGTGTCGACCAGGATGAGGTCGAAACCAGACAGGGCCTCGAAGGCCGCCGCCAGCCGGGCGCGGGCTTCATCCTCGGAAGCTCTGGAGATATCGGACTCGATCAGCGCGATTTCCGGCATGGGGGCCTCAGCGGCATTGGCAGCGAGCCAGGCCCTGCGGCTGTCGACGAAGTGGGCCAGGGACTGCTGGCGCACGTCCAGGTCGAGGACCCCGACCCGGACACCTTGGTGCAGCAAAGCGGTCATGAGGTGGATGGCGAGGGTGGACTTTCCCGCGCCGCCTTTTTCATTTCCGACGACGATGACGTCAGCCATCAGACCTCTCCGCTGGAGCCTGTTCCCTTCAGATGGAAAGTCTGAAGAGGCAAGACAGGCTCTAAGTCCAAAACGTTAGATCCTGTTTGGATCCGAAAATGGGTTCCCATTTATCGGAACAGGATCTGGCAGGACCGATTCCCGACGGCAACAGCGTGGTCATCCACCCCCGGCGCCGTCAACGCGGAGGGCCGGATCGCCTGTGGATGGATGGATGCAGCTCATCGACAACCTGGCGCTCCAACGGGGCCTACCAGGCGCCTGCCTCGCGCAGGCGGCGGGCGAGGTCGTCCGGAATCCCCTCTCCACCGGCCTCGTCGAGATCCGGAGGCGCGTCGGCGGGATCGAGGTAGCGCCAGCCCTGGAAGGCCCGGCGGGGCGTCGGCACCACGCGAAGGATCCGCGGCTCCAGGTCGATCCGGCAGTGGCTCTCCCCGCCCGCCTCCACCCGGGCGATGGACAGCATGCGTTGGCGGCAGAGGATCAGCCCCCGGAAGATCCGGTAGAGCGACCCGCCATCCAGCAGTTCGTCTGCACGCTTGGGCGACATCCGGGTGTGCAGGGGCCAGGGGTCAGGGCTGTTCCCATGCCAGGCCACCAGGTCTTCGATGGTGTCGGAGCCGACACAAAGCCGGATCATGTGCAGGGTCACGGCGCCTCGCTCCGCACCCGCGCCAGGGCCTCG
>CAMAOY010000113.1 GCA_945859865.1 Phenylobacterium deserti
CCGGTTCATCATGGCGAAGGCGATCCACCGGTCCCCTGCCTTCCGCACGACCGGTCCCTGGTGGGTGAAGTGGACCCGGAAGGTGCTCTGCACCAGGGCACCCTGGGGCGTCCGCCAGGGAATGGCGATCTGCCGGGTTACGATCGGCCGCTCCTCGGCACCGTAGCGATAGGTCAGCTTGCCGCCCCTGTCGAAGACCTGCACCGCAAACTCATCGACGGAGTCCACGCCACTGGACGTGTGCATCCAGCCCGCCCGGGGATTGAAGCCCTGGTAGATGAAGAACTGTCCCCAGGTCGCTGCGCCATAGACATTGAGCCCGGCGTCCGAGGTCACCTGCTGCTCGGCCCTGAAATAGAAACTGGTGTGGGGGTTGATCAGCAGGAGGGGGCGGCCGCCTCCGGCGCGGGAGGGGCCGATGGCGATGCCATTGGAGCCGCGCGGCTCTTCGAGCCCGGCCGGAGCGGCGCTGGCCAGGACCCTGGGCCGGTCGGAGTACAGGTCCGAAAGGCCGTCCAGGGAGATACGTTCGATGTCCCCGCCGATGCTGCCCTCCGAGAAGCTGAGGGCCATCCAGGGCTCAAACCGTTTCAGCACCCGGGGGCGGGTCTGGGGATGCATGGCCAGGTAATAGTTCAGGCCATCCGCCCAGGCATCCATGAGCTTGCGCAGCCAGGACGGGCTCTTTCCATAGAGGGCCTTGAGGGTTTCGGGGTCGGTATAGAGGCGTGCGCGGAGGTCCTGCATGAGGGCCCGTTCACCCTCGGCCTCGGACAGGCGTCCCATGGCCGTCAGGTAGTTGGTCTCGATGCGCGGGAAGTCGTCCTCGGCCTGGGCATAGATCATGCCGAAGACGGCGTCGGCATCCGTCCGGCCCCGGATATGGGCGATGCCCCAGTCATCCCGGACGATGGTGACCCGCCGGGCGGTTTCCCGCCAGCCCAGCATCTCCTTCGAGGGCGTTGCCGAGGCCGCCTGGGCGGCGGCGGGAAGGGCCAGGATCAGGGCGAGGGTCAGAAGCAGGCGGCGCAGCATGGGGGCTCCCGGGGATCAGGGTCGAGGCTAGGCCCCACGCCGGAGCGGGGCAAGCCGCAGAGGCGTCTTGCTACGGCGACCAGGAACCGTCATGTGATCCGCCAAAGCGACAAGGGATCTGAATGTCTGAACAACAAGTGATGTCGCATTTCGACGTCGTGATCGTGGGCGCAGGCCTTTCAGGGATCGGCGCGGCCCGGCACCTCAAGACCACCTGTCCCGACCGCAGCTTTGTGCTGCTCGAGGGCCGCGAAGCGATCGGCGGCACCTGGGACCTCTTCCGCTACCCCGGCATCCGGTCGGACTCTGACATGTACACCCTGGGCTATGCCTTCCGGCCCTGGACCGGCGATCGGGCCATTGCCGACGGTCCCTCGATCCTTGACTACGTCCGCGACACCGCCCGGGAGGAGGGGATCGAGCCCCACATCCGGTTCGGCCACAAGGTGAGCGCCGCCGCCTGGTCGACCGAGGACGCGGCCTGGATGGTGACGGCCCAATCCCCGACGGGTCCCACCACCTTCACCTGCAACTTCCTCTTCCTCTGCGGCGGATACTATTCCTATGCGGGCGGCTACACCCCCGACTTCGCCGGCATGGACCAGTTCGGGGGCCGGATCATCCATCCCCAGGCCTGGCCGAAGGACCTCGACTACACGGGCAAGCGCGTCGTGGTGATCGGGTCCGGTGCCACGGCGGTGACCCTTGTGCCCGAAATGGCCCGCACCGCAGGCCATGTGACCATGCTGCAGCGCTCGCCGAGCTACATCGTCGGGCGGCCGGGCCAGGACGCTTTCGCGCTACGCCTCCGCCGGGCCCTACCCGAGCGCCTGTCCTACGACCTGATCCGGTGGCGTAACGTCCTGATGGGCATGCTGTTCTATCGCATGGCGCGCCGCCGGCCCGAGCAGGTCCGCAAGGCGATCATCGACCAGACCCGCCAGTCCCTTGGCCCGGACTTCGACGTCGAGACCCACTTTTCCCCGCGCTACAATCCCTGGGACCAGAGGCTATGCCTCGCCCCGGATGGCGATTTCTTCGAGTCACTGAAGTCCGGCGACGCCTCGGTGGTCACGGACGAGGTCGAGACCTTCACCGGGTCGGGCCTTCGGCTGAAGTCCGGTGCCGAGATCGAGGCCGACATAGTCGTCACAGCGACGGGCCTGAAACTCGAGGCGATGAACGGCATCGCCCTGTCGGTCGACGGTCAGGCCGTGCGGCCTTCAGAGACCCTGAGCTACAAGGGCATGATGTATTCGGGGGTGCCCAATCTGGCGTCCGCCTTCGGCTACACGAACGCCTCCTGGACCCTGAAGTGCGACCTGACGTGCGAGTACGTTTGCCGGCTCCTGAATCACATGCGCCGTAAGCGCCTTCGCCAGTGCACGCCGATCCTCAAGGGTCCGCCCCAGGAAACGGCGCCCTGGCTGGATTTCACCTCCGGCTATGTCCAGAGGTCGATCGACCTCTTCCCGCGTCAGGGAACGACGGCACCCTGGCGGCTGCACCAGAACTACGCCCTGGACATGGCCGCCCTGCGCTTTGCGCGGCTGAAGGACGGCACCATGACCTTCACCAATCCCGCTCCGTCCGCCAAGCGCGCGGCCTAGATGTAAGCGCTCAGCGGGGCCGGACCCATCGCGCCCTTCCGGCCGAGAGTTCCAGGTCTATCTGGGTGTCGTTCGCGCTCTGACGGCCGAGTCCGGCGCCAGCCAGTCCGCCGACGGCCTCGCCCGGAGAGATCACCCCGTGCTTGAGCAGGACCCGCAGGACCTCGGGTGGCCCCGACGTGCGAAGGGTGAGCGGGCCCGTCAGCCGCCCGTCCGGGCTGGCTCCAAGGCCCGGCGAGGCGACCGACAGCCGGGTCTCCCCGGTCGTCAGTCCGGCCTGGCGCAGTTCCAGGCGCCCGCCCGCCGTGCTCCAGGCTCGAAGGGGGGTGGGCTGTCCCAACATCGAGGCCCGGTCCGCGATGGCGTCTAGCTGGCCGGAGACGGGAGCGCCGCCGCCAAGGTCCGCGAGCAGCCGGCCGGGCTCGGGCGCGCCGCCCTCAAGCCGCAGGAAGACTGCGGCCTGGTCATCAGGGCCTGGACGCAGGTGGAGTTCCAGCCGCTCGGCTCCCGCCAGGGCGAAGGGACGGGCGCCGGGCGCGGGCCGGAAGGTCAGGCCGAGGCCCTCGATGGAGACTCTCGGCATCCCCCCAGCGGCCAGGGCAAAGCTCGCCAGGATCCGGCGGCCCCTGACCTCCAGGCCGCCGCCCTCCGGACGTATCACCACCAGGCCGGCGGGAGTCGCCGCAAGCCAGTTCCGCGGTGCGTGCAGGAAGGCCTGCGCCTCGAGCTCCGGCGCCTCCACAACCCAGCCCCCGCCTGCGACCCTGAGGTCGGAAAGGGCCAGGTTGAGGCGGAAGGGATAGCCCGAGAGCCGTTTCGAGGACCAGGCGACCTCGGTCCCCGACGCCCTGAGTTCGGCGACGCCCCGCTCCAGGCCGGCCTCGACCTGTCGGGCGGCATAGACCCATCCTGCGCTCCAGCCTGCGACGAGCAGGCCGGCGATGAGGAAGGGCACCCACAAGCCCGCCCAGCGGAGTTTGCGCGGCAGCCCGGGGTCGGGCATGGAGGGGTCGGTTCGGGAGGCGGACATGCGGTCTGAAGCGGCTGAAGGGGACTGGGTCTTCGGCTACGGGTCACTGATGTGGCGACCAGGTTTCGATTGGGTCGAGAAGCGCCCCGCCATCCTATACGGACGTCGCCGGGCCTTCTGCATCTATTCGGTTCACCATCGGGGAACCCCGGAAAGACCCGGCCTGGTCCTGGGCCTAGTGCGCGGCGGCTCTGTCCGGGGGGTGGCCTACCGGGTGGCCGCCGAGCGATGGCGCGAGGTCGCCGACTACCTGAGCGAGCGCGAGCAGCCCACTGAGACCTACATCGAAAGCCGGGTCCGGGTTCGGCTGGACGGGGGCCAAAGGGCCAACTGCCTGACCTATCTGTCCGATACCGGACACCCGCAGTGGGCAGGCGACCTCACCGAGGACGAACAGGCAAGACGGATCGCCGGGGCTCGGGGCCTCTCGGGCCCGAATGTCGACTATCTCCGGGACCTTGTCGCGCATCTGCGTGAGGCCGGCGTGCGGGACCTGGGCATGGAGCGGCTCCTGCAGCGGGTCGTCGACCTTGAGACCGGCTAGAGTCCTTCGGCCAGCAGGCGGTTGGAGGCGGTCTCGATGCTGTCCTGGAGCCGGCGCATGAACTCGCCTCGCTTCAGGCCAGGCGGGATGGGTTCGAGGAACTCATAGACGATCACCCCCGGACGTAGCAGGAATCCGTGTGCGGGCCAGTGCACCCCTGCATTGGTGGCCATCGGGTGAACCGTTACGCCGAGTTCGCGGTAGAGGGCGGCGACGCCGGGCTTGTAGTCAGGCTCTGCGCCAGGGAGCTTGCGGGTGCCCTCCGGGAAGATGACCAGTTGCCGGTCCTCCAGGCGGAACTGTTCCTGCGCCCGCCGGACCATGTCCCTGAGGGCTGTGGCATGGCCGGCCCGATCCACTACGATCGAGCCGAGCTTGAGCGCGATCCAGCCAAAGATCGGGACGGACGTCAGCTCCTTCTTGAAGACGAAGAGGGACCCTTTCAGGGCGCTGAACTGGATGAAGCCGTCGAACATGGTCTGGTGCTTGGAGGCGATCAGGGCGGCCCCGTCGGGGGCGTATTCCCGTCCGCGGATCTCGACCCGGATCCCGCAGATCACGCGGAGGAGCAGGATCAAGGACAGGCTCCAGAGCCGCAGGGCGGCGAGCAGCCAACGGCGTGGCGCGACAAGAAGGGGGACCATGGCGATCGCAGAGATCGCGGACCAGACGTAAAAGACGGCGGTGAAGACCAGTGAGCGGATCAGGATCAAGGTGCGTCCTTACGGGTGTCGTCGGCCCGTGGACCGAGGCGGCGGACCGTCTCACGGCCCAGGACCGTCATGTACTTCGAGTACTCCCAGATCATCAACCGCGCCCCGCTCCGGGTGCGCCACCAGCGCCGGGCCTCGACCACCGGCGTTGCGGCCGCGTAGGGCTGGAGACTCACCCCCGGAAGGGCGGACTTCAGCTCCAGCATGGCCCTGGGCATGTGATAGTCGGCGGTCACGATGATCAGGCTCTGGAACCGCATGGCCCGGGCCCATTCGGCGGTCTCACGGGCATTGCCGAGGGTATTGGCGGCGGTGAATCCCAGGTCCACGCAGCAGTCATAGAGCCGCTTCGCCGCCTTGCTGACCAGGCGGATATCCTCCCGGCTCGCCTCGCGGTTGACCCCTGAGACAAGGAGCCGCTTGGCCAGACCGGCCTCAAGGACCGCCATGCCGGTATCAAGGCGCGCATTCGAACCCGCCCCGGTCAGGACGACGACCCCTTCTGCGGCCTGTGGCAGGGGGGCCGGGGTCAGGCGGCTGATCCTGTCGGCAAAGGCCATCAGGCCTGAAACCCAGATGAGCCCGATGACCAGGAGTGCAGTGAGGGTTCTCACGGCTCCATATCCCGGGTCCGCCTGAGGGCAGTGACAAGGGCGAGGGTGCCGGCGACGAGGGCGCAGAGGGCGGTCGCCGCGGCGAGGATAACCGCCGGCTGGGCAAGGGTCGCGGCATTCGCGCCGGGGGTCGCCAGTCCGGACGCCAGGCCCAGGGCGGCGGCGATTAGCCCCCCTGTGAGGGCGCCCAGGCCAAGTTCAGGGAGGCAGGAGAGGAGGAGGCTCCGGACGCAGTCACCCGGCGACTCCCCGAGGCGCAGGCGCGTGCGAAGGGCCTGTTGGCTGCGTTCGGCCTCCCGGCCGACGGCGAGGCTTCCCGCCGCCGCCAGTCCCGCCAGGCAGGCGGCGAGCCCGCCGAGCACGGGTGCAGCGGCCTGCCTGCGCAGGTCGAGGGCGGCCCTGCGCCAGCCCTGGTGGTCGTCGACGATGGCACCGATCCCCGCGGCGCTCAGCGCATCCGCAAGCCCTTGCCGCTGGGCGGGCGCGCGTCCGTCCAGGTCGACTGCGATCAGCCGCGGCAGGACGGCAAGGTCGGGCCCGCGGGCGCCCGCTGTCCAGGGCGCGAGCAGGCCGGCGACGCGGCGCCGATCCAGCACCCGCACTTCCGCCACCCCCCGGGTCCCCGCGAGGATCTCGGCAGCCCGTGTGACCTCGGCGTCGGAGGTTCCGGCAGGCGCCGGCCGGATCGCGACGGTCATCTCGCCGGCGAGTCGCGTGCGCCAACCTCCGGCGCGCTCAAGAACGGTCGCGCCGCCAAGGGCGCACAGGCCCGCAAGCGCCGTCAGCGCCGCCGTGATCAGGAAGGTCGCGAAACCCTGCGGCAGTCGAAGCCTCATGGCCGCGCCTCCGATCGGGGACGTCCCCGGACCAGTTCGAGCTTCTGGGGCGCGGGCGCGAGGTCGGGATTTCGGCTCGCCATCACCAGCGTCATGCCCTGGCGGTTGAGCTGGAGCAGTAGCCTCAGCACCCGGGCAGCAGCCTCCGGCCCCATCCAGCCGACGGGCTCGTCCGCAAGGAGGATCTCGGGCCGCCCGGCGACGGCGCGGGCGACGGCCAGCCTCTGGCGTTCGTCGTGGTTGAGGTCACCTGGCCGGGCCGCAGCCTTCCCGGCCAGTCCCATCCAGGTCAGGAGTTCGCCCACGTCGCGGCGCAGGACCTCCGGCCGGACGCCGGCGATGCGCATGGGCAGGGCGGCGTTCTCTGCTACGGTCAGGTTGTCGATGAGACTGAGGTCCTGGAAGACCAGTCCCAGGCGTCGGCGAAGGCGGGCCCGGCCCTGTCCCGACGCACCCCAGGGATCCAGCCCGAACAGCTGGATCTTTCCGGCACCGGGCCGCAGGGCGAGGCCAGCCATGGCCATGAGCAGGGTTTTTCCTGCGCCGGCCTCGCCGTGCACAAGCAGGAACCCGCCTTCAGGGACTTCGAGGTCGACACCTTCCAGCCCATCGGTTCCCGCGCGCCGGGGGGCGGACAGCCCGGTCAGCCGCAGGGCGATCGGCGGGGATGGCGGAGGCGCGGGGTCAGACAAGGCGTTGCCGCTGGGCTGGGGAAGATGACAAAGGCGAGTCTAGCACAGACCCTTCCCTGTCGTGCATCCCGAGCATCCGAGGGTCTGCGCATCGGGCTCGGATCGGTCGCTGTGATCTGTTAACCTTGCAGGCGTAAGTCCGAAACAAGAGGCCCCGAGGGGGTGTAAGACGATGGTCTGGCGCCGCAAACCATGATCCTGACCTGTCCGAGATGCTCTGCACGGTACGCCGTCGGTGCCGCCAAGATTCCCACCGGTGGACGTACGGTCCGCTGCGTCGCCTGCGCCCACAAGTGGACGGCCCGCCGTGGGGATGGCGAGCCCGAGCCCTGGGAAGAGGCGCCCCCGCCGCCGGCGGCCCCCAAGAACCCGGAAGCGCGCCCTATCCTCATTCCTGAACCGGAGCCGTCGGCAGCTGACGCCTTCGAGGACCTGGAGCCCATGATTCCGCCCCCGGTTTCTGGCCGCAAGGGCAAGGGCAAGGGCAAGGGTAAGTCGGGTCTGTCGTCCGGGCTGGTCTGGGCGGGCCTGGCGGCGGTACTGGCCCTGATCGCCGTCGGCGTCGCCCTGTTCCGCAATCCCATTGTCCGCCTGTGGCC
>CAMAOY010000114.1 GCA_945859865.1 Phenylobacterium deserti
GAGACCTTCTTCCGCCTCAGCCTGGAATCCGGGGGCCGCGGCCTCTTCACCTGGCGCATGTTCAGCTCGAACATCGACGCGGTCCGCGACTTCCTGCCCCATCCCCAGGTCATGCCGGGCCTGTCCGACGCCGGTGCCCACGTGTCCCAGGTCATGGACTGCGGGGTGACCAGCTTCATCCTCTCGCACTGGGTGCGGGACGAGGGCCTGTTCACCCTGGAGGAGGGCGTGCGCAAGCTGACCTCCGGCCCGGCCCGGGTCATCGGGCTGAAGGACCGCGGCGTCCTGGCACCCGGGATGCAGGCGGACATCAACGTCCTCGACCTGGCCGCCGTCGGCGAGAAGTACCCGCGCGTGGTCCGTGACTTCCCCGGCGGAGTGCCACGCTATGTTCAGGGCTCCACCGGCTACCACGCCACCTTCGTCAACGGCGAGCTCGCCTTCCGCGACGGCGAGCACGCCGGCGGTCGCTCGGGCCGTGTGCTGCGGGGCGCCCGCGCTCGCGTCGCCGCCTGATCCCCAGCTTCCCACTCCCAAGACCTTTCAGGAGCCCCAAATGGCCGCCATCGACACCGGAACCCAGGACCTGCTCGCCGACCTCGACGCCGGCGTCCTGACCCTGACCCTCAACCGCCCCGAGGCCCGCAACGCCATGAGTGGGGCCATGACGGCGGCCCTGGCTGACCAGCTGGCCAAGGCCGAGCTGGACGCAGAGGTCAAGGTCGTGGTGCTGACCGGAGCCGGCAAGGGCTTCTGCGCCGGCGGCGACGTCAAGGGCATGGACGAGTCCAACCAGGGCGGCGGTGGCAACTCCATCGACGGGGCCATTCACCGCCAGAGGGTGAACCAGAGGGCCACGGCCGGCCGGCTGTTCAAGATGCCCAAGCCCACCCTGGCCGCCCTGCCGGGCCCGGCGGCCGGGGCGGGCCTGTCCCTGGCCCTGGCCTGCGACATGCGCATCATGGCCACCAGCGCCATCCTGACGACGGCCTTCGCCCGGGTCGGCTTCTCGGGCGACTATGGCGGCACCTATTTCCTGACCCAGCTGGTGGGCTCGGCCAAGGCGCGCGAGCTCTACTACCTGTCAGAGCGGGTCAGCGCCGAGGAGGCCCTGCGCCTGGGCCTCGCCAACTGGGTCGCGGCGCCGGAGGACCTGGCAGCCAAGACCCGCGAGATCGCCCTGCGCCTGGCCAGCGGCCCCACCGTGGCCTACCGCTACATGAAGGAGAACCTCAACCGGGCCATGTCGGGCGAGGTGGACGACTGCCTGGACCTGGAGGCCACCCACCACGTCCACTGTGGGCAGACCACCGATCACAAGGAAGCGGCCCGCGCCTTCGTGGACAAGCGCGAGCCAGTCTTTATCGGCCGCTGAGCCAGCCTTCCAGCCGGCCGAGCGTCGGCGCTGGCCTCACGACGTGCCCACCGCCCCGCCATCGCTGGCGATGACCTGGCCGACCACGAATTCCCCGGCCCGGGAGGACAGGAAGATGGCCAGGCCCGCAATGTCCTCGGGGGTCCCGACCCGGCCCGACGGGTTGCCCCGGCCGACCCGGTCCCAGTCCGCGTTCTCGGTCTCGCCGCCAAAGCCCACGCCGGTGGACAGCATCCAGGTCGGATAGGGGCCGGGGGCGATGGCGTTGCAGAGGATCCGCTCCTTGGTCAGGTGCGAGGCCAGGAAGCGGGTCAGGTGGTGCACGGCAGCCTTGGAAGCGCCGTAGGAGAAGGTGTCGAAGGCCGCCGACTTCAGGCCATCGATGGACCCGATGTTGATCACCCGAGCCGGGGCCCCCTCGCCCGCCGCCTTGCGCAGCAGGGGCAGGAGCTTCTGGGTCAGGAAGAAGACGCCCTTGACGTTGGTGTCCATCACCTTGTCCCAGCCCACCTCGGGGAAGGACTCGATGGGCGCGCCCCAGGCGGCACCGGCGTTGTTCACCAGGATGTCGAGCCTGTCCTCCGTCTCCGCCAGGCGGGCGGCGAGGGACTCGATGCCGCTCATCTGGGACAGGTCGGCCGGCAGGGAGATGCAGGTCCCGCCGTGGGTCTTGGAAAGGCGCTCGGCGGTGGCCTCGCAGACATCCGCCTTGCGCGAGGAGATGTAGACCTTGGCGCCCGCCGCCAGGAAGCCCGCAGCGATCATCTCGCCGATGCCGCGCGAGCCGCCGGTGACCAGGGCGACCTTGCCCCGGATAGAAAAGATGTCGTCGAAGCCCGTGGTCATGTGTCTCTCCCTGGAATGCGCCCGGGGCGGATACCCCCGGATCAAATGAGTCCCCGCTCGCCTTCCGGAAGGGGGATGTTGGTCTTTAGCGAAAGCCCTATAGGATCGCGATAGAGCGGACAATCCGGTCTGCAGGGCATACCGGAAGCAGAAATCCGCCGGAAGCCACCCGGGACAGGAGGCCCGCCATCATGAGCTTTGACACCCCCCTCGTCCTTCGTGGCCCCCTGCGCGGGCCCCGCCAGATGCTGGCCGACCAGGCGTATGGCGGCCATTCCTCCATCCATGACGATGCCACGGCCGAGAAGCTCGGCTTCCGGGCAGGCCCCATCGAGGGACCGACCCACTTCAGCCTCTTTCCGCCCCTGCTGCAGCAGATCTGGGGCCAGGCCTGGTTCGAGCGCGGCTGTATCTCCTCGCATTACCTGAACATGGTGGTGGAGGGCGAAGAGGTCCGGGCCTTTGCCGAGGTGCCCGCCGCCGGCGCGACCACCACCCGCATCTGGGCCGAAAAGGCGGATGGCACGCCGGTGCTAGAGGCCTCCGCCAGCCTTGGGCCCGACCACGGCCAGACCCTGCTGGAGGGCCGCATGGCCGCCCTGCGCCCGCCGGGCCGGCTGGTGATCCTGGAAGACCTGCACCTAGGCCTGAAGGGCGTCGCCGAGGAGCGGGTGCGTATGGACGCCGACCAGCACATGGGCGCCCTCTATCCCTTCAGCCTCAACGACAAGCTGAAGGTCATCACCGAGACCTCGCCCTGGTATTCCGACGCCTCCGGCTCGCCCTGGGGCTGGCCCATCATCCCCTTCGAGATGATCAGTGTCCTGGCGGAGTATTCCTCGGGCACCGCCCGCTTCCCGGTGAAGGGGCCCGCCGTGGGCCTGTTCGCCGACCAGGAAATCCGCCTGATCAAGGGGCCCCTCTTCGTCGGCGAGGACTATGTCATCCGCCGCGAGATCGCCGCCCTGGCCCAGAGCAAGCGCACGGAGTCCTATTGGGTGCGCACCCGCATCTTCGACTCCACCGGGACCGAGCAGGTGGCCGAGATGCTGCTCAACCACGCCACCCTCAAGCACTCCTACGCCGGCTATCCGCCGGAACTGCTGGCGTGACCGACGGGCTCGACGCCTGGCTCGACCGGGCGGTCCTCGACCCCGCCGACCTCGACACGGGCGACGCCGAGGTCCTGGTGCTGGGCGAGTTCAACCACTTCGTCCACGAGAAGGGCGACTTCCGGATCACCATGGCGCGGCAGGCCCGCCGGCTGGGCTTCGACACCTGGGCCGAGGAGCTGGGCTGGTCCGACGGACGGCGGCTGGCCCGGTATTTCGAGACCCGGGACGAGGCCGTCTTCGACCGCTTGTCCCTGTTCGGCTGGAGCGGAGAGGCGCGGGCCGACCGGGATGACCGGCCCACCGGGATCTTCAGGGCCTCTCTGGAGAGCTATCCCTTCGCCCTCATGCGCGCCGAACAGACGCGCTTCTACCGGGCCCTCTCGCCGAAGGCCCTCCATGGCTTCGACGTGGCGGCGGGGCATGACGGCGGTTATGTCGACCTGTTCGCCCGATTGGACGCTACAGGCGCGCCACAGGCCTGGAGGGCCGCCCTGGCACGCCGTCCGGGCGAGACCCTGGCGGAAGAAGTGACGCGACTCACCGCGCTGGCGGCAGAGGCGCCGGCGGGGCTCGACCGCCTCGCCCGAGCCGACCTGTCGGCCCTCATCGACGGCCTGACCTATACCGGCCTCGTGAAGACGGCTGCGACCTACGCCGAGACCGCACCGGCCATGGCCTTCCGGGAGGACGCCATGAAGCGGCGGCTGGCGTCCATCCGGGCCCTCAGCCCCGGCCGGCTGGTGCTGATGGGTCACGCCCTGCATTTGGTCCGGGACGACGCGGCCATCTCCGCCCCGGGGATCGTCGGCCCGGGCGGCGGCCGGACGTATTCCCTCGGCCACCATGTCGGCCAAGAGCTCGGCCTGCCCATGTTCATCGTCTGGATGATCTACGGCGGCGGCGAGGACTCCCAGCCCCTGCCGGACCTTCCGCGCCGGGCGGACTTCGGCGCCGATACCCTCAACGCCCGCCTGGCAGCCCGGTTCGACCGGTCCGTGCTGCTGGACGCCCGGCAGGCGCCGGACACGCCTGTGCGCATCGCTCACATGTACAACACCGTTATCGAGACCACCCTGCCGGGGGCCGTGGACGCCCTCTGGTTTGTCCCCAGGGTTTCTCCCCTGCGGCTCTGAAGCTTTTGAAGGCTCGGAAAACCCCGGAATGAAGCGAATTCAACGAGGTTTTGAGTCCTGGGTACCTGAAGACGCTCTTGTTTGGACGAAGACGGCACTACCGTCCCGAAATGTGATAAAAATGTAATAGCGGTATCCCTGAAGACCGGGCAATGTGGGTCCAATGGTGCCGATAACGGGCAATCAGGCCGAAGGCGCAGGGAGAGGAAACGAACGATGAAGGGTCATTATCTTTATGGCGCGTCGGCGATCGCGGTCGCGGCCGGCCTCATGGCGGCGGGTGCCGCCCAGGCTCAGGACACCAAGTCCAACACGGTCGAGGAAGTGGTCGTTACCGGCTCCTTCATCCAGGGCACGCCCAAGGACACCGCCATCCCCGTCGCGGTGCTGAACCAGGAAGACCTGGAAAAGCGCGGCTCACCTTCCATCCTCGACATCATCAAGACCCTGCCGATCTCGGGCCCGGTCCTGGGTGACTCCAACCAGTTCTCCACCGCTTCCCAGGGCCGCAACGGCGGCGGCACCATCAACATCCGCGGCCTCGGCGCCCAGCGGACCCTGGTGCTCCTGAATGGCAAGCGCTTCGCCGGCTATAACGCCGACACCAACCTCCTGCCAGAATCGGCCATCGGCCGGGTTGAGGTGCTGAAGGACGGTGCCGCGGCGACCTACGGCTCGGACGCCATCGGCGGCGTGGCCAACTTCATCACCCGCAAGAACTTCAGCGGCCTCGAGGTCGGCGGCGACTATCGCTTTGTGCCGGGTTCGGACGGCGGCGACTACAACGCCAACATCCTCTACGGCTGGGTGGGCGACACCGCCAACCTCCTGGTCAGCGTCGGCTACAAGCACCGCGGCCAGCTCGCCAACGTCGAGCGTGACTGGGTGATGGCGCCCTACACCACCAACCCCTCGGGCTGGTCGCTCCTGGGCCAGCCGGGCGTCTGGTCAATCAAGAACGGCGCGGGCGGCACGGGCACCACCGTGGGCCTCGCGGTTGACGCAAACTGTACCGCCGTCGGCGGCCATGCCGGCTTCAGCGGCGCAACCCCGGTCTGCTATTTCAACTACATCCCCTTCGACAACATCGTCGAGGAACAAGACCAGTACCAGCTCTACAGTGAGTTCAATGCCGACGTTGGGGACTCTTCCAAGTTCCATGTCGAGGCCCTCTACACCCAGACCTCGCAGCCGGACTACCGGTTCTCGCCGGGCTATCCGCCGACCTCCGGGCCCAACGGCCCGGGCTCAGTCAACGTCTACAGCGTTGCGGCCTCCAACCCTGGCTTCAACACCTTCCTGACCCAGACTGGTAACAGCGCCCTGATCGGGACGGCACAGAGCGCCCTGGCGACCTTCTGGCGTCCCCTCGGTGCCGGCGGCAACCCGACCACGGGCGGCCGCGGCGGCCAGAGCGGCAGCCGGAAGTACGAAGAAGTCCGGATTGCCGCCGACCTGTCAGGCGACACCGGCTTCTACGACATTGGCTACCAGCTCGGTGCCACCTACATCCGCGAGATGCAGGATCAGCAGACGACGGACATCCTGATCGACCGGCTGCAGCGCGCCCTGAACGGCCTGGGCGGACCGGGCTGCACGGGCTCCACCCCGGGTGCCAATGGCTGCCAGTACTTCAACCCCTTCTCCAACGCCTATGCCGGGAACCCGGCCCTTGGCCTGACCAACCCCGGCTTTGTGTCGACCAACGCCAACAGCAAGTCCCTGGTGGCCTGGCTGTTCGACCGGCAGAAGTACCGGGCCCAGCAGGACACCTTCGTCTTTGACGCGGTTCTGAACGGCAAGCTGCCGGTCTTCGCCCTGCCCGGCGGTGACATCGGCTGGGCCGCCGGCGCCCAGTACCGGAAGGTCACCTTCCTCCAGCAGATCGACAGCCCGTTCTACAACGCGGAGATCACGCCCTGCCCGGTGGTAGGCTCTACGAGCTGCGCCTTCCCGACAGGTCCCTACATCTTCCTGGGCCAGAACAAGAACCTGCGCCTGGAGCAGAGCGTCTACGCCGTGTTCGGCGAACTGAACCTGCCGATCACCGATAGCCTGAACGCCCAGCTGGCCCTCCGCTACGAGGACTACGGCGGCCAGACCGGGTCCACCACCAACCCGCAGATCCGGGTGAAATGGCAGGCCATGGACTGGCTGGCCCTGCGCGGCTCTTACGGCACCTCCTTCCGGGGTCCCACGGCGGGAAACGTGGCGCCCACCGGCTCCACAGGCCTCTCCGGCATCGCCGCCGCTGGCAACAACTTCAAGTCAGTGGACTTCTTCGGCAACCCGGGAACCCAGGCCGAGACGGCGACCACCTATTCGGTCGGCGCGATCGTCCAGACCGACGCCCTGACCGCCACCCTGGACTACTGGTCCTATGACCTGCAGGACCAGATCACCACGGTTCCGGCCAACGTGGTCGCCACGGCAGTGGCGGGGATCGGGAACGGCAGCCAGCTGGCCAACTGCTCCAGCGGCGTCCGCTACCTGATCACCTTCAACAACAACAATGCCTGCATCCAGGGCGTTACGGTCGGCAATGATATCGCCCGCGTCCGGTCCGACACCACCAATGGCCCGGGCATCAAGACCACCGGCATAGACGCCGACGTCGACTACCGCTTCGACGATGTTCTCGGCGGCGAAGTGCATGTCGGCGGCAATGTCAGCTACGTGCTCAACTTCGAGCAGGATGCGTTCAAGTTTTCGGGCGTCACCGTCTCGGGTGCCTACGACGCAGTCGGACTGACCAACTACAACCGCCTGCCGGGCACCATCCCGGACTGGCGCGGCCAGTTCTATGCCGACTACAACCGTGACATTCACAATGTCCGCTGGACCATGAACTATGTGGACGGCGTCAAGGATGACCGCGGTCCGACCACGATCCAGACCGGGGCGTCCACGAACTGCAACGTGGCCAACGCCACGGCGGGGACGGCGATCAACTGCAAGCTGATCACCTTCGGCCTGGAACAGGACGCCTTCATCAGCCATGACCTGACCTACCGGCTGCAGCTGCCCAGCGACCTGACCCTGACCGCCACGGTGTTCAACATCCTCGACACCGAGCCGTCCAGAGCCCGGATCGAAATGAGCTACGACCCGTTCATCGGCAACCCGCTGGGCCGGACCTTCAAGGTCGGCGTCCGCAAGAAGTTCTGATCGCCTCCACCGAGGCTTCAGGCACGCCGCC
>CAMAOY010000115.1 GCA_945859865.1 Phenylobacterium deserti
GGCTTCCAGGAGGACCTGACCTTCCTGCTCGAGGCCGCCCCCGCGGACCGGCGCACCCTCATGTTTTCTGCGACCCTGCCACGGGAGATCGTCCGCCTGGCGTCTGCCTATCAGCGCGACGCCCTGCGCATCGATACCGTCGACCGGGACTCCCCGCACGGCGACATCGAGTACCGCGCCGTCCGGGTCCTGCCCAACCAGGTGGATCTGGCGGTCGTAAACCTTCTGCGGTTCTACGAGGCACCCGGTGCCCTGGTTTTCGCCAACACCCGAGAGCGGGTGAAGCACCTGACCGCCACCCTGCGCGAACGGGGTTTCTCGGTGGTGGGCCTGTCGGGCGAGTTGACCCAGGACCTGAGGACGGAGGCGCTTCAGGCCCTGCGCGGGGGTCATGCCCGGGTCTGCGTCGCGACTGACGTGGCCGCGCGTGGCCTCGACCTGCCCGACCTGGGCCTGGTCATCCATGCCGAAATCCCCGCCAATGTCGAAGGCATGCTCCACCGGTCGGGCCGGACGGGGAGGGCGGGACGCAAGGGTGTCTCTGTCCTGCTGGTTCCCCGGGCCCGGCGGCGCAAGGCCGAGCTCCTGTTCCAGTCCGCCTCCATCCGCGCCGAGTGGGTGGGGCCGCCGACCGCCGAGGAGATCCGCGAGAAGGACCGCCAGCGCATGCTGGAGGATCCGATTCTGGTCTCGCCCCCGGACGAGGACTGCCTGGCCGAGGGCCGCCGCCTGCTGGAGCGCCTGTCGCCCGAGCAGGTCGCCGGCGCCCTCATGCGGCTCTACCGCGAGAAGCTGCCGCCGCCAGAGGATGTTCAGGACGACGCGCCTTCCCGCTGGAAGCCCGAGGCGGCCGGCGAACTTCGCCCCCAGCGCGAACCCGGCGAGATGGACTGGTTCCGGATCGACATCGGCCGCAAGGACCAGGCCGATCCCAAGTGGCTCATCCCCAAGATCTGCCGGGCGGGGGGCGTGACCAAGCGCGACATCGGTAA
The DNA here is from genome assembly GCA_945859865.1 of Phenylobacterium deserti. GTDB lineage: Bacteria > Pseudomonadota > Alphaproteobacteria > Caulobacterales > Caulobacteraceae > Phenylobacterium > Phenylobacterium deserti_B. The sequence continues at coordinate 993 of CAMAOY010000115.1, forward strand.
TATCCGGATTTTCGACGCCGAGACCCGCTTCGAGATCAGCCGGGAGATCTCGCCCGCCTTCGCGGCGGCCGTCGCCGTTCCCCTTCCCGATGGGACGCGGATCGCACCTTCCGAGGCGCCGGGAGCAGAGTCCCGGCCCTCGCGTCCCCGTCGCGAGTTCGAAGCCTCGGGAGAGCGTGGGGCCGCCCCGCCGAGGCCCAAGCGCGCGCCCCGGCCCTATACAGCGGAATCTTCGGCACCCAGACCGGCCCAATCCCCCGAACATCTTCCATTTCAGAAGACGGCGCCCGAGACGTCCGCTTTCGAGAAGCGCGCTTTCGAGAAGGCCCCCTTCCAGAAAAAGCCCCTCAAGAAGAAGCCCTTCGTACAGGGTGACCGACCCGTAGCCTCCCCGGGTGACCGTCCCTGGAAGGGAAAGCCCCGACCGGCGGGTTCAGGCCCGACCGCAGGGACGGGACCGAAGCGCAAGCCGAATGACGGTCCCGCGCCCCGCGGCGCGCCCTTTCGTGGCAAGCCGAAACCCGGGTTCTGAGGGACCTATCGGCCCCCGCTCAGCCGGTCGATTTCCTGCTTCAGCATCCGGTCGCGCAGGCCGTCGCCGTTCAGGGAGAACCAGGTTGCAAGGCCATGGGCGGCCAGGCCAATGCCCCAGCCGGCCATGGGCCAGAAGGACCATAGGGGTCCCCCCTGGAAGACGTTCAGTGCGAACAGCCCCGCGTTCACGGCCTCTCTGGCGGATTTCAGCCGAGGCTATCACGGTCTTCCGCTAGGGAAAGCCCGTCCTCCAGGCGCGCCCTCAGCTCGCCGCTCCCCGGCAGGGCCCGGCCGTCCCAGGACAGGGCCGGGCGGAGGCCGCGCAGGGCGTTGGTCAGGACCAGGGCGTCGGCCGTCTTCGCCTCGGCCCGGGTCAGGCGGCGCTCGACAATCTCCGGCAGGGCGGCCAGCAGTCGGGTCCGTGTGGTCCCGGCCAGGATACCCTCGGAGAGGGGCGGCGTGACAATCTCCCCGTCGATCCGGAAGACGAGGTTGGCGGCGGCCGCGCTGGCCACCCGACCGGGCGTGTTGAACATCACCGCCTCGTCGGCGCCGGCCTGATGGGCCTCCCTCAGGGCCATGACGCTGTCGATGTAGGACAGGGTCTTGTGTCGTGAGGCGGGTGAGGCGGGGTTGCGCCGCACCGAGACGGTTGCGAGGCGGACGGGGGTCCCGGCCTCTGGCGCCGGGCTGGCGGTAACCAGGAGGCGGGCGGCGGCGGAAGGCTCGCGGACAAGACCCCGGGCCGAGCGCCCGGCGGTCAGGGTCAGGCGCAGGGCAGCCCGTCCGTGGTCCAGCTCGTTCCGGGCGAGGGTCTCCCGGGCGATGGTCTCCAGACGTTCGCCCTCGGGGGGGGGTGGCAGGCCGAGGGCTGCGGCGGACGCGGCCAGGCGCCGGAAGTGGAGCCCTGCATGCGCCAGCCTGCCATCCACTACCAGCAGGGTCTCGAACAGACCGTCGCCCAGGGTCAGCCCCCGATCGTCTGCCGGGAGGACGTCGCCGTCCTCGATCCAGTCCCCGTCGCGCCAGACGATCATGACCCTTCGCCTCCGATGGCGGCGATGAGCTTCAGGGCCTTGGCCTCGGTCTCCCGGGTCTCCGCCTCCGGGTCGGAGTCCGAAGTGATCCCGCAGCCAACCCGGAAGCCGACGGACCAGCCGTCCGGCGTCTCCCGGCAGGTGGCGGTTCGGATGAGGACGCTGGAGTCTAGCTCCCCGTCGGTCCCGGCCCAGAACAGGGATCCATAGTCCGCGCCCCGGGGCGCGCCCTCGATCTCGCGTATGGCCTCCATGGCCCGCCGCTTCGGAGCCCCGGTGATGGATCCGGCCGGGAAGCAGGCCTCCAGCAGGTCGATGGCGGTCCTGTCCGGCTCCAGCATCCCCTCCACGTGCGAGACCAGGTGGTGCACGTTCGGTAGCGTCGTCAGCTCGAACAGCCGGGGCGTACGCACAGATCCCGGTCGGCAGGCCCGCGACAGGTCATTGCGCATCAGGTCGACGATCATCAGGTTCTCCGCCCGGTCCTTCTCGCTGGCCAGCAGATCCTGGGCGTTGAGGGCGTCGACCTCAGGGGAAGCTCCCCTCGGCGCCGTGCCCTTGATCGGACTGCTGAGGGCGATGCGCCCCTCTGGCGTGTTGCGTATCCGGACCAGCCGCTCTGGAGAGTTGGAGACAATCGCGCAGCCGGGCAGGCGCAAGTAAGCGGCGAAGGCCGCCGGGCTCGCCTCGGCCAGCCGCCGGAAGAGATCGAAGGGATGGTCCAGGGCCCCGAGGCAACCCTCGAACTGGCGGGAGATGTTGGCCTGATAGAACTCCCCCTCAGCGATCCGCGACCGCACGGCCTCGACCTTGGCGCCGAAGTTCGCCCGGGGCTCCACGTCCGCCACCCGGCCGGTCGCGCCTACGGGCGGTGGCGGCGACGCTGCAAGCCCGGGCAGGAGGGCCGCACGGCGTCTCGGACAGGCGCCGGGGGCCTCCTGCAGGCACAAGGTCCGGGTCTGGTGATCGAAGGCAAGGACCAGGTCGTAGAGCGCCACCGCCGATGGCGGCCCGCCCTTGGGGCACCCCGGATCGTAGCCCAGGAGGCCCGCCACCCCTGTCCGCAGCGGCGGCGCTCCCGGGGGCGATGTCGCGGCCTCGAGGGCGTCCACGTGGGCTTGCGCCCAGCCGAGGGCCGCCTCGGCCTGGCCGTGCAAGGACGCGGTGCGCGGATGGGCGAGGATGTAGCTCCAGCGGCCTTCGTCGCCATCTCCCAGCAGGAGCAGGGAATAGGGCGTGTCCCGAAGGCTGACGAAGGCCTCCAGCGGATGTCGCCAGGGCAGGGAAAGAACGGGAGAGTCCATCAGCGCCTTAGGTCGGTCGGAGACGCGGACAAGGCAAGGCCCCGGAGACGAATTCCTGTTTCTGAGAATAATTCGCATTTACGCGAGCTGTGATGATTGTTAGGAACGATTATCATTTTCATTCGCGCCTGAGTCTTACCCGTTATGCGTTCCCGGGACTTCGCCTTCGTCCTTGCATCCCTCGCCCTCGGCGTGGGTTCGGCGCGGGCCGAGGATGAGGCTGCGCAGGTCTCGACCCTGGTCGTCACCGCCCCAGCCGAGGAGGGCTATCTACCCGGCCGGCTCGATACCGCCCTGCGCATCGCCACGGACCTCCGGGATGTTCCGCAGTCCATCGGGGTGGTCTCGTCCCAGCTGATCCGCGACCAGGCCATGCAGTCCATGGCGGACGTCCTGCGCTACATTCCGGGCGCCACCATCGGCCAGGGCGAGGGGCACCGCGACGCCCCAAGCCTGAGGGGCAACGCCTCCACGGCGGACTTCTTCGTCGACGGCGTCCGCGATGACGTCCAGTACTACCGCGACCTCTACAATACCGATCGGGTCGAGGTGCTGCTGGGTCCCAACGCCATGATCTTTGGCCGGGGCGGCGGGGGCGGCGTGATCAACCGGGTCACCCGGGTGGCCGATGGCCGCCGCCATGTCGGCCTCAGCCTCGAGGGCGGTGACTTCGAGCACCGGCGCGTCGTGAGTGACCTCGGCGCGGCCCTGACCCCTGAGCTGTCCGGTCGGATCAACCTGCTGCACGAGCGTTCCGGCAGCTATCGCGACTTCGTCAATGTCGAACGCTGGGGGGTGAACCCCTCGGCGACCTACCAGGGGGAGGGGAGGGGCACGGCAACCCTGTCCTTCGAGCATTTCGTCGATGACCGCACCATCGACCGCGGGGCACCCTCCTTCCAGGGCCGGCCCCTCCCCATTCCGGTTGGTGCCTATTTCGGCGATCCCACCCAGAGCTGGTCCCGGGTCGAGGCGGACTCCGCCCGGCTGGCCTTCGACCTGCCGCTCCGTGACGACCTGACCCTGCGCCACCGCACAGTCTGGGGCGGCTACGACAAGGGCTACAGCAATGTCTACGCTTCGGGCTCTGCGGTGGCCGACGCCCAGGGCAAGGCCTCGACCTACCCCTTGCAGGCCTATCGGAGCTTCACCGACCGGACCAACCTGTTCAGTCAGACCGACATGGTCTGGACCCTGGGCGGAGAGGGCGCGCGGCGGACGATCGTGGCGGGGGTGGAGCTGGGACGGCAGGAGACCCGCAACCTTCGCGAGACCGGCCGCTTTGGCGGTCCAGCGGGGCCGACGACCCTGGCGGGGGTCTCCGTGCAGGACCCGACCCGCCGCAACCTGGTCATCGCCTACGCCAATGCCGGCTCCGACGGGCACAACTCCGGCGTTGCGGAGGTGGCGGCGGCCTTCGGCCAGGTCCAGGCGGACCTCGGCCCCCGGGTCCAGCTGATCGCCGGTCTGCGCTACGATGTCTTCAGCCTGGACCAGCGCGACGAGCGGGCCTCGGTGACGGGCCCCCGGGACTTTTCGCGAATCGACCGGATCTGGTCTCCCCGGCTGGGCGTGGTGGTCCGGCCGGTCGAGCCCCTGTCGATCTATGCCAGCTATTCGGTGTCCAGCCTGCCGGCTTCGGGCGACCAGTTCGCGGGCCTTTCCCTGTCCACCGAAACCCTCAAGCCCGAGTCCTTCGAGAACCTGGAGGCCGGGTTCAAGATCGACCTCGGTCCACGCCTGATGGCCACCGGCGCAGTCTACCGGCTGGACCGCGAGAACACCCAGGCGCCGGATCCGCTCAACCCCGGTCGCATCGTTCAGACGGGCGCCCAGAGGAGCACCGGCCTGGAGCTCGGGCTCAGCGGCAAGGTCACCGACCGGTGGGAGACCGTGGCCACATTGGCGGTCCAGTCCGCCCGGATCAGCCGTCAGACCGCCGCCGCGCCTGCCGGCCGCCGCGCTGCCTTGACCCCGGACTTCACCGCCTCGCTCTGGAACAAGGTCGAGGTCACGCCGAGGCTCGCCCTCGGCCTGGGTGTTGTGCATCAGGGCGACATGTTCGCCTCGATCTCCAATGCGGTGACCCTGCCGGGCTTCACGCGGGTCGACGGCGCGGTCTTCCTGAGGGTGGGCGAGGACTACCGCCTGCAGCTCAATGTCGAGAACCTGGGCGACATTGCCTGGAGCCCCACCAGCCATGGCGACAACAACATCCAGCCGGGCGCCCCGCGCACGGTGCGGGTCTCGGTCTCCCGGGGGTTCTGAGCCTCAGTAGCCGGGGGGCGGGCGGAAGCCCCCGTTCAGGGTCTCGATGAGGCCGGCGACGGCCAGGGTGGTCTGGTCGGCCCAGAGGGGTCCGATCACCTGGAGCCCCATCGGCAGGCCCTCGTCTGACAGGGCGACGGGGACGGCGGTGGCGGGCAGTCCGGGCAGGGTTGGCAGTCCCGCCCAGACCAGATGCTTCAGATAGGAAATCTCGACGCCATCCACGGTCAGTTTCCGGGATCCCATCGACCCTTCGGTCACGTGCGGGAAGGCGGGGGTCGGGGCGATGGGCGCCAGCAGGACGTCATGGTCCTGGAAGAAGCGCGCATAGTCCGCCCTCAGCCTGTGCCGCCGCTCGTCCGCGGCCTTCCATTCCTGGTGGCTGGCGGCGTAGCCGGGCGACATGGCGGCGTTCAGGAGCTCCCGGTAGAGGAGGTTCTGTTCGGCCAGGTCCGGACCTGGCAGCCCAGGCTCTGTGACCTGAGCTCCGGCCGCGGCCAGACGGGCGCCAACCTCCCGGACCGCAGCCTTGCACGCCGCCGACGTCGGCGCCGCCGGGTCCTCGACATGGATGGCGACCCTTAGCCCCAGGGCCGAATGCGAGCGGGGAGAGGCAGGCGGCAGGCGGGCGCCGGGGATTCCGCCGGTGGTGATGGCGGTCAGGACGTCCAGGCCCAGGCGCACATCCGCGACGGAGCGTCCCATCGGACCGGCCACCACCAGGTCCATCAGGGCGTGGGCCCAGACCGGCGGGCGCGGACTCTCGCCGAAGCGGTCGACAGCGTTCCAGGTCGGCTTGTGGCCGAACACGCCGTTGTAGTGGCAGGGCACGCGTATGGACCCGCCGATATCACTGCCGAGTTCCAGGAGGGTCATGCCGGAGGCCAGGGCAGCGCCGGCCCCTCCGGAGGATCCGCCCGCGGTGCGCTCCGGGTTCCAGGGGTTCCGGCAGAGGCCATGGATGTCGTTGTAGCTCTGGATATCCCCGCCGAACTCCGGAAGGTTGGTCTTTCCAAAGACCACGGCCCCTGCCGCCCTCAGCGCCGCCACGGCGGGCGCATCGGCTTCCGGCCTGTAGTCGGACAGGGGGACATGCCCGGACGTGGTGACCAGGCCCCGGGTGGCGAAGATGTCCTTGATGGTCATGGGCAGGCCGTGCAGCGGGCCGGTCAGCCGTCCCTGACGGCGGGCCTCGTCGGCGGCGCGGGCATCCCTCAGGGCACCGTCCAGGTCCATGGCCACGACGGCGTTCAGGACCGGATTGAACCTTTCGACGCGCTCCAGCTGGGCGGTGAGGAGCGCCTCGCTGGTAATTGCGCCCCGGGCGAGGGCGTCCAGGGCGTCCGTGGC
>CAMAOY010000116.1 GCA_945859865.1 Phenylobacterium deserti
CCGGGCATGTCCGGCGTCACCGCCTTGGAGACGACGATCTGCGAGGCGATGGCGGAGGGGACCGAATCCAACCGGGCGTCGCGACCCTCCGGGCTGACCACATTGATCCCGTCGAAGCTCAGGGTGGTCCAGTAGTTGGGTGCGCCGCGCAGGCTGATATACCGTGCCTGGCCCTGGTCGCGCTCGACGGCGACGCCGGGCAGGCGGCTCGCGGCCTGGGCGATGTTCTGGTCCGGCAGGCGACCGACGCTGTCCGAGGCAGCCACTGCCACCAGAGAGTCCGAGGCCTTCTGGGTGCGCAGGGCGGCCGCTTCGGACTCTGCGATGGGCCGGGAGGCGGTGATGACCAGCTCGCTGACGGCGCTGGATCCCGTCTCCTGGGCCTGGGCCACCAGCGGAGCCGCCAGGGCTGTGCTGCAGAGGAGGGCGAGACGGAGCGCCGCCGAAGGGGTCGAGAGTTTCATGCCATTCATCCTGCAAGGTGGGCCTTGGCCTTGAGTCAGCGGCCATGGCTGTTCTTGGCGAGGATTCATGTCCGTCGGGCGACAGTCCTGTGACGGTTTTATTTCGGTGGCGCCAGGGCCACACCCGGCCCCCCGCCTAGCCCGCGGCCGCCCGGGCGTCGGCCTCTACCTTCGCGCGCGGGATCAGGCGGATGGTCGAGGTGCCCTTGGCGAGGACCTCGCCGGCGGCGTTGAGGAGGCGGCCCTCGGCGAAGCAGGTGGACTTGCCGGCGCGTTCGATCCAGGCCTCGGCGATCACCAGGCCGGGGCGGGCAGGGGCAAAGAAACTGACCTTCAGCTCCAGGGACATGGGGGTCATGTCCCCACCGCCAGCCATGGCGGCGTGGGCCATGGCGGCGTCGATCCAGCCACAGATGAAGCCGCCCTGCACGACCCCGCCGGAGTGGCACATGTGTGCACCGGCCAGGTACTCGATGGCGGCCCGGCCAGGCTCAAAGGTGACCAGCCTCTGCTGGCCGAGGGTCTTCTGGAGGTCCTGGAGGGGCGGGGCTTCGGTCATGGTGGTCCTGGCGGGCGAATGGGGTCAGGAGGCTGTCTTGCCGGAGGCGGCGGTTCGCGTCGAGGCCCACGTGCCGTCGGACCGTAACCTTCTCGCAACCAGCCCACCCCTAGATACAACGAGCAGTAAGCCGAGTGTGGATTGTGAATGGTTCCCCTGAGCCGGAATCTTGTCGTTCTGGTGGTCGACGACAACGTCGGGATGCGCAGCATCATGACGGCGGTCCTGCGCGCCCTGGGTTTTGGTTGCATCCGCCTCGCCGACGACGCCATCGAGGCGCAGAAGATGATCCTCCAGGTCAGGCCGGACCTGATCATCACCGACCTCAAGATGCCGGTCCTGGATGGCGTGACCTTCGTCCGCAACCTCCGGGCTGACGAATCCCATCCGTTCAGCGAAGTGCCGATCATCGTGGCCACCGGGCACACCGAGGAAAAGCATGTCAGGGCCTGCCTCGAAGCGGGGGTCGACCAGTTCATCGCCAAGCCGATCACCGGTCGGGCCCTGGCGGAGCGAATCACCCACGCCCTGGCGCCTGACCGCGAGTTCATCCGGACCGGGAGCTACAACGGCCCGCGCCGGCCGCTGGGAAGGGCCTTCCCGAAGGGCGAAGGCGACTAGATCGGTTTCCGGTAACGGGGGATCGGCTCTAGGGCCCAGTGCGCGCCGGGGTCGCCTGGAGGTCTGGAAGCATGCCCTCGGCCCGCAACTGGGCATAGGCGGCCTCCTGAAGGCCCTTGGCCTGTGTGGGTGAAAGTCCCAGCTCATAGGCGGCGACCTCGCGCTCGCCGAAGCTTCGGGGGTCAAGTCCGGTCACCGCCCCGAAGATCACCAGGGCGCTGAGGTAATATCCCGCCGCGCTGGCGTGGTACTGGTCCCAACCCCAGAGGTCGACCTTGCCGAAGCTGAGGCCGTCATAGGGGTTCGGATCGGCGACGCCGGTCTCCATGGCCCGGTTCCAGGCTTCGCCCACCGGCAGGACACCCCGCACGGACTTCGAGACCGCCCGGGCCCGGTCGTAGCCGGCGCGGACGTCCTGGGCCATGGCGGCGATGGGCTTGCCCTTCCAGGGGCTGGGCTTGGCGTAGGTCAGGTCGGCCCGTGACCAGGTGGCTTCGTAGTAGATCCGCGCCGCAGGATTCCTCTGTCCAAGTCGGTCCGAGAGCCGCTGGCCTCCATCGATGAGGCGGGTCGGGTCACCCGGTCGCTCGAGGTCCAGGGTTGACTGGCCCTGGAGGATGACCACGTCCCAGGGACGGTCGATCAGGGGCAGGCGGTTATCCAGGTGCCAGTCGAAGTTCTTGCCGGGCGAGGTCTCAAGGCTGACCTGATAATCGAGCTTCGCCTGGAAGGTGAGGACCTTGAAGATGGCCGGCACGCCCCCGATGCCCTCCTTGTTGAGGTCGGTCACGGCCTCGGGCCGGTAGCGTAAAACGGGGGATGTGGCGCCGAAGGTGAAGCTATTGCCCACGAAGAGGATGCTTTCGGCGACCGCGGGGCTGGCCGAGACGCAGAGGACGAGGGCGAGGGGCGCAAGTCGGAAGCGGATCATCGCAGTCTCCATCGGCAGGACCCCAACAAACCATGTCCGGGACGTCGCGGCAATTCCGCCCCGGCGGAACGCAAAACCCCCCCGGCGAGGTCGCCGGGGGGGCCTGGGTTCCGGAACGCGCCGGCCGGGGATCAGTAGCCGTTGATCCGGGCGTAGCGGTCGCGGTGATAGCTCTGGCTGCCGAAGGCCGCCTCGGCCGCCCGGGCGCGCTTCAGGTAGAAGCCCGCGTCGTGGGCGTCGGTCATCCCGATGCCGCCGTGCATCTGGACCATCTCGTTGGAAACAAGGTGGAAGACGTCGCCCATCTTGGCCTTTGACAGGGACACCAGTTCCGGCACGTCGGGGCTATCGGCGTCGATGGCCTGGAGGGCCGCTTCGACGGCGCTGCGGGCCAGCTCCAGGTCGGTGAACATCTTGGCGGCGCGGTGCTGCAGGGCCTGGAAGGAGCCGATCACCTGGCCGAACTGAACCCGGACCTTGAGATAGTCCAGGGTGGTCTCGAAGGCCTGGTTGGCGGCACCCAGCATTTCGGCCGCCAGGGCGGCGCGGACGCGGTCGAGGGTCTTCTCCAGGACGTCCCAACCCTTGTCGACGGCGCCGAGCACGGCGTCGGCGCCCACCTCGACCTTGTCAAAGGTGATGTTAGCAGCGCCACGGCTGTCCGCCAGGGCCAGGCGCTTGCGGCTCACACCCTTGGCGTCGGCGGGTACCAGGAACAGGGTGATCCCATCCTTGTCGCCCGGCTGGCCGGAGGTGCGGGCGGAAACCACCAGCAGGCTGGCGGCAAGGCCCTCGATCACGAAGGACTTGGTCCCCGACAGGCTGTAGCCGGCATCGGACTTCGTTGCAGCCAGGGCGACCTTCTCCGGAGCGTGGTGCGCGCCTTCGTCCACCGCCAGGGCGCCGACGACAGAACCGTCAGCGATCTTCGGCAGCCACTCGGACTTCTGGGTGTCGGAGCCCCCCAGGACCAGGGCCGAGGCGGCGCCCACGCCCGAGGCGATCAGGGGTGACGCGGTCAGGGTCCGGCCCATTTCCTCGAGGATGAGGCCAATGGACAGGTAGCCGAAGGCCGAGCCGCCATACTCTTCGGGGATGATCACCCCTGCCCAGCCCATCTCGGCCATCTCGTTCCAGGCCTTGCCGTCGTATCCAATCTCGATGCCGGAATCGCGCATCTTGCGGAAGGCGGTGACCGGGCTCTTTTCCTGGGTCCAGCTCTTCGCAGCGTCGCGGAGCATGCTCTGTTCTTCGTTCAGAACGGCCATTTCAGTTGATCCTTAATCTCGTCGTGTCGGTGGGTGTCAGTTGTTTTGGGTGAGGTCGGGCAGGCCGAGGATGCGCTTGGAGATAATGTTGCTCTGCACCTCCTGGCTTCCGCCGTAGATCGTGAAGGCCTTGCCGCCCAGCCAACCGCGGACGGCGCCCAGTTCCTCGGGCTTGAAGGTGTCGCCTTCCCAGCCCAGGCCCTGGTGGCCCATGATCTCGAGGGTGAGTTCCTGACGCAATTGCATCCAGCTTGTCCCGGCGTTCTTCATGATCGAGGTCGCGGCGCTGGGGCCGGAATTGCCCTTGCTCTCCAGCATGACGCGCACGGCGGTCTGCTGGAACGAACGGCCCTCGATCTCGTGATGGACGACGCGGGTGCGCAGGTCGGGATCGGCGATCCGGCCCTGGGCGTCCACGCCGACATATTCGCGGGCCAGGTCCACCAGGGACCGGCCGCCCATGCCGCCGCCGCCAGCGCCGGACAGGCCGCCGCGCTCATGCTGGAGCAGGCGCTTGGCGATTGACCAGCCGCCGTTCAGCGGCCCGACCAGGTTCTTCTTCTCGGCCAGGACGTCGGTGAAGAAGGTCTCGCAGAAGGGCGAGTTGCCGGCGATCAGCTTGATCGGCCGGACTTCGACGCCCGGCTGATGCATGCTGAAGAGCACGAAGGAAATGCCTTCATGCTTCTTGCTGGTGTCGGTGCGCACCAGGCAGAAGCACCAGTCGGCGTACTGGGCGCCGGAGGTCCAGATCTTCTGGCCGTTGATCAGGAAGTGATCGCCCTTGTCCTCGGCGCGGGTCTGCAGGGCCGCAAGGTCCGAACCGGCGCCCGGCTCGGAGAAGCCCTGGCACCACTGCACGTCGCCGCGGCAGATCAGCGGCATGTGCTCCAGTTTCTGGTCCTCGGTGCCGTACTCCAGGAGGGTGGGGCCGAACATCATCACGCCCATGCCGCCGATAGGGTTGTAGGCCCCGGCGCGGCCGAATTCCTGCTGGATGATCCGGGCCTCGGCCGTCCCGAGGCCGCCGCCGCCGTACTGGCTGGGCCAGGTGGGGGTGCCCCAGCCCTTGGAGCCGACCGCCTTACGCCAGGCTTCCTGGGCCTCGGACGGCTCGGCGCGCTCCTCGCGCATCATCGGGTTGGGCCGGCTCTTCAGCTCGGCGGGGAAATTGGCATCGACCCATTCGCGCACTTCCTTGCGGAAAGCTTCCGGATCACCGCCTCCAAAATCAGCCATGAAAAGTCTCCTTCAAAATAATGGGCTCAGCGCGACTGGGTGAGGTCGGGCAGGCCGAGAATACGCTTGGAAATGATGTTGTTCTGGACTTCGTTCGAGCCGCCATAGATCGAGCCCGCCTTGCCGGAGAGCCAACCACGGACGGCAGACAGCTCTTCTGAGGCGAAGTCGCCGCCTTCCCAGCCCAGGCCCTGGTGGCCCATGAACTCGAGGGTCAGCTCCGCCCGGTCCTGGGCGATCTTCATGTTGGCGTTCTTCATGATCGAGGTCGCCGCGCTCGGGCCTGCGTTGCCGCGGGACTCAAGCGCCGCGCGGCGGACCGTGGCCTGGAGGGCCGCCTGGTCCATCTCGTTCATGACGATTCGGGTCCGCAGGTCCGGATCCGCCAGACGGCCATGCTCGTCCTCGCCCAGGTAGGCCTTGGCCACCTGCCCCAGGATCACCTTCTGGCCAGGCCCGCGGCGGGCACCATCCATGCCGCTGCGCTCGTGCTGGAGCAGACGCTTGGCCACCGACCAGCCGCCGTGCAGCGGTCCGACCAGGTCGTCCTTGGGCACCTTCACGTCGGTGATGAAGGTCTCGCAGAAGGGCGAGTTGCCGGCGATCAACTGGATCGGGCGGATCTCCACGCCGGGCTGGCGCATGGAGAAGACCACGAAGGAAATCCCCTCGTGCTTCTTGGTGGTGTCGGTGCGGACCAGGCAGAAGATCATGTCGGCCCACTGGGCGCCGGAGGTCCAGATCTTCGAGCCGTTGACCAGGAAGTGGTCGCCCTTGTCCTCGGCGCGGGTCTGCAGGGAGGCCAGATCCGACCCGGCACCGGGCTCGGAAAAGCCCTGGCACCAGCGCACGCGTCCAGTGACGATGTCGGGGATGTACTTCTGCTTCTGGGCCTCTGTCCCGTATTCGAGCAGGGTCGGGCCGAACATGCTGATGCCCATGCCGACGATGGGGTTCACGGCGCCGATGGCGAGCATTTCCTGCTGCAGGGCCCGGGCCTGCTCGCGGGAGAGGCCGCCGCCGCCGTACTGGGCCGGCCAGGTCGGCACGCCCCAGCCCTTGGCGCCCATGCGCTCCTTCCAGAGGGCGAAATCACCCTTGGCAGGCTCGGGGGACATGACCATCGCCTCAATGGCGCTGAGGTCCTTGCGCAGGGAGGCGGGGAAATTTGCCTCCAACCAGTCCCGAGCTTCGCTCCGGAAGGCGTCGATTGCGCTATCTTCAAAATCAGCCATCAGAAATACTCCCAAAAATTCACTAGCTTGGAGCTAATCATACCATAAGGCTCCAGTTTCGCGAGTCGCTTATTTCGGGTCGGGAAGTCCAAGAACGCGCTTGGAAACGACGTTCAGGTTGATCTCGGAGGTTCCACCCTCGATGGAGTTGGCCTTGGCGCGCAGCCAGATGCGGACGGCGGCCAGTTCGGGGTCCGAATAGCCTTCCCCCTCCCAACCCAGTCCGGCTGTTCCCAGGGACTCGACGATCAGCTCATTCCGCTCCTGGGCGATCTTGGCGCCAGCGTACTTCATGATGGAGGTGACCGCGGACGGGCCCTGGTTGGACTTTGACTCATCGGCGGCCCGGCGCACGGTCTGCTGGAAGGCCTGGGTCTCCATCAGGTGATCGATGATCCGACGACGCAGGTCGGGGTCGGCAAGGCGGCCGTCCTCGTCCAGGCCCACATAGTCGAGCGCCGCCTGACGGACGGTGAGAGCGGTGGCCGGCGCGCCGATCGAGCCCCCGCCGAGGCCGGCGGAGATATTGTCCCGTTCGAACTGGAGGAGGCGCTTGGCCACGGACCATCCGCCGTTCAGAGGCCCGAAGAGCTGGTCCTTCGGCGCCTTCACGTCGGTGAAGAAGGTCTCGCAGAAGGGCGAAGTGCCGTTGATCAGCTTGATCGGCCGGACCTCTACCCCAGGGGAGCGCATGTCGATGAGGACGAAGGAAATCCCCTCGTGCTTCTTGGCGGAGTCGGTGCGCACCAGACAGAAGCACCAGTCAGCGGTGTTGGCGCCCGAGGTCCAGATCTTCTGGCCGTTGATCAGCCAGTGGTCGCCCTTGTCCTCGCAGCGGGTCTGCAGGGAGGCCAGGTCCGAGCCGGAACCGGGCTCGGAATAGCCCTGGCACCAGCGGACAGAGCCGGTGACAATGCCCTGCATGTGCTGGCGCTTGAGGGCCTCGGTCCCGTACTCGAGCAGGGTTGGGCCAAACATCATTACGCCCATGCCACCGATGGGATTGCGGGCGCCGATCTTTGCCATTTCCTCGGCCAGGATACGGGCCTGGGACCGCGAGAGGCCACCCCCGCCATAGGTCGCCGACCAGGTCGGGACGCCCCAACCCTTCGCGCCCATGCGCTCCCGCCAGAGCCGGGCGTC
>CAMAOY010000117.1 GCA_945859865.1 Phenylobacterium deserti
ATAGCTGAACCGGCCGATCCGGAAGGCGGCGAAGGCCCAGGGCGCACCGACGACGGTCATGAGCAGGAGAAGCCCCGCCAACATCCAAAGGGTCCCGGAGATGACTCCCCCAAAGACAAACCAGAGGATGTTGAGGACGAGGTTCATCCCTCGGGGACGGGCCTTGGTGCCCTGCGGACCTCGACCACGCGCACGCGGCTGCCGTCCAGGACCAGGGCCAGTTCCCCCCGCTTGAGACGGAGGGCGTCGGCTCCGAAGGCATCCAGCCGCCAGCCGGTCAGGGCTGGCGTATCGGCGTTATCGTCCTGGGCGATCATCTCAAGGTCAGACACCGTCGCGATCAGCTTGGACGCCACGCCCCCATCCTCAGCCCTGGCCTTGAGGAGCACCTTGAGCAACTCCACCACAGAGCCAGCCGCAGGGTTGTGCGGCGAGCGGGTCTTTTCGATCACCGGAGCCGTGGCCGCAGGGTCGCGTAGGGCCTCGCGGATGGTTTCGAGAAGCTCAGGCCCGAAACGGGAGCCGGCAAAACCCTTGGGCACGGACCGGAGGCGCTCCATCTGGGCGGCGTCGGTCGGGGCCTGGCTGGCCAGTTCGTCGATGGCGTCATCCTTGAGGATTCGGCCGCGCGGCTGGTCGCGAAGCTGGGCTGTTTTCTCCCGCCATTCTGCGACGGCGCGGTACACGCTGAGATAGCGCGGGGCCTGCTTGCGGGGCTTGAGCCGGCGCCAGGCGTTCTCGGGCGAGACGTCGTAGAGCGCAGGCTCGGACAGCGACTTCATGTCGTCGGCGACCCAGGCCAGCCGACCCTCGTCCTCGAGGCGGGACCGCAGGGTGGGATAGAGGGCGGCCAGGTGCGTCACGTCCGCCTGGGCGTAGGTGAGCTGGTTTTCGGTCAGCGGGCGGCGGGCCCAGTCGGTGAAGCGGCTGGACTTGTCCAGCTCGATCTTGAGCATGTTCCGGACCAGGGCATCGTAGGCGATCTGCTCGCCATAGCCGGCCGCCATGGCGGCAACCTGGGTGTCGAACAGGGGCCGGGGCATGGCCCTGAGATTGTGGAAGATCTCGACGTCCTGGCGGGCGGCGTGGAACACCTTGACGATGCTCTCGTCGCGCAGGATCTGCAGGAAGGGCTCGAGGTCGAGGCCGGGGGCCAGAGGATCAATCACTGCCTCGTCGTCTGGCGTGGCGGCCTGGATCAGGCAGAGCTTGGGCCAGTAGGTGGTTTCCCGCATGAACTCGGTATCCACCGCCACAAAGGGCTGTCCGAGGATTTTGGCGCAGAAAGTCTCAAGGTCGGCGGTGGTCGCGATGGGGGTCATGAGCTAGCTATACGCCGTCGCCGGGCCGAGTCTGCAAGCCCGCCGGCGCATTAATTGAAAGGTCCTCTCATGAGCGAGCGTCAGAACGGTCTCACCTACGCCCAGGCGGGCGTGGACATCGACGCCGGCGCCGCCCTGGTGGAACGCATCAAACCCCTGGCCCGGGCCACCCGCCGGCCTGGTGCCGACGCCGCCCTGGGCGGATTCGGGGCCCTGTTTGACCTGAAGGCTGCCGGCTTCAGCGACCCCCTGTTGGTCACGACCACGGACGGGGTCGGCACCAAGCTCAAGATCGCCATCGAGACCGGTCAACACGACACGGTCGGGATCGACCTGGTGGCCATGTGCGTCAACGACCTCCTGGCCCAGGGTGCCGAGCCCCTGCTCTTCCTCGACTATTTCGCCACAGGAAAGCTCGACGTCGAGGCCGCTACCCGGGTCGTGGGAGGGATCGCCGAGGGCTGCCGCCTGGCGGGCTGCGCCCTTGTGGGCGGCGAGACGGCGGAAATGCCCGGCATGTACGCCGAGGGCGATTACGATCTGGCCGGATTCTCCCTCGGCGCGGTAGAGCGGGGCGCTGTCCTGCCCCGGCTCGGCGAACAGCGCGCCGGCGACTTGATCATCGGCCTCGCCTCTTCCGGTCCACACTCCAACGGCTATTCCCTGGTCCGCAGGATCGTTGAGCATACCGGGCTGGACTGGAGCGCCGCCTCTCCCTTCTCCGACGACGAGACCCTGGCCTCGGCCCTGATGCGCCCGACCCGGATCTATGTCCGCCAGGTCCTGCCGCAGATCCGCGCGGGCCGGGTCAGCGCCTGCGCCCACATCACCGGCGGCGGACTGATCGAGAATCCGCCCCGGGTGATCGCCGACGGCCTGACGGCGAGGTTCGACTGGAACGCCTGGACCCTGCCGCCGGTCTTCGCCTGGCTGCAGGACGCGGGCGGTGTCAGCGACACGGAAATGCGGCGCACCTTTAACTGCGGCGTCGGTCTGATGCTCACGGTCCGGCCGGAGGATGCCGGGGACGTGCTGGCCGGCCTCATCGAGGCGGGCGAGGACGCCTTTGTCTGCGGCGAACTGGCGGTCGCCTGACCTCAGACCCCGCGGAAGACCGCCGGGCGCTTCTGGTTGAAGGCTGCGACCCCCTCGCGGCGGTCCTCGGTGGTGAACAGCCGGTTGTACTCCGACAGTTCCAGATCCATGGCCTCGGCCAGGGGCAGGACGGCGCCTGTCCGAACGACCGCCTTGACGGCGCGGATCGACAGGGGTGCCTTTGAGGCGATCAGGACCGCCCGGGCGACAAGGTCCGCCACCAGGGTCTCGTTTGGCCGTACGGCGTTGACCAGTCCGATGGACAGGGCCTCCGCGGCATCGACGGGAAGCCCGCTCATCAACATTTCCGAGGCCCGGCGCTCGCCGACCGCCCGGGTCAGGAGCTGGGTCCCGCCCAGTCCCGGGATGATGCCCAGTCCGGCTTCCGGAAGACCCATGCGGGCGGCCTCACCGGCCCAGGCGAAGTCACAGGCCAGGGCCATCTCGGCCCCGCCGCCCATGGCGGCACCATTCACCGCCGCCAGGACGGGAAAGGGACAGGCCAGCTGGGCCCGGATCATGTCCTCGAACAGCCTGTGCTGGTCAGCCCAGGCGGTGTCCGTCATGCCATCCCGTTCCTTCAGGTCGGCACCGGCGCAGAAGAAGCGCCCCGCCCCTGTCAGGACCACAGCGCGGACAGAAGCGTCTGTGGACAGTCGGTTCCAGAGGTCCAGGAGGTCCCGGCCCATGGTGGTGGACAGGGCGTTGGCGGCCTCCGGGCGGTTGAGGGTCACCTGGACCACGCCGGGGGCGGCCTCGTGGACCCGGATCGTCGTATCGTCGCTCATCTTCCCTCCGGTCCGGCGACCACGCCGTCATCATGCAGCTTGCCGATCTGGGCGGCGGAAAGGCCCAGGACGCTGGAAAGCACCTCGTCGGTGTGCTGGCCAAGGCGGGCGGCGGGCTGGGCCGGCTGGCGCTCGTCCTGGGGCACGGTCCCGGCGAAGCCTGCGGCGGGATAGGTCTCGCCCGAGGGATGGGTGAGGGTCGAGAAGACCGGGTTGCCGGCGAACAGCCGAGGGTCCTTCGCCGCCTGGGACAGGGTCTGGTAAGGGCCCCAGCAGACGCCCAGCTGCTCGAAGGCGGGGACCAGGTCGGCAAGCTTGCGGCGCGCCATGGCGGCATCGAAGATCGGCACCAGGCGGTCACGGTGGGTGAAGCGAAGCCCCTCGTCCCGGGCGAAGTCGACGCCGAGTTCAGCCTCCAGGGCCTTCACCGGCTCGACGATGTCCAGCAGGGGCTGGATGCCCGACCACTGACGGGGTGTGATGGCCACCAGCATGATCCGCTCGCCATCGGCGGTGGTGAAGTCGCGGCCAAAGGCGCCGAAGATGTCATTGCCGACCCGGGGCCGGTCGCCCTCACCGAGGGTCGCCTCGGCCAGCATGCCGAGGTTGGCCAGGCTGGCGGCAGCGATGTCAGACAGGGGCAGGCGAACCTCCCTGCCCTTGCCATCCCGGCTGCGCGCCATCAGGGCCGAGACCAGGGAGAAGGCAGCATAGCCCCCGGTCAGGAGGTCCCAGGCTGGCAGGATGTGGTTCACCGGCCGGGGATCGTCGGCATGGCCCGTGAACAGCGGGACACCGACGGCGCTGTTGATGGTGTAGTCGACCCCCGGGCGGCCGTCGGCCCAGCCCATGACCCGAACGCAGACAAGGTCAGGCCGCAGGGCCGACAGGGCCTCGTAAGACAGGAAGCCCTCTACCGGGAAGTTGGTGACAAAGGCCCCGGCGTCATCCCCTGGCGCGGTCGCAAGTTCCTGCGCCAGGCGTCGCCCCTCGGGTCGGGACAGGTCGATGGCGATGGATTTCTTCGACTTATTGAGCCCCTCCCAGTAGAAGCTGTCGCCCCCCTGGCTGAGGGGCCAGCGGCGGAAGTCCGGGCCGCCGCCGATGTTGTCGAAGCGGATTACCTCGGCGCCGAGCTGGGCGAGATAGAGGCCGCAGGTCGGCCCGGCGACGAAGGCCGAGCCCTCGACCACGCGCAGGCCCTTCAGGAGGTCATACATATGAAGCTCTCGGCATATGAAGCTCCTGGCATCAAAAGCTCTTGGGCATGCCCAGCACGTGGTTGCCCACATGGCTGAGGATGAGGTTGGTGGAGATCGGGGCCACCTGGTAGAGGCGGGTTTCCCGGAACTTGCGCTCGATGTCGTATTCCTCCGCAAAGCCGAAGCCGCCGTGGACCTGGACGCAGGTGTCCGCAGCGAACCAGGAGGCCTCTGAGGCCAGCATCTTGGCCATGTTGGCCTCGGTCCCACAGGGCTGGCCATCATCGAAAAGATCGGCAGCGTGCCGCACCATGAGGTCGGCGGCGCTGGTCTGGATATGGGCCCGGGCGATCGGGAACTGGACGCCCTGGTTCTGGCCGATGGGACGGCCGAAGACCTCACGCTCGCGGGCATAGGCGCTGGCCCGGTCGATGAAGAAACGGGCGTCGCCGATGCACTCGGCCGCAATGAGGATGCGCTCGGCGTTCATGCCGTCGAGGATGTAGCGGAACCCCTGCCCCTCTGTGCCGATCAGGTTCGCCACCGGCACCCTCAGGTCGTCGAAGAAGAGCTCGGTGGTGGCGTGGTTCAGCATGGTCCGGATTGGCCGGATGGTCAGGCCGTTCCCGACCGCCTCGCGCATATCGACCAGCAGGACGCTCATGCCGTCGCTGGGCCGGGCCGCCTCCTCCCGGGTCGTCGTACGGCAAAGGAGGACCATCAGGTCCGAATGCTCGGCCCGGCTGATCCAGATCTTCTGGCCGCGGACGACATAATGGTCGCCATCGCGCCGGGCGAAGGTGGTGATGCGGGTGGTGTCTGTCCCGGCTCCCGGCTCGGTGACGGCGAAGGCCTGGAGGCGCAGCTCGCCCACGGCGATTTTTGGCAGGTAGGCCTGCTTCTGCGCTTCGCTCCCGTGCTTGAGCAGGGTGCCCATGGTGTACATCTGGGCGTGGCTGGCGCCGCCATTGCAGCCCGAGCGGTGGACCTCCTCGAGGACGGCGATGGCCGCCCCGAGGCCCAGGCCCGAGCCGCCGTAGATCTCCGGGATAAGCACGGAAAGAAAGCCGGACTCTGTCAGGGCCCTGACGAACTCTCCGGGATAGGCCCGCTCGCGGTCCTTCTCCCGCCAGTACTCCCCGGGGAAGCCGGCGCACAGCCGCCGGACCGCTTCACGGATCTCAGGAAAGGTCTCGGCGTTCGACACGGTGCGTCCCTCACGGATGAACGCAGCCGTGCTAGCGCACCCTTGAGGTCAGGCAAAGGGGGGCGACGCAGCGCCCCCCGCCCGGATCAGCCGACGATGTCGGCCGGGCTGAAGAACTGGGCGATCTCGAGCGCCGCGTTCTCAAGGCTGTCGGAGCCATGCACCGAGTTCTCGCCGACGTTCAGGGCGAAGAGCTTGCGAAGGGTGCCCTCGGCGGCCTGCTCGGGATTGGTGGCGCCCATGACTTCCCGGTAGCGCGCCACGGCATTGTCGCCCTCCAGCACCTGGACCACGACCGGGGCCGAGGTCATGGACTCGACCAGCTCGCCATAGAAGGGCCGGTCCTTATGGACCTCGTAAAAGCCCTTGGCCTGGGCCTCGGTCATGTGGATGCGGCGCTGGGCGACGATGCGCAGGCCCGCGTCCTCGATCACGGCGTTGATCTTGCCGGTGAGGTTCCGCTTGGTGGCGTCCGGCTTGATGATCGAGAAGGTATGTTGGGTCATGAGGGCCTGTTTCCAGTCTGGAAGGTTCGGCCCGTGGGGGCCGATTTGGTGCGGGCTTATAGCCGCAGCCTCGCCGCTCGCCAACACCATGCGGTAAGGACGGGGACGCGGGCGCAAGGCTCTGTTAGAGAGCGCGCCGTCATGCTTCTGATCCGCGATCTCACCCACGACGCCTGGGGACGGCGTTTCCTCGACCGGGCCAACGCCAGTATTCCCCCTGGCGCCAAGGTTGGGCTGGTCGGGCGGAACGGCGTGGGCAAATCGACCCTCTTCGCCTTGATCCGCGATCAGGCCCGGGCGGGCGACGGCGAGATCAGCCTGCCAAAGGGTGCCCGGCTCTCGGCCGTCGACCAAGAGCATCCGGCCACACCGGTCAGCCTGATCGACACGATCCTCGCGGCCGACGAGGAAAGGGCCGCCCTTCTCGTTCGCCTGGAGACCGCCCCGCCCGAGGATATCGGCGACATCTACGGCCGGCTGGCCGAGATCGGTGCGGACCGGGCCCCCTCCCGGGCAGCGGAGATCCTGTCGGGCCTTGGCTTCACGCCGGCAGACCTGGACCGGCCCATGGCGCAGTTCTCGGGCGGCTGGCGGATGCGGGTGGCCCTGGCCGCCGCCCTCTTCGCCGAACCGGACCTGCTACTCCTCGACGAGCCCACCAACTACCTCGACCTCGAAGGCGCCCTCTGGCTGGAGGCCCGGCTCCGGAAGTATCCCAACACCGCCATCATCATCAGCCACGACCGGGACATACTGAACCGGTCGGTGGACCACATCCTGCACATGCACGAGGCCCGGCTGGACCTCTATCCGGGCGGCTACGACGACTTTGAACGCCAGCGGGAGGAAAGGGCGCGGGTCGAGGATGCCATGCGCCAGAAGGTCGACGCCCAGCGGGCCCACCTCCAGTCCTTCGTCGACCGGTTCAGGGCCAC
>CAMAOY010000118.1 GCA_945859865.1 Phenylobacterium deserti
GCGACCGGCTGGTGCTGGACGGGTCCCCCCCAAGGACGATCACCCAGGTCGGCACCGACGTCATCGTCGACATGGGCAATGGCGACCAGGTCATCCTGGCCGGCGTGACCCTCTCAAGCCTTGGAGCCGGCTGGATCACCTGACCCCCCTCAGAACCCACTCGTCGCCATGGCCGCCAGGGCCATGACCAGGCACACCCCCACCGCCGGCAGGGCGGTGAACTTCTGGTGGGCGCCCATCTCCACCCGGGCCAGGCCCACCAGCAGCCAGGTGGAGGGGACCAGCGGACTAAGCAGGTGGAAGGGCTGGCCCATCAGGGCCGCCCGGGCCATGGCCGCAGGGTCGATCCCGTGGGCGGCTCCGGCCTCAGCCAGCACCGGCAGCATGCCGAAGTAGAAGGCGTCGTTCGACAGGAAGAAGGTCCCGGGCAGGCTGGCGGCCGCCACGGCGGGGGCGAGGTGCGGACCCAGGGCACCGGGGATGGCCGCCACCAGGGCCGCCGACATGGCGTCCACCATGCCGGTCCCCTTGAGCACTCCAGTCAGGACGCCGGCGGCGAAGATCAGGGACGCCACGGACAGGGCGGCCGGCGCGTGGGCGGCGATCCGCCCGGCCTGCGCCTTGGGGTCCGGATGGTTGAGGGTCAGGGCCAGGGCGAAGGCCGTCATCATCAGCACCGGCAGGGGCAGGGTCTTCACCCCGAAGGCGGGGGCGATCAGGCCCGCCATCAGGGCGACCAGGATCAGGAGGTTGAGGGCAAAGCGCAGGCGCGGGGCCGGGGCGTCGGGCGCCGCCTCCCCGCCCGCTTCCGTATCCGTCTCCGGGGGCAGTTCCTCCAGCACCCCCAGCCGCCGCCGCTCGGACAGGCCCAGCCCCGCCGCCAGGGCGAAGACGGCGAGAAGGCCCGCCCCCATGGCGGGCAGGAGCGGCAGGAAGACGGCCGTAACATCCAGGCCCAGGGCCGCCGCCGCCCGCCCCGTGGGCCCGCCCCAGGGCGAGAGGTTCATCACCCCGCTCACCAGCATCAGAAGGCAGGCCAGGTGGAGGGGATTCATCCCCAGCCGCCGATAGAGGGGCAGCATGGCCGCGCAGGCGATGAGGTAGGTGGTCGATCCGTCCCCATCGAGGGAGATCACTGCCGCCAGGGCCGCCGCGCCGAGGCTCACCTTCAGGGGGTCGCCCCCGGCCTGGCGCACGATGAGGCGCACCAGGGGGTCGAACAGGCCGGCATCGGTCAGGATCCCGAAGGTGAGGATGGCGAAGAGCAGCATGACCCCGGTGGGCGCCACCTCACGAAGGCCATCCACCGCCATGGGGCCCAGGTCGGTCCCGTGGCCGGCCAGCAGGCCGAAGACCAGGGGCGTCAGCACCAGGGCGGGCGCCGGGGCCAGCCGCCCGCTCAGGATCAGGGCGGTAAAGGCCGCCACCATGAGGAAGCCGGCCAGGGCGGGATCCATGGGCGCGCCCCTCCCGCCGCGGTCAAGCGGCGGCCTTGCGGACCGCCCCGACGATCTCGCTGACCACCTGGTTGACCAGGGCCTCGTCGTCGCCCTCGGCCATGACGCGGATCAGGGGCTCGGTGCCCGAGGCGCGCACCAGCACCCGCCCGCCGGCGCCCAGCTTCTGCTCGGCATCGGCGATGGCCGCCTTCACCCCTTCGGCCTCGAGGGGCTTGCCTGAGGTGAAGCGGACGTTCTCCAGCTTCTGCGGCGCCGGCTCGAACTGTCGGGCCAGGGCGCTCATGGGCCGGTCGCCGGCCTTCAGCACCGCCAGCACCTGCAGGGCCGCCAGGAGGCCGTCGCCGGTGGTGGAGAAGTCCGACAGGATGATGTGGCCCGAGGACTCCCCGCCGAGGTTGTAGCCGCCCTCGCGCATGCGCTTCATCACCGAGCGGTCACCCACGGCGGTGCGCTCCAGCCTCAAATTGCGCTCGCCCAGGAACCGCTCCAGGCCCAGGTTGGACATGACCGTGGCCACCACCCCGCCCCCGGCCAGCCGGTTCCGTCGCGCCCAGCTGTCGGCGATCAGGGCCATGATCTGGTCGCCGTCGACGACCCGGCCCTTCTCGTCGCAGATGACCAGCCGGTCGGCGTCGCCGTCCAGGGCGATGCCAATGTCGGCCCGGTACTCCTTGACCGCAGTGATCATGCCCTCGGGATGGGTGGAGCCGCACTCCTCGTTGATGTTCATGCCGTTGGGCGACACCCCCACGGGCATGACCTCGGCGCCCAGCTCATAGAGGACAGCGGGGGCCACCTTGTAGGCCGCCCCGTTGGCGCAATCGATGACGATGCGCAGGCCCGACAGGCTCAGCCGGCGGGGGAAGGTGGCCTTGGCGATCTCCACATAGCGGGCCTGGCTGTCGTCCACCCGGGCGGCGCGGCCCAGGGCCGTGGCGGGGGCCAGACCCTCGGACAGGGACTGGCCCATCAGGGCCTCGATCTCCAGCTCCCGGGCGTCGGACAGTTTGTAGCCGTCGGGGCCGAACAGCTTGATGCCGTTGTCGGTCCAGGGATTGTGCGAGGCCGAGATCATCACGCCCAGGTCGGCCCGGAGGGACCGGGTCATCATGGCCACCCCCGGGGTCGGCATGGGCCCCAGCAGGCGCACGTCCATGCCCGCGCTGGTGAAGCCCGCGACCAGGGCCGGCTCGACCATATAGCCCGACAGGCGGGTATCCTTGCCGATCACCACCATGTGGCGGCCTTCGTCCCGGGAGCGGAACAGCTTGCCCGCCGCCAGTCCGATCCGCAGGGCCACCTCGGCGGTCATGGGGTGGGTGTTGGCCTCCCCGCGGATTCCGTCGGTTCCGAAATAGGCGCGTTTGCTCATGGGGCCTTCCTAAGCTTTCGCCATAGTGGGGCCGGAATCCGAAACGATTCGAAACCCGGATTTAATCGACGCAGTCGGTGCGGGTGCTAAACCCCGCCCATCTCTCCAGTCTAGCCCCTCAGCGGGCCCGGCGGGAAGGGACCCCGGAAGAGAGGACCAGGCCATGTGCGGCATCATCGGTATTGTCGGGAAGGTGCCCGTCGAGGCGCGCCTGATCGAGACCCTGAGGCGGCTCGAATACCGCGGCTACGATTCCGCCGGGGTGGCCATTGTCGCGGATGGCCAGGTCGGACGGCGGCGGGCCCGCGGCAAGATCCGGGCCCTCGAGGACGTCCTGCGCGAGCAGCCCCTCGATGGACTGACCGGCATAGGCCACACCCGCTGGGCCACGCACGGGGCCCCCTCAGAGGCCAACGCCCACCCCCACCGCGCCGGGCGGGTGAGCCTGGTCCACAACGGCATCATCGAGAACTTCGCCGAGCTGAAGGCCGAACTTGCCGCCAAGGGCTGCACCTTCGAGAGCGAGACCGATACCGAGGTCATCCCCCATCTCATCAACCAGGCGCTCTCCGCTGGCCTTTCGCCCCTGGACGCCCTGAAGCAGACCCTCGACCGGCTGCGCGGGGCCTTCGCCCTGGCGGTCCTCATCGAGGGCGAGGACGAGCTGATCCTCGGCGCCCGGCGCGGCAGCCCCCTGGTGGTCGGCTATGGCGATGGCGAGATGTACCTGGGCAGCGACGCCCTGGCCGTGGGGCCCATGACCAACCGTATCGCCTATCTGGACGAGGGCGACTTCGTGGCCATCGACCGGACCACGGCGCGCATCTTCGACGCCGAGGGGCGGCCCGTCACACGGCAGATCCGCATCATCCCCCAGGCCGCCGCCCTGGTGGAGAAGGGCAACTACCGGCACTTCATGGAAAAGGAGATCCATGACCAGCCGGGCGCCTGCCAGCACACCCTGTCGGCCTACCTCGACCCGGTCACCGGACGGGCGCGGGCCCCGGGCGGCCTGGACTTCACCCTGGTGGACCGGATCCAGATCGTCGCCTGCGGCACGGCCTACTATGCCGGCCTGATCAGCCGGTACCTCTTTGAGTCCCTGGCCCGGATCCCCGTCGACATCGACGTGGCCTCCGAGTTCCGCTACCGCGCCCCGCCGATGCGCAAGGGCACCCTTTGCATCGTCGTCTCCCAGTCGGGGGAGACCGCCGACACCCTGGCGGCCCTGCGCTGGTGCCATGACCAGGGCCTGGGTACCGCCGCCGTCGTCAATGTGCACACCAGCACCATGGCGCGGGAGGCCGACATCCTGTTGCCCACCCATGCCGGCCCCGAGATCGGCGTGGCCTCCACCAAGGCCTTCACCAGCCAGGTGGCCGCCCTCACCGCCCTGGCCGTGGCCGCCGCAGCAGCCAAGGGCCGGATCGACGCCGCCGAGGAGGCTCGCCTGACCCGGCTGCTCCTGGAGGCGCCGCGCCTGATTTCCGGTGCCATGGCCCTTGAGGACCAGATCCGCGCCCTGGCGCCCGAACTCGCAAAGGCCCGGGACGTGCTCTACTTCGGCCGCGGGGTCATGTCGGCCCTGGCCCTGGAGGGTGCCCTCAAGCTCAAGGAGATCAGCTATATCCACGCCGAGGGCTACCCCGCCGGCGAACTGAAGCACGGACCCATCGCCCTGATCGACGAAGCGACCCCGGTCATCGTCCTGGCCCCCTCCGACGCCCTCTTCGAGAAGACCGTCTCCAACACCGCCGAGGTCATGGCCCGGGGCGGCCCGGTCATCTTCATCACCGACGAGGAAGGTGCCCGCCGCGCCCCGGCCGGGGTCCGCCTGATCGTCACTTCCGGCTGCGACGACATCGTCGCCCCCCTGGTCTATGCCGTCCCCATCCAGTTGCTGGCCTATTATGTGGCCGTCCAGAAGGGCGCCGACGTCGACCAGCCCCGCAACCTCGCCAAGTCGGTGACGGTGGAATAGGGGCCGGGCCCATGTACCTGCCGGAAGTCTTCGAAGAGACCCGCCCCGAGGTCCTGTGGGACCTGGTGGCGCGCCAGCCCCTGGGCCTGCTCATCACGGCCGGGCCGGAGGGGCCCATGGCCTCGCCCCTGCCCTTCCTGGGCCGGACGCAGGAAGACCGGACCGTCCTGACCGCCCACATGGCCCGGGCCAATCCGCACCTCACAGCCCTGGCCGAGGGAATGGCCTGCCTGGTCATCTTCCAGGGCGAGGAGACCTATGTCTCGCCGGGCTGGTATCCCTCCAAGGCCGAGACCGGCCGGGTCGTCCCGACCTGGAACTACCAGATGGTCCAGGTCCGGGGCCAGCTTCACCTGAAGCCCGAGGCCGACTGGCTGGCAGCCCAGGTCGACGCCCTGACCCACGCCCAGGAAGACAGGCGGCCCCGGCCCTGGGCCGTCTCGGATGCCCCGCCTACCTTCATCGAAGGCCAGCTCCGAGGGATCCTCGGGCTTGAGATCGAGATCACGGAAATCCGCGGCAAGTGGAAGATGAGCCAGAACCGGCCCCTCCCCGACATGGCCGGTGTCGCCCACGGCCTGGCCGACCCCGCCGACCCGCACCACGACCCTGCCGCCGCGGCCCTGGTCGCCGAGCGCCTGGCGGCCAGGGGCGAGGCATGAGCCTTCGCCGCTTCCAGCAGATCGACGTCTTCGCCTCGGGGCCGCTGAACGGCAATCCCCTGGCGGTGGTGCACGGGGCTGAGGGCCTGTCCGATGCGCAGATGGCGGCCTTCGCCAACTGGACGAACCTGTCCGAGACCACCTTCCTCCTGCCGCCCGAGGACCCCGGCGCCGACTACCGGGTGCGGATCTTCACGCCCGAGCGGGAGCTTCCCTTCGCCGGCCATCCGACCCTGGGCTCCTCCCGGGCCTGGCTGTCGGCGGGCGGCCAGCCGAAGTCACCCTGGCGGGTGGTGCAGGAGTGCGGGGTCGGCCTCGTGCCCGTGCGGATCGATGGCGAGGACCTGGCCTTCGCCGCACCGCCCCTGCTGCGGGACGGGCCTCTGGAGCTGGAGGTGACGGCGCAGATCGTCCGTGGACTGAAGGTTCCGGAATCCGCCATCCTGGCCGGGCGCTGGATCGACAACGGGCCGGGCTGGTGCGCGGTCCTGCTGGACTCCGTCGAGCGGGTCCTGGCCCTGACCCCGGACTTCGCCGCCCTGGGCGACCTGGAGCTGGGGGTTGCCGCCCTCTACCCGCCGGGCGGGGCCTCGCAGCTGGAGGTGCGTGCCTTCGTGCCCAGCCTGTCCGTGCCCGAGGACCCGGTGACGGGTAGCCTCAACGCCGGCCTGGCCCTCTGGCTGATCGGAGAGGGACTCCTGCCGCCGCGCTATGTCGCCAGCCAGGGCGCGGCCATGGGCCGGGCCGGCCGGGTAACGGTCTTGGCCGAAGCCGACGGGACCTGGATCGGCGGCCGGGCTGTGATCGTTCTGGAAGGGACCGCCGCCCTCGACTAGAGGAGGGTCCTGCAACGGAGACGTCCATGTCAGGCAAGGTGCGCAAGGCGGTGCTGCCGGTGGCGGGGTTGGGCACACGGGTGCTTCCCGGTGCCAAGGTCACGCCCAAGGAAATGCTGAACGTCGTCGACCGGCCGATCCTGTCCTACATCGTCGAGGAGGGCCGGGCGGCGGGGATCGAGCACTTCGTCTTCGTCACGGGTCGCGGTAAGGGCGCCATCGAGGACTATTTCGACCACCATGTCGAACTCGAGGCCCAGCTCGAGGCCAAGGGCAAGCTGGACATCCTGGCCGACATCCGGCGCGACCTGCCCAAGCCCGGCGAGATGAGCTTCGTGCGCCAGATGGCGCCCCTGGGCCTGGGCCACGCGGTCTGGTGCGCCCGGGACATCATCGGCGACGAGCCCTTCGCCGTCATGCTGCCGGACATGCTGATGATGGCCGAGCCGGGTGCCCTGGCCCAGGCGGTGGCGGCCTTCGACGAGGTCGGCGGCAACATCGTGGTCGTCGAGCCGGCGCCCGAGGGCCAGGCCCACAAGTACGGCATCGTCGCCCTCGACGGGCAGGACGGCCGGCTAAACCGGATGACCGGCATGGTCGAGAAGCCCGCGCCGGGGACCGAGCCATCCAACCTCTTCATCTCCGGGCGCTACGTCCTCCAGCCCGAGATCTTCGAACGCCTGGCCCGGCACCGGAAGGGGGCCGGCGGCGAGATCCAGCTGACCGACGCCATGGCCGA
>CAMAOY010000119.1 GCA_945859865.1 Phenylobacterium deserti
GGGCAGGGGGGCACCAACCTGGTCATGGGCAAGCACTCGGGTCGCCATGCCTTCCGCGAGAAGCTGAAGGGCCTGGGCTATGAGCTGGGCCAGAATGCCCTGAACGAGGCCTTCCAGCGCTTCAAGGACCTGGCCGACAAGAAGAAGGACGTCTTCGACGAGGACATCATGGCCCTGGTCGACGACGCCCTGGCCTCCGGCGCCGACCGCATCCAGGTGAAGAGCCTGCGGGTGGTGGCCGGCACCGAAGGGCCGCAGACCGCGGACCTGGTCCTGACCGTGGATGGTGAAGAGCGCATCGCAGCTGCCACCGGCGACGGGCCCGTAGACGCGGTCTTCCACGCCATCCGCAAGGCCATACCGCACGAGTCCGACCTGAGGCTCTTCCAGGTGCACGCCGTTACCGAGGGCACGGACGCCCAGGCCCAGGTCTCCGTCCGCCTCGAGGAAGACGGCCGGATCGCCACCGGTCAGGCGGCGGATACCGACACCCTGACCGCCTCGGCCAAGGCCTATGTCAACGCCCTCAACAACCTGATCGCCCGGCGGGAGAGGTCTGCACCCGGGGCCCGCGTCGCCAGCGGGTTCTGATCCATGCTGTGGGCCGTGCTCGCCGCGGCCGCCGCCCCGCTCCAGGTTGCCCGGAACGCCTTCCAGCGCGGCATTATCGCCGATGCCGGGCCCTGGGGTGCGACCCTGGTCCGGTTCCTGTTCGGCCTGCCGTTCTCCCTCGCCCTGCTGGCGATCGCCTTCCTGGCGACGCCGGGCGCCCGGCCGACGCCGGACCTGCGGTTCCTCCTGGCGGTCGGCGGCGGGGGCCTGGCCCAGATCGGCGCCACCGCCTGCCTGCTGGTGGCCATGCAGCGGGCCGGCTTTGCAGTGGCCACCTTCCTCCAGCAGGCGGCCCTGCCCATTGGGGCGCTGCTGGGCTGGCTGGCCTTTGGCGACACCATGCATCCAGCCCAGTGGCTGGGGGTGGCCGTGACCTCGGCGGGTCTTCTGGTCCTGTCCTGGCCCCGGGCCGGGATCCAGACCCTGGACTCCGGCGCCCTGCTGGGCCTGGCTGCCGCCGCCTTCTTTGCCATCTCGATGAACGGCTACCGGCAGGCCGGTCTGGCCCTGGAGCCGCAACATCCCATCTTCGCCGGAATCGGCTCTGTGGTCGCGGCCCAGGCGATCCAGTCGACCGTGCTGGGCGGTGCCCTGGCCGTGCTGAATCCGGCGGCCCTGAGGGCGGTCTTCGCCGCCTGGCGACCGTCGCTGGGCGCAGGCGCCTGCGGGGCCGGGGCCTCCGCCCTCTGGTTCTCGGCCCTCGCCATGGCGCCCCCGGGCCCTGTCCGCGCAGTGGGCGTGATTGAGGCGCCCATCGCCGCCCTGGTCGGCCGGACCCTGTTCCGGGAGAAGCTGACGGCCCGCCAGCTGGCCGCCGGCCTGGCCACCGCCCTCGGCGTGGTGGTGACGGCCCTGAACTGAAGGGGCAGGATGCGGGAGAAGCCGGATTCAGGGCAAACGGAGAGGGAAGACATGACCGGACCGCACGCCTTCGACCTCGAGGCCCGGGCCGCCGCCTTTTCGCCCCACCTGCAGGCCCTCCTGGGCTATGAAATCTGGCCGCCCTTCATGGGCCACGTGACCGCCCACCCTCCGCGCAGGACGCTGGAATCCGGCTGGACGCCGCCCATCGCGCGCGCCTGAGGCCGGGGCCGGAGGAAATCCGCAGGCCAGCGGGGTCGATGGGGACGGATTCGTCTTGAATTCAACCCATTCGCAGGGCACAGGACGATCTGATCCGCTCAGTCGAGGCCGGGTCCGACGGCGCGCGCCAGGGGAGGCGACGAAGGCCGCGGACCAGACCCTCGCCAGGCCCCTCCCACGCTGCCCTCCGCCTCCGGGAAACTGTATGTTTGCGTCCCTCTTCGGCTCTGTCACCAAGGACATCGCCATCGACCTCGGCACCGCCAACACCCTCATCTACATGAAGGGGCGGGGCATCGTGCTGAACGAGCCCTCTGTGGTCGCCCTGCGCACGATCGGCGGTCGCAAGGAGACCTATGCGGTCGGCCTCGAAGCCAAGCAGATGCTGGGCCGGACCCCCGGCCACATGGAGGCTATCCGGCCCCTGCGCGACGGTGTCATCGCCGACTTCGAAGTGGCCGAGGAGATGATCAAGTACTTCATCCGCAAGGTTCACAACCACAAGGGCTTCGTGAACCCCAAGGTCATCGTCTGCGTGCCCTCGGGCGCCACCGCGGTGGAACGCCGGGCCATCAAGGACAGCTGCCTGAACGCCGGTGCCCGCCGCGTCGCCCTGATGGATGAGCCCATGGCGGCCGCTATCGGCGCTGGCCTGCCGATCCACGAGGCCACGGGTTCGATGGTGGTGGACATCGGTGGCGGCACCACAGAGGTGGCGGTGCTCTCCCTCTCGGGCGTTGTCTATTCCCGCTCGGTCCGGGTTGGCGGCGACATCATGGACGAGGCCATCATTTCGTACATGCGCCGCAACTTTAACCTGCTCATCGGCGAGACCACGGCCGAGCGGATCAAGAAGGAAATCGGCACCGCCCGGGTGCCCGAGGAGGGCGACGGCCTTGCCATCGACGTCAAGGGCCGCGACCTCATGCAGGGCGTCCCGCGGGAGGTCCGCATAGCCGAGAGGCAGGCTGCGGATGCGCTTTCGGAGACGGTCTCCCAGATTGTCGAAGCCGTGAAGATGGCCCTGGAGTCCACGCCGCCGGAGCTGGCGTCCGATATCGCCGACAAGGGCATCATGCTCACGGGCGGCGGCGCGCTCCTGAGGGGACTGGATGCCGAAATCCGTGACCACACCGGCCTGCCGGTCACCGTCGCCGACGATCCGCTGTGCTGCGTGGCCCTGGGTTGCGGCAAGGTGCTCGAGCATCCAGCCTGGATGAAGAGCGTGATGGACGCCGGCGCGGCCTGACGCGGCTCTGGCGGGAATCACGGGAACGGGAAATCTAGGCGGAGCTGGTCGGCAGCGCAGAGCAGGGGGGCCTCCTTCGGTCGGGGCCCCGGGGAGATCGTCGGTTCCGTGTCTTTCAGGGACAATCCCTTCGGCGAGGTCAGGCTGCCTCTGCTTCTGGGCGCAGCGGCAGCCGCCGTGGTGGCCCTCCTGGTGGCCTTCGCCCTGTTGATGGCGGACCGGCGACAAACCTACCAGACGGGCGCCTCCAGCGCCCTGCGCAGGGCCTCGGACCAGGTGGTGGCGCCGATCACCGGTGCCCTGGCCGCTCCCGTCCGCTGGGTGGGGGGTGTCGGGCAGGGGATCTCCGGCTATTTCTTCGCGGCGTCCGAGAACCGTCGCCTGAAGACTGAGCTGGCTGCCGCCCGCACCTGGCGTGAGAAGGCGGTCACCCTCGAGGACGAGAACGCCCGATACCGTGCCCTCCTGGGCCTGACCCTGGACCCGCCCGCGCCCATGGTCACCGCAAGGGCGGTGAGCGAGAGCCGGGGCCCCTACGCCAACACCCGCCTCATCAACGCCGGATCGGAACGCGGCGTAAAGGTCGGCCATCCGGTGCTGACCGAGAACGGCCTGGCGGGCCGGGTGATCGGTGTGACGCCTCGGATCAGCCGGATGCTCATGCTGACCGACGCCGCCTCCCGCACCCCGGTCATGATCCAGCGTACCCGGGCCCGGGCGATCCTGACTGGGGATGGCGGCTGGGCGCCGGAGCTGTCCTACCTGAGGGGACGGGACGCGGCGAAGGAGGGCGATCTGGTCCTGACCTCCGGTGATGGCGGCGTCCTGCCCCGCGGCTTTGCGGTGGGCCGCGTCGTCCGCGGTGCCGACGGGGGATGGCGGGTCCGCCTGGCCACTGACGCGGCACCCATCGACTATGTCCGGATCGTGTTGTTCGAGGACTTTGTGACGCTCGAGGACCTGCGCACCCTGAGCCGGCCCTCGCCGCCGCCGCCGCCGACCCCGGTGCCCGCCCTTCCCGTTCCGAAGCCGAAGCCGAAGCCCACTCAGGCAAAGCCCGTTCAGGCAATTCCCACTCAGGCAATCCCCGCTCAGGCAAAGCCTCCGCCGCCTCCGGCCGCCCAGCCTGCGCCCGCCCGGGAGCCTGCCGCATGACCGCCATTGCCCGTCCCCTGAGATTCTCCCGCTGGATCGGGGCGCCGCTGCTGGCCTGCCTGGCGTTGAGCCTGGTCCTGGCGACGCCGATCCACGTGCTTGGCCTGCCCTTGCCGGAACCCGTGACCCTGATGGTCCCGGCCTTTGCCTGGGGGGTCATCCGCCCGGCCCTGGCTCCGGCCTTTGCCCTGTTGCTGGGCGGCCTCGCCCTCGACGTGCTCTGGGGTGCCCCGTCCGGCCTCTGGGCCATCTCTCTGCTGGCGGGCTACCTGCCGGGCCTGGCCATCCGTAACGTCCTTGCCGGCCAGTCGAACCTGGTGCTGGGGGTCTGGTTTGCGGTCAGCTGCCTGGTCGCCCAGGGCGTAGGCTGGCTGATCACCGCAGCTGTGACCGGAAGCCCACCCGCCCTTGCGGCGACCGGCCTGCAGTGGCTGTCCACCGTCCTGCTCTTTCCCTTCGCCGTCTGGCTGATCGCGCGCTTCCGCGACGCCGACGTCCGGTTCCGCTGACCGCCATGACCCAGCCCTCGATCATTCTTTCCGACGTCAACGCCCGGCAGAGCGTTTTCCACCGGCGGACCTTCCTGCTCGGCGGCGGCATCGCCCTGGGGGTGGCCGCCCTCGGCGCGCGCCTCGCCTCGCTCCAGCTCGTCGAGACGGACCGCTACGCCAAGCTGTCGACCTCAAACCAGTTCAACTTCCGGCTGGTGCCCCCGCCGCGCGGGGTGATCACCGACCGGAACGGCGCCATCCTGGCCACCAACCGCCCCAACTTCCGGCTGCTCTACGCCCGCCAGAAGGACCAGGACCCCGAGGCCATGATCTCGACCCTGGCGGCCTACCTGCCCATGGACGACGCCCGGCGCCAACGCATCCTCCGGGACATCGGCAATGCGCCCCGCAGCACGCCGGTGGCGATCATGGAGGACATCACCTGGGAACAGTTCTCGGCGGTGAACATCCGCGCCACGGAGCTTCCCGGAGTCACGGCGGACATGGGCGAGGTGCGGGTCTATCCGCATGGCGGCGCCTTCGCCCACGTGATCGGCTATGTGGCCAAGGTGAACAAGGAGGACATCACCGAGACGGGCCCCAACTCCGAGCCCATGATGCTGCATCCGGGGTTCCGGATCGGCCGCCAGGGGCTGGAGAAGTCCCTCGACTTGACGCTGAGAGGCCGCCCGGGCGCGCAGAAGGTCGAGGTTGACGCCCGTGGCCGGCAGGTGCGCCCGGCGCCCGGCGGCGACATTCCGGCCCTCGCCGGGAAGGAGGTCCAGCTCAGCCTCGACATGGACCTCCAGCTCCGCGGCCTGGAGGCCTTCGGCGAGGAGAGCGGTGCCGCGGTGATGATGGACTGCCGGTCGGGCGACATCCTGACCCTGATCTCGGCGCCCAGCTTCGACGCCAACCGTTTCGTCCGCGGCCTCAGCGGGACGGAGTACCGCGCCCTCGCCGAGTATGACCACAAGCCCCTGTTCAACAAGGCGCTGACGGCCACCTATCCGCCGGGCTCGACCTTCAAGACCCTGGTCGCCATCGCCGCCCTGGAGCATGGCATCGATCCCAAGATGACGATCAGCTGCCCGGGCTTCTGGAACTTCGGCAATCGCCGCTGGCGGTGCGACGGCGTCCACGGCCGCACCAACATGCACGACGCCATCTCGAGCTCGTGCGACACCTATTTCTACACCATCTCCCTCAAGCTGGGACCGGACCGGATCGCGGCGGTGGCCCGGCGGTTCGGCCTTGGCGAGACCTTTGACATCGGGATCCCCGGCCAGCGCAAGGGCCTGGTGCCTGACACCGAGTACAAGAAGCGCACCTTCAAGCGGGACCCGGTCTGGCATCCCGGAGAGACCCCGAGCATGGGGATCGGACAGGGCTACACCCTGGTCAACGCCCTGCAGCAATGCGTGATGACGGCCCGCATGGCGAATGGCCGAAAGGCCCTGTCGCCCCGCCTGATCCGCTCCATCGGCGGTGTGCCCACCCCCGAGGGCTCCGCAGCCCCCGACCTGGGGTTCAACCCAGATCATCTGGACTTCGTTCGCGAGGCCATGGCCTCGGTGACCACACGGGGCACGGCGGCGCGAACCGGCCAGATCGGCCTTGGCGACATCCGGATGGCGGGCAAGACCGGAACGGCGCAGGGCTACAACTACAAGAATGGCGGTCGGGGCGTCCACGGCACAAATGGTCCCTGGCATCTGCGTGACCACGCCTGGTTCGTCGGCTTTGCCCCCCATGACGCGCCGCGCTATGCGGTGGCGGTCCTGGTGGAGCATGGTGGCTTTGGTGCCCAGGCCGCTGCGCCCCGGGCCCGGGACCTCATGCGGCTGGCCCTGCTGCAGGATCCCGAGCTTCGCGGCCGGATCGAGCGACCTCCGGCTCCGGCGGCGACCGTCGCCCAGGGCCCGGTTGTACCGGAGGCGCCCGCATGACCTTCGGCGGATTGACTTCCCGGGCCGAGCGCGGCCGGCTGATCGACAAGCTCCTCGAGATCGACCGCGTCTTCTCCCTCGCCCTGATCCTGATCGCGGGTGCCGGCGCCCTGATGATGTTCTCCATCGCCGGCTCCAGCTGGGAGCCCTGGGCGGCCAACCACCTGATCCGCTTTGGCGTGGCCTTCGTCCTGATGGTGGTCCTGGCCGTCATCGACCTCAGGGTCTGGGCGGCGGTGGCCTATCCGCTCTACGCCCTGGGCCTCATCCTGCTCATCGCGGTGGAGGTGGTCGGCGACGTCCGCATGGGCGCGCAGAGGTGGCTGGACCTGGGGCCCCTTGGCAGTTTCCAGCCCTCGGAAATCATGAAGCTGGGCCTCGTCCTGGCCCTCGGCCGCTTCTATCACGGCCT
>CAMAOY010000120.1 GCA_945859865.1 Phenylobacterium deserti
ATCATGCAGCAGATGGCGCCCGACACCCGCAATTCCCAGGACGGGCAGAATGCGGCGGCCTCGGTCTCGGACTCCCTGCAGGAAGCCCGGCAGAAGCGCGAGGAGGCCGAGTTCGACTCCGCGGCCATGTCGCTGAAGCAGTCGTTGCAGGCCATGCCCGAGCTGGCCGAGCTGTCCAAGAACATCATCGTCGACAAGACCCCCGAGGGGCTGCGCATCCAGCTGGTGGACCAGGAGGGCCGCTCGCTGTTTGCCGAGGGCTCGGCCGTGCCGAACGACCGGGCGCGGGTGCTACTGCGGGCGATTACCAAGACCCTGAACCAGCTGCCCAACCGGGTCTCGATCTCGGGGCACACCTCGGCGGACTGGAAGGGCGGCGAGGTGGATAGCGACTGGGCCCTGTCGGCGGCCCGGGCGGATGGCTCGCGCAAGATCCTGGAGGCGTCGGGGGTGGCCAAGGACCGGGTCTATCAGATCTCGGGCAAGGCCAATTCCGAGCCGCTGTACCTGGATGATCCCAGCCTGCCGGGGAACCGGCGGATCGCCATCGTGCTGCTGCGCGAGGCGCCGGTCCTGCCTCCGGAAGCGGCGTTCTGAGGCTTTAGCGCTCGGGCACTCTTGCGCAGGGGCATGGGTTCAGGGTGTAGTCTGCAGCGTGACGCAGCATTTCCCCACCCGCCAGCTCCGGTTCTACCTGACGGCACCCGCCCCCTGCCCCTACCTGCCCCAGCGGCTGGAGCGGAAGATCTTTGCCCACCTGCCCATGACCGACGGGGCGATGGTGAATGACAGCCTGACCGAGGGCGGCTTCCGGCGCTCGCAGAACATCGCCTACCGGCCGGCCTGCGAGACCTGCTCGGCCTGTGTCTCGGTGCGGATCCCGGTGGCGGACCATGTGGCCGGCCGCTCGGACCGCAAGACCCTGAACCGCAATGCCGACCTGGAGCGCGGGCTTGTCGAGGCCGAGGCCACGACCGAGCAGTTCGACCTGCTGCGCCGGTATCTGCGGGCCCGGCACGCCGACGGCGGCATGACCGACATGGTCTGGCCCGACTTCGTCGCCATGATCGAGGACACCCCGGTCCGCAGCCACCTGGTGGAGTATCGCCGGCGGTCCGAGGACGGGGGGCCGGGGGAACTGGTCGCCTGCACCCTGGTGGACCTGCTCGCGGACGGCCTGTCGATGGTCTATTCCTTCTACGATCCCGAACAGCCCCGCCGCAGCCTGGGGCGGTTCATGATCCTCGATCACCTGGCCCAGGCCCGCATGACGAGCATGGCCTATGTCTATCTGGGCTATTGGGTGCGGGGCTCGGCCAAGATGGACTACAAGGTCAACTTCCAGCCCATTGAGGCCCTGGGCCCCGCCGGCTGGCGCCTGCTCAGCGCCCGGGACCGGGAAGGCTAGCGGCAAGCCCGTCCACAGGCCGTCCACAGGCTGTCCACAGGGTCGCCGCGGCCATCCCCGCCTGTGCCCCGGCCGGGCGTCGACCGGGGGGCCGGCGTGGTCTACCTCAAGACCATGTCGCAGGCCCTGCTCGATCTGTGGAAGCCCCTGTTCGACGCCCGGGGTGGGTTCGTCGAGGCGGCGGGCAACCGTGAGGCCCGGCGCCGCCTTGAGGCCTGGCCGGACTGGTCGGCGGGCTGCCTCGTCCTTGTGGGGCCCGAAGGTTGCGGCAAGAGCCGGCTGGCGGAGGCCTGGCTGGCGCGGTCCGGGGGCCTGGCCCTGGATCCGCAAAGGCCGGACACGGCTGCGGCCCGGTCGCGCCCTGTGCTGCTGGAGGATGTCGACCGGGGTGACTGCGACGAGGGCCTGTTCCACCTGATCAACCTGGCCCCGGTGAGCGGCGGCCTGTTGATGACCGCCCGCTCAGCCCCCGCCGCCTGGACGACGCGCCTGCCCGACCTGCGCTCGCGGCTGAACGCCCTGGAGGCGGTGCAGATCGATGTCCTGGACGACGCGGTGCTGGAGGGGGTGCTCGAAGCCTTCCTCCGCGCCCGGGGAATCCGGCCCTCGCCGGACCTTGCACCCTACCTCGTCCGGCGCATCGACCGGTCCGTCGCCGCCGCCCGGGACGTGGTCGAGCAGCTCCACGAGGCCTCCGCGCAGGACCATCGGCCCGTCACCCGCGCCCTGGCCCGGGAGATCCTTGACGACGTGACGGCAAATCTTGACCTTTTTGACGTTTGAGTTGGGCCTGTCACAGGCTTGGCCCATGAGACCACCGGTGCTACCGGTCCCAGCAATGAGCCGAATCCAATGACTCCCGCCGCCCAGCCCGAAGCGACTGCACGCAAGCCCAGCGCACCGCTGAGCGCCGAGCTGATGCACTCGCCGGACCGCTTCTTCAATCGGGAGCTGTCCTGGCTGGCCTTCAACCGCCGGGTCCTGGCCGAAAGCCGCAATCCCCGGCACCCCCTGCTGGAACGACTGCGCTTCCTGTCGATCTCAGCCCACAACCTCGACGAGTTCTACATGGTCCGGGTGGCGGGCCTGAAGGCCCAGGTCCGGGAAGGCGTGCGCACGGTCAGCCAGGACGGCATGTCCCCGGCAGAACAGCTCGACAAGATCAACGCCGAGACCGCCCACCTGATGAACGACCAGCAGGCCCAGTGGCGGGTCCTGGCGACCGAGCTGTCGTCCCAGGGCCTGTCCCTGGTGTCGCCGGAGACGCTGTCGGATGAGGACCGCGCCGCCCTGGAGGAGGCCTTCCTCTCCCGGCTATTCCCGATCCTGACACCCCTGGCGATCGATCCGGCCCACCCCTTCCCCTTCATTCCCAACCTCGCCTTTTGCCTGGCACTGAAGTTCCGCATGAAGGCCGAGCGGCGCACCCTCTATGCCCTGGTCCCGATCCCGGCCCAGGTGGCGCGGTTCTGGGAGCTTCCCTCGCACCCCGGTCCGCGCCGCCGCGCAGAGCGACGCTTCATCAGCCTCGAACACCTGGTGACCCTGTTCGTGGACCGCCTATTCCCCGGGTCCCGGGTGGATGGCAAGGGAGTCTTCCGGCTGATCCGCGACTCTGACGTGGAGTTCGAGGAAGAAGCCGAAGATCTGGTCCGGGAGTTCGAGGAGCGGCTCAAGCAGCGGCGCCTGGGGTCCGTGGTCCGGGTGGAGATCGAGGCGGCCATGCCCCGCGACCTCCAGGCCTTCATCTGCGACAACCTGCATGCCC
Source organism: Phenylobacterium deserti (assembly GCA_945859865.1). GTDB lineage: Bacteria > Pseudomonadota > Alphaproteobacteria > Caulobacterales > Caulobacteraceae > Phenylobacterium > Phenylobacterium deserti_B. The sequence continues at coordinate 3,177 of CAMAOY010000120.1, forward strand.
GGCGCGAGGACATCACCCGGATCGACGGCCTGCTGGGCCTGGACGAGCTGTCACAGCTGATCCCGCCAAACCGGCCGGAACTGAAGTTCCGGGCCTTCGAACCGCGCTTTCCCGAGCGGATCCGTGACCACGCCGGCGACTGCTTTGCCGCCATCCGGGAAAAGGACATCCTGGTCCATCACCCCTTTGAGACCTTCGACGTGGTGGTCCAGTTCCTGCGCCAGGCCGCGCGGGACCCGCACGTCCTGGCCATCAAGCAAACCCTCTACCGGACCTCGCAGGACAGCCCCATCGTCGCCGCCCTCATCGAGGCCGCCGAGACCGGCAAGAACGTCACCGCCCTGGTGGAGCTCAAGGCCCGCTTCGACGAGGAGGCCAACCTGAAGTGGGCCCGCGACCTCGAGCGGGCCGGCGTCCACGTCGTCTTCGGCTTCGTGGAGTACAAGACCCACGCCAAGCTCTCGATGGTGGTGCGGCGGGAGGGCGACCAGCTGCGCACCTACTGCCATTTCGGGACCGGGAACTATCACCCCCAGACAGCGCGGGTCTATACCGACCTGTCCCTCTTTACCTCGGACCCCGCCCTGGGCCGGGATTCCGTCCGGCTGTTCAACTACATCACCGGTTACGCCCGCCCCCAAAGGATGGAGAAGCTGTCCTTCTCGCCCCTGACCATGAAGGCCGACCTCCTGCGCATGATTGCCGCCGAGGCGGACAACGCCCGGGCAGGACGGCCCGCCGCCATCTGGGCCAAGCTGAACTCCCTGGTAGACCCCGAGATCATCGACGCTCTCTACGGGGCCAGCCAGTCCGGCGCTGAGATCGAGCTGGTCATCCGCGGCATATGCTGTCTGCGACCCGGCGTGCCCGGGCTGTCAGAGAATATCCGGGTAAAGTCCATCGTCGGCCGGTTCCTGGAGCATTCCCGGATCGCAGCCTTCGCCAATGGCGCCGAAATGCCCTCGGCACAGGCCAAGGTCTTCATCTCCTCTGCCGACTGGATGCCCCGCAACCTCGACCGTCGCGTCGAGTCCCTGGCACCGGTGGAGAACCCGACGGTCCACCAGCAGGTGCTGCAGCAGATCCTCGTCGCCAGCATCCGGGACAAGGCGCAGAGCTGGACGCTGGACGCGTCGGGCGAGTACAGCCGGGATCCCGCCTGGGACCTACCCGGGGCCTTTTCGGCTCACGAATACTTCATGACCAATCCAAGCCTTTCCGGTCGCGGAAACAAGGTGAAGGATCTGCCCGGCGCGATCGACAATGTGGCGTCTCGGGGCTAGCCGCCAGACCCCCGGGTCGGAGGCGCCCCCTGTCGGGATCCGGCACGCGGCGGTGATCGACATCGGGTCGAACTCCGTCCGCCTGGTCGTCTACCAGCTTGAAGGGCGGGCCATCTGGACCGTGTACAACGAGAAAGCTCAGGCCAGTCTCGGCCGAGACCTCCAGACCACGGGACGGCTGTCGCCTGAGGGCGTCGAGACGGCGATGGCCGTGCTTCGAAGGTTCCGCGTCCTGCTGCAGGGTTGGAGCAGCCGGGAGACCTTCGTGGTGGCGACCGCCGCTGTCCGGGAGGCCCGGGACAGCCGCGCCTTCCTGCGTGCCGTGGAGGACGAAACTGGCATCTCGGTCCGCGTGCTCTCCGGGGAGGAGGAAGCCCGATATGGTGCCCTCGGCGTCATCGCCGGGCAGGCCGACGCCTCCGGCGTCGCCGGGGACCTCGGCGGATCGAGCCTGGAACTGGTGCGACTGGACGATGTCGGCCAAGGGGTGAGCCTGCCCCTCGGTCCACTGGCCCTGGGCGCCCCACAGCCGCTGGATCAGGACCGGGTCCGCCGCTTGATCTCCAGGGCGCTCAAGCCCCACACGGAGCGGATGTCGACCCGTGAATTCCACGCTGTCGGAGGCGCCTGGCGTAACCTGGCCCTGCTGCACATGGAGATGGAGGGCTATCCGCTTCACATCGCCCACCAATACGAGATCAAGCGGACGGACCTGCTGGACCTCTGCCGCTTCGTCGCCCGCCAGTCCAAGACCTCGCTGGAGGGAATCCAGGGCCTGTCGCGTAAGCGCTTCGATACCCTTCCCTACGCCGCTGTCGTACTCGCTGAGGTTGTCCAGACCCTTGAGATCCAGCGGGTGGTGATTTCCGCCTACGGCCTGCGCGAAGGGCTGCTGCTGGACTCCATGCCCCCGGCAATCCGGGAGCAGGATCCTCTCGTCAGCGGTTGCGAGGCCCTGGTGGCCCAGGGAGGCCTGGCCTCGGACCTCGGTCCTGTCCTGGAAGCCTTCATCCGACCCGTCTTCGACAGCCTGCCTTCCGCCTTCGGCCTGCGCGACCCGGTCCTTACCGCAGCGGCCTGCAGGCTGGCGGATCTTGGCTCGCGGCTGCACCCCGACCACAGGGCCGACCTGGCCTTTGATAAGGCCCTGAGGGCACCCATCGCGGGCATGACCCATCCTGAACGCGCCTTCCTGGCCTGTGCCATCTTCTCGCGGCACGACTCGGCTCCGAATGCCCCTGAGCCCGAGGTGATCAACCGCCTGCTGACCCCTGAGCGGCGCGCCCGGGCCCGGGCCCTGGGTTCGGCGATCCGGCTCGGCTGCGACCTTGCCGGACAAAATGTGGAAGTGCTCCGGCATGCGTCCCTGGACCTGGAGGGCGATCGCCTGCGCCTTGCCGCGGAACCGGGATGGGAAGACATGCTGTTGGGCGAGCAGACTGCCAAGCGGGCCCTGACACTCGCCCAGGCCCTCAAGATCCGCCTCCAGATGGGATGAACCACACGTGACCCAGATCCTGATGTCAGAGGCGTCCCATCACCGGATCCGGGACCGGATCGCCCACCTGGCCCCGAAGCTTGAGATCGTGACGGTCCCCGAGCTGAACCGCTTTGTCCGCAATGGCGTCGACCTTGCGGCGGGCGACATTGCGCCGGAGATCGTCTGGAACACCCAGGAGGCTTATCAGGGAGGGCTCCTTCCCACCCTCATGCGGGCCCTGCTGGACAGCCCCAGCGTCCGCTGGCTGCAGACCTTCAACGCCGGGCTCGACCTGCCGATCTTCCGGCGCATCATGGAAAAGGGCGTCAGGATCACCAAGTCCTCCGCCCAGGGCGTGGTGATCGCCGAGTACGTCCTCGCCCACGCCCTGTCCCTGATTGTGCCCATCGACGCCCAGAAGGCGCTGCAGGCGCGGCGCGAATGGGGCCGCACCCAGTACCGGGAGGTCAGCCAGACGCGCTGGCTTCTGGTGGGCTACGGCGCGATCGGCGAGCAGATCGCCCAGCGGGCACGGGCCTTCGGCGTGGACCTGACCGTCGTGCGCCGGGGCTCGGACGCCGGGCTGGCGCATCGCACCCTGCCCCTGTCCCGGATTGCCGAAGCCCTTCCGGACACCGATGTGGTCGTGCTCGCCTGCGCCTTGACGGACGAGACCCGGGACATGTGCAACGACGCCTTCTTTGCGGCCCTCAAGCCCGGCGCCCTCCTGATCAACATCGGTCGGGGCGGGTTGGTGGATGAGGACGCCCTGCGTCGGGGCCTGGACACCGGGCAGCCCGCG
>CAMAOY010000121.1 GCA_945859865.1 Phenylobacterium deserti
TCAAAGCCGTCCTCGCCGGTGTAGCCCGAGCGCGAGACGATCAGGTCGACCCCGCCGAAGCCAGTCAGGGCGGCACTGTCCATGAAGGCCATGCCGGTGGCCGCCGGCACATGCGCCGCCAGGACGGCCGCCGCCTCAGGTCCCTGCAGGGCCAGGAGGGCGCGGTCCTCGATCCGGACCAGACGGGCGTCGCCGGACAGCTGCGCGTCCAGGAAGCGGAAGTCCGCGTCCTTGCAGGCCCCGTTGACCACGATGAACAGGCCCTGGTCGTCCGGGCGGGCGGCCATCAGGTCGTCGAGGATCCCGCCCGTGTCGTTGAGCAGGACAGAATACTTTTGCCGCCCGGGTTTGAGGGCCGCGAAGTCCCCCGGGGTGACGGCCTCAAACGCCGCCGTTGCGTCCGCCCCGAGGATCCGCGCCTGACCCATGTGGGAGACATCGAACAGGCCTGAGGACGTCCGGGTCCAGGCGTGTTCCTTCATCACCCCGTCGGGGTACTGGATGGGCATGTCATAGCCCGCGAAGCCCGCCATGCGCGCGCCCGCGGCCAGGTGGGCCGCGTGCAGGGGCGTGCGCTTCAGTTCGGGTTCGCTCATCAGGGACTCCCGGCGACGACAGACGACCGCGCACCGGCCTGGCCGATGCGCTTCGCCCCCGCTGTCCTTGGCACCTGAGAGATTTCAGCTGGCCCGGAGGGTATCCGGGGGCCTTGCTCCTTCGGCGAGCGGCGGGACGGACCCGTCGCTGCTTTCCAGCGTTCCTTCGCCTCCGCGGTCCTTTTGCCTGAGCGTTTCCGGGGCGGTTGCGCCTTCGGCTCCGGGACGGGCCCGGTCTCTCCCGCGAGAGTCGTCCGCACGGTGTGCGATGCCCCCCGGATAGTCAATGAGTCGGGGCCCGGGATCGGGATTGTCCACAGGTTGCGGCTCCGCAGCCCCCTCTACATCCGTTCGGGGGCGGACAGGCCCAGGAGGTCGAGGCAGAGCTCAAGCTGGCTAAGGACCATGCCCGCCAGGGCCAGGCGCGAGGCGCGGACCTCGCCCTCGGCTGGCAGGATGGGGCAGGCGGCGTAGAAGCGCGAGAAGGCCTGGGCCAGGCGGTAGGCGTGATCGGCAACCAGGTTCGGCGCCCGGCGGTCGTAGGCCTCGGCCAGGGCGCCGTCGAAGGCGTCGAGCAGCAGGGCGAGCTCGCGCTCAGACGGGTCTTCGATGTGGAGGGCACCGGCCTCCAGCCCCTGCTCGGCCGCCCGGCGCAGCACCGACTTGATGCGCACAGCCTGGTAGAGGAGGTAGGGGCCGGTCTTGCCCTCGAAGCTGGTGAAGCGGTCGAGGTCGAAGACGTAGGAGGTGCCGCGGAAGTTCGACAGGTCGGCGAACTTCAGCGCCGCCACCGCCACCTGGTGCGCCGTCGCCTCGAAGGCCTCGGGAGCCAGCTCCGCGCCCAGCCCCGCCTCGCGCAGGCGCTCACGCGCCCGGTCCCGGGTCATCTCGATCAGGTCGTTCAGCTTCAGCACCCCGCCCTCGCGGGTCTTGAAGGGCTTGCCGTCGATCCCATTCATGGTGCCGAAGCCGATGTGCTCCAGCTGGCCCTCGGCGGCGTAGCCGGCCAGGACGGCGGCGCGGAACACCACCTCGAAATGGTCGGCCTGCCGCTGGTCGACGACGTAGAGCACCTGTTCGGGATCGAAGGTCCGACGGCGGTCCAGGATGGTGGCGAGGTCGGTCGTCCCGTACATGGCCGAGCCCTCGGAGGACACCACCAGCAGGGGGGGCAGGTCGCGCTTGTCGCCCTGGCGGCCTATCCGGACGATCCGTGCGCCCTGGTCGTCCTCAAGCAGGCCCCGGGCCTCCAGGTCGGCGACCATCTCCGGGATCAGGGGATCGGCGTCGCTCTCGCCCTTCCAGAGGTCGAAGTCCACGCCCAGGGCGTGGAAGTCCCGGGCCAGGGCGACCTGGGTCACCCGGGCGAAGTGCCGCCACAGCAGGAGGCATCCCGGCCGGCGGGACTGCAGAGCGGCGGTCAGGCGGCGGGCGCGGTTGCGGTAGGCCTCGTCGGTCTTCCCGAGGGCCGCAGCCTCCGGATACATCCGGTCGAGGTCGGCCAGGCTGATGCGCTGGGAGAGCCCCTCGAAGGCGGCGGCCTCGGCCACGGGCGACGGCTCGACCCCGGCGGCGTTCAGGTCCTCCACCAGGGCCTGGATCCAGGGATCGGCGTCCATGGCCGCGCCGATCAGCAGGCCCATCTGGTAGCCCCAGTCGCCGAAGTGGGCGTCGCCCACGGTCGTATCGCCCCGGAACCGGTAAATGCGCTTCAGGGACTCCCCGATGATGGACGAGCGCAGGTGACCCACGTGCATGGGCTTGGCCACGTTGGGACCGCCATAGTCAATGAGGATACGTCGCGGCGTGGCAACACGCCCGGCGCCTAGCCGGGGGTCGGCAGAAATCTCGCCGGCGCGGGCGGACAGGGCGGCGTCGGACAGGCGCAGGTTGATGAAGCCGGGACCGGCGATCTCCACGGCGGCGAACTCCGGGGCGGCCCCCAGGACCTCGACGACCGCCCCAGCAATCTCGCGGGGATTGCGACCCACCCGCTTGGCCGCCGCCAGGGCGCCGTTGCACTGGAAATCGGCCAGGTCTGGACGGTCGGAGGGCGTGGCGCGGGCCAGGTCGACGGGCAGACCAAGGGAACCGAACGCCCCGGCAAGGCGCTGGTCGATCGCGCGTCTCAGCCCGCTCATTTCTGGTCCCGGCCGCCTGCGGTTGCGGTCTGGGTGCCGGCGTCGAGGCGGAATCGCTTCCCCTCCCGATTGAAAGCCGCCATGGCCGGCGTGACGTCAAACCCCACCAGGACCTCGAAATTGGAGCCGGAGGTCGTCAGGGTCGCCCGCGGGATGACGATGCCGTCGATCCGGTCCACCGCATAGAGGCGGTCCTGTCCCGTCTCGAACCGGATCGGGAGGTCGAAATAGACCTTGTCAATCACCAGACGGTTCCGCTGGGTGACCGCCACCCAGTAACGGTAGGTCTTCTGCGCACCGGTCGCCTTGGGCCCCCGTCCGGCGGCGAAGAGGACGTCGATGGCCAGGGTGATCGGTTCTTCGTCCTTGTAGGCGCAGCCCGCAGAGATCCGCTGGATCTCGCCGGTCCAGGCCACCTCGGCGGAGGCTTCCTTGCCGCCCGTGAACTCGACATAGCGGCCGGCGTCGTAGAGGACCTTCACGAAGGGGCAGGGGCCGGCGTTGCGCAGTTCGGGGAGCCGCGCCTGGTTGTCGCCGAACTCGGCGTCGCGCTTGCGCTTGCGGGCCGCATCCTCGGCCTGGTCATCACCCGACGGCGGACGGGACTGGGCCATGGCGTCGGTCGCAGGCGCAGCGACGGCGCAGGCCAGGAGCAGGGCGGCGATCAGGGAGCTGGGGCGCATCATGTCGTCCGGCGAAACTCCGCGCAGAAGGCGCGGCCAAGCCCCCTGATACTGAACAAAGATTACGGCTGCAACGCGGCCGGTGAGACCCTAGATAGAGGGCATGAGCGCAGAACCCGCCGCACCGCCCGCCCTGATCGTCCGACTGGCCGCCCCGAGAGGCTTCTGCGCGGGCGTCGACCGGGCCATCCAGGTGGTCGAGGCGACCCTCGAGCGCTTCGGCGCTCCCGTTTTTGTCCGCCACGAGATCGTCCACAACCGGCACGTGGTGTCCCGGCTCCGGGACCTGGGCGCGGTCTTCGTCGAGACCTTGGAGGAATGCCCGGATGACCGGCCCGTGGTCTTCTCCGCCCACGGAAGCCCCCGGTCCGTCACCGAGGCGGCGCAGGCCCGGGGGATGACCTATCTCGACGCAACCTGTCCCCTCGTCTCCAAGGTGCATGTGGAGGCGACCCGGCACCACGCCGCCGGCCGGCAGGTCCTCCTTATTGGCCATGCCGGCCATCCGGAGGTTGTGGGCACCATGGGCCAGCTGCCCGAGGGGGCGGTCGTGCTGGTCGAGACCCTCGAACAGGCCCGGGACTTCATCCCCAGGGCCCCTGACGCCCTCGCCTATGTCACCCAGACGACCCTCTCGGTGGACGACACCGCTGAAATCGTCGAGATGCTCCGGGCCCGCTTCCCGGCAATGGCCACGCCCCACCGGGACGACATCTGCTACGCCACCACAAACCGGCAAGACGCGGTGAAGTCGCTCGCCGGCGCCTGTGATGTGCTGCTGGTGATCGGCTCCGCCAATTCCTCAAACTCCGTTCGTCTTGTCGAGGTGGGGTTGAGAGCCGGCGCCCCGAAGGCCTTCCTGATCGACGACGCCGACGACCTGGACCTGGCCTGGCTGGAAGGTGCCGCCACCGTAGCGGTCACCGCAGGGGCCTCGGCGCCTGAGGACCTGGTCCAGGGCGTCATCTCCAGGATCTCCGACGCCTTCGCCGTGACGGTGGAAGAGGTCGGCGCCGCGCGCGAGACCGTCAGCTTCAAGCTGCCCAGGGCCCTGCTGACTTGAGCCTTTCCGGCGCTGGTTGGGGCCATGCTTTGGCGGGATGACGGCTTCCGCCGCCTTGACGAACTGGCTTGACCCGTCGCCCGCCCTCGCTCAATCGGGGCGCATGGCCGTCTACACCGACATCACCGACGAGGAGCTGGGGACACTCCTGGCCGACTTCGACATCGGCGCGCCCCTGTCCCTGAAGGGTGTGGCGGAAGGGGTGGAGAACTCGAACTTCCTCCTCGAGACGGAGGCCGGCCGGTTCATCCTGACCATCTACGAGAAGCGGGTCCGGGCGGATGACCTGCCCTATTTCCTCGATCTCCTGACCTGGCTTTCCCGCCATGGCTTCCCGGGCGCCGAGCCGGTCGCCGATCGCCAGGGCCGTACCCTCAAGAGCGTCCGGGGCAAGCCGGCCGCCATCGTCACCTTCCTGCCCGGGCTGTCCGTCCGGCGACCGAACGCCGCCCACTGCCGTGAGGCCGGTGCCGGCCTCGCCTGGCTTCACATGGCCGCCTCAGGTTTCGCCCGGACCCGGGAGAACACCCTGGGACACGCGGCCTGGCGAGCCGTCTTCGCGCCCCTGGAGGCCGCAGCGGAGGTTCTCAAGCCCGGACTGTCCCGGACGATCCGCGCCGACCTGGACGCCCTGGACGCCGCCTGGCCAGCGAATCTTCCCTCCGGGGTGATCCATGCCGACTTCTTCCCCGACAACGTCTTCTTCCGGGGCGAGGCCTTCGCCGGGGCGATCGACTTCTATTTCGCCTGCAACGACCTTTTGGCCTACGACATCGCCATCGCCCTGAACGCCTGGTGTTTCGAGGTCGACGGCAGCTTCAACCTGACCAGCGCCCGGGCCCTGGTGGCCGGCTATGAGTCTCGCCGCCCCCTCCACCCGGCCGAGCGGGCGGCCCTGTCCGTGCTCGCCCGGGGAGCGGCCATGCGCTTCTTCCTCACCCGGCTGGCCGACTGGGGGTCCGTCCCTGAGGGCGCCCTCGTCCGACCCAAGTCGCCCCTGGAGTACGAGCGAAAACTCGCCGTCCATCGGGAGTCCACCGATCTTCTTTTCTTCGGCCCCGGCGCATGACGCCGGACGTGGTGATCTACACAGACGGTGCCTGTTCCGGGAATCCGGGGCCCGGGGGTTGGGGGGCGGTCCTCCTGTGGGGTGACCATGAACGGGAGCTCTTCGGGGGAGATCCGGCCACCACCAACAACCGCATGGAGCTGATGGCGGCCATCCGCGCCTTGGAGGCCCTGACGCGGCCCTGCCGGGTGGAACTCCATACCGACAGCCAGTACGTGCGCACGGGGATCACCGAGTGGGTCCGCAACTGGAAGGCGCGGGGCTGGAAGACCGCCGACCGCAAGCCCGTGAAAAACGAGGACCTTTGGCGGCGCCTCGACGAGGCCCGGCAAAGGCATGAGGTGCAGTGGCGCTGGGTCAAGGGACACAGCGGCCACGAACTCAACGATCGCGCCGACGCCCTGGCCCGCCGGGGACTGGCCGAGGGTCCCTTCGAACCTTGACGGTTCCGGAGGACATGGCACATAGTTGCAAATGCAACTATAGGAGCCAGAATGTCGGAAGCTGCCGTCCGGACCCGCGCCTGGGATCCGCCCCACATGGAGGTCCTGTATGAGCTGGGCGCTGCAGAGCACGCCTTGAGGGCCGCAGTTGAAGCCCGGCTTCCCGCCCCCATGTCCTTCACACACTTTGAAGTCCTGAGGGATTTTCTGCGTTTTGGGGATGGCACCGCGCCTGCGGAGATCGCCTCGCGTCTGCGGATGAGCCGGGGGGCCGTGACCCACCTCCTCCAGCGCATGGAGGTACTTGGCTGGGTCAGGATGGAAGGCGATGATCGCGATGGCCGCCGGAAACGGGTCTTCATGACCTCGGAGGGCGCGGAGAAGGCCCGGGCGGCGGCGGCGGCCCTCAGACCCGGAACAGATCGCCTCAAAACTGATTTGAATGACAACTATCTTCGTGAAGGCCTGGCCTTCCTACGCGATCTCCGCCGGAGCCTCGAAGCCCTCAGTGCCGGCGACGGACCTGCAGGATCGCGCCCCGGATCCCGGTAACCTCCACCTCGGCTTCTGCAGCAAGGGCACCGCCGCCCTCCAGTTCCGCTGCCCATTCCTTGCCGTCAAGGGCGATGCGGCCT